>CAZFFG010000105.1:0-5735 GCA_964518275.1 uncultured bacterium | reverse complement strand
AGGTCCTCTCCAGCATGAACGGCGTGTGGCGCTGCCGCACCGCCTACAACTGCACGGAAGCCTGCCCGCGCGGCATCCCCATCACCGACGCCATCGAGCAGGTGAAGCGCGAGCTGGTCTGGCAGCGCAACTGACCTGGGTCTAGACGCGCCGCTGCGGTCAGGGCAGCGCGCATAGGCCGCAGGGTCAAGGGAGAGAGAGAAAGGGCCGCGCCGGGAAGATCCGGCGCGGCCCTCTTAGGCGTTCAGGCGTTTCGTACGGCCCTCAGCGCAGCAGAACCACGGCCTCCACTTCCACGAGCCCGCCCTTCGGCAGGCCGGCCACGGCCACGGTGCTGCGCGCCGGCAGCCCCTCGCCCATGTAGCGGGCGTACACCTCGTTGAACGCCGCGAAGTCGTCCATGGTGCTCAGGAAGCAGGTGGTCTTCACTACCTTGTCGAAGCCCACGCCCGCCGCGTCGAGGATGCCCTTCAGGTTCTCCATCACGCGCGTGGTCTGCGCCGTGATGTCGCCGCCGGCCCAGGAACCGTCGGGGTTGAGGGCTATCTGCCCAGCCGTGAACATGAGGTCGCCGACCTTCACCGCCTGCGAGTAAGGGCCGATAGCTTCCGGAGCGTTCTTGGTTGCGAGGATCTCTTTCATGCCACAGGCTATCAGGCGCCGCGCGCTACGGACCGCGCTGGCGAGCTATATCAGCTACGCCAGATGAGGAAGAGCGCTAGCAGCACGATGAGGTAAGCGGAACCCAAGATCCAGAAGCGGTACGGGTACCAGGGGTGGCGCTTCAGTTTCTGCAGGGGACCGTTGCTGGGGTAGCCGTCCTCCACGCGCCGGATGCCGGAGAGCGTCTCGCCGATGTTCACCGACTCGGCCTCCAGGGGTGTGCCCGGCAGGTCGTACTGTTTCGGCCGGAACGCCACGTCGTCCACCCGCATCACCACGGCGGTGAGGTTGTCGGGGGCGCCTCGTTCGTTGGCCTCGGCGATGAGCTTGGCGGTGGCTTCTTCCGGGTCGTGCTCAGACGCGATCTGCGCGATCTGTTTCTCGTCTAACAGCATGCTCACGCCGTCGCTGAGCACCACCACAAGGTCGCCCGGCACGACGTTGAAGTACAGCACGTCGAGCCGGAAGGTGGGCGTGGCGCCGATGGCGTTGGTTATCACGTTGCGCCAGCGGTGGCGCTTGGCCTCCTCCTCGCTGAGGAGCCCCTGGCGCACACGGTCCGCGACCCAACTGTGATCGACCGTGAGGCGGGTTGGCGAGCCGCCTCTGATGAGGTACGCGCGTGAGTCGCCCACGTGGCCGACGAGACCGACCTGGTCGTCGATGAGGACCGCGGTGAGGGTGGTGCCCATGCCTTTGTGTTGTGGGTTCTCGATGGCGTAGTTGTAGACCTCTACGTTGGCGGCCTGCGCTGCTCGCGCGAGCGCCACCGGGGGGTGAGCGCGGCTGCGCCTCAACGACTCCACCATGGTCTCAACCGCGCGGCGGCTGGCGACCTCGCCCGCCGTGTGGCCGCCCATGCCGTCGGCCACCACGGCTAGATGACCGCGGCCCGCCACGTCTCCGACGTAGAAGAAGTCCTGGTTGAGGCTCCTCACGCGGCCCGGGTCGGTAACGCCCGCGCTGGCGACCAGCGTGGCGTGCGCCGCTCCGCGAGCGCGGGCGAGCGGGGTGGTGAGGGCGGCCGACGCGTGCGGTGTGCTGTGCGCTGCGCTGCTCACAACGTCGTCACCGGCGTTGCCAGCTGAGGCGCGCGCTTCGTCGGCCGGTGGAAGCGGCCCTGACATCGGGGGCCATGATATAGCCCACCCGCGGTGTGGCAACGCCGGTTTCCGAACATCCGGGCCGAGGCTGGCGCGGTCGAACCCGGCCATGGGCACCGCATGCACCCCGGTTGTTATGCTCCAGCGCATGAACACCGCAGCGCGTACACAGCCGAGCGCTGCTGCCATCGCCGACTCCGTGCGCAGCGGTCGCAGCAGCGCCGTGGCCACGGTGGCGGCCGCCCTGGAGCGCGCTCAGGCCGCGCAGGACCTCTCGAACGCCTTCGTTACCATCGCGGAGGAGGCGGCACTGGCGGCCGCCAGCCGGCTCGACGAGCGCCTCGCCGCCGGCGAGGACGTGGGCCCCCTGGCGGGCGTGCCGCTGGTGGTGAAGGACAACCTCGCCACCGCCGGCATCCGCACCACGGCCGGCTCACGCCTACTGGCGGAGTTCGTGCCA
Organism: uncultured bacterium; assembly: GCA_964518275.1. Taxonomy (GTDB): domain Bacteria; phylum Deinococcota; class Deinococci; order Deinococcales; family Trueperaceae; genus JAAYYF01. Next base: position 3,509 of record CAZFFG010000105.1, on the reverse strand, counting down.
CCGTACGACGCCACCGTGGTGGGCCGCCTGACGGCGGCTGGCGCAGTGGTGATCGGCAAGTCCAACCTCGACGAGTTCGGCATGGGCTCAGGCAACGAGAACAGCACCTTCGGGCCGGTCCTCAACCCGCTCGACCCCACGCGGGTGGCGGGCGGCTCGTCCGGCGGCTCCGCGGCGGCGGTGGCCGCGGACGTGGCGCCGCTGGCGTTAGGTTCCGACACCGGCGGTTCCGCGCGCTTGCCCGCCGCGTTCTGCGGGGTCTACGGCTTCAAGCCGAGCTACGGGGCGCTCTCGCGGCACGGGCTCATCGCCTACGGCAGCTCGCTCGACCAGGTGGGCCTGCTAGCTGGGCACCTGGCCGACGTACGCCTGGCCTTCGAGCTGGCAAGCGGAGCGGACCCGCACGACGCCACCACCTTCGACCCCCCTTCTGAGGGTGGCGTGAGCGAGCTCAGCGTGGCCGGCCTGCGAGTCGGGCTGGTGCGCGAGTTCATGGAACGCGGCGCGCAGGAGGACGGGAGCGGTTACTCGCCGGCGGCGCTGGCCGCCGTGAAGGAGGCCGCCGCCCGCTTGGAGGCGGCTGGAGCGGAGCTGGTGGAGGTGTCGGTGCCCGGCGTGGTGCACGCCCCGGCCTGCTACTACGTCACGGCCACCGCTGAGGCCTCCAGCAACCTGGCGCGCTTCGACGGCACCATCTACGGGGCGCGCGTTGGGGCGCTGGCAGACGGCCAGGAGGCTGTGATGAACCGCGTGCGCGGCGAGCTCTTCGGGCCCGAGGTGAAACGGCGGCTGCTCTTCGGCGCGTTGGCGCTGTCGCAGGGTTACTACCACGACTACTACGGCCGGGCGCTGAAGGTGAGGCGCCTGATAGCCGACCAGTTGGAAGCCGTGCTGCAGGACGTGCGGTTCCTACTGCTCCCGGCGGCCGCCGGGGTGGCGTTCCCGCTGGGTGAGTCCCAACTCGAGCCGTTCGAGGCGCGCTTCAGCGGCCATTCGGTGCTCTCCGACATGGCAACCGCCCTCGCCAACCTGGCGGGGCTGCCGTCGATCAGCGTGCCGTTCGGTACGGCCGAGGAACTGCCGCTCGGTGTGCAGCTCATGGGCCGCGCCCGCGACGACATCGCCGTGCTCGGTGCCGCTGAGCTGCTAGCCTAGCCGGCAGCCGGTGCGTCGACCGACCGCGCCTAGCCGGCCCGAGGTGGGTCGGCCGCTCCTAGCATGGCGGCCGGTCGTGTGCTATGCTTCTTCGGCTTGACCGTTCGGCCCGGACGGTGGGCTCGCCGAGGGAAAAGCGCAGCCACGTGTGGCGCAGCGTCCCTCAGGCTGGGAGCCGGCCCCGGGCCTGTTCATTGACACCAAGAAGCTGGAAGGAGAGACCATGAAGCGGACTTATCAGCCCAATCGCCGCAAGCGTGCCAAGACGCACGGCTTCCGCGCGCGTATGGCTACCCCAGGGGGGCGCAACGTCATCAGACGGCGCCGGGCCAAGGGTCGCAAGCGCCTCTCGGTATCGGATCGCTGAGTAGCGTCGCGGTCCTCCGCTCGCTGAGCGGGGATCGCGCCTTCCAGCGTCTGCGTAAGGGGCAGAGCGGTGGGAGCAAACACGTCACTGTTCGTTGGCGACCTAGCGTGCACGGGGAGGTGCGCGTGGGTGTAGTCGCGAGCCGCAAGGTCGGCAAGGCCGTGGTGCGTAACCGCGTGCGCCGGCGTCTGCGTGAGGCGCTGCGCGAGACCCTCGCTGAGGGTGTGGCGCCAGCCGCTCTATCGCACTCGCGTCCCTCCTTCGACCTGCTCATCATCGCCAGGCCCACGGCCGCCACGGCCGACTACCACGAGCTCAAGCGCTCGCTGCGCTCCGCGCTTAACCGCGCTTCGCTGCTAGCGTGAACGCTGGCCCCAGCCGCCAGCGCAGAGGCCTCGGCGTGCGCGCCGTTGCCACCTGGCCGTTACGTATCTACCAGCGTTACTTATCGCCGCTGAAGGGCGCCCCCAGTTGCCGCTTCCACCCCACCTGCAGCAGCTACGCCATCGAGGCCATCGAGGTCCACGGCGTTCTTAAGGGCAGCTGGATGGGTTTGAAGCGCGTGTTGCGCTGCCACCCCTTCCACCCCGGCGGGTACGACCCAGTGCCCCCCAGGCGCGGCGGGTCGGCGCCCAAGCCGCCCTCACTGAAGGCCACCCTCGGTGGCACTATCTCTGGAACACGCATCTACGAATCGAAGGCGTCGGTGGCCGACGCCTCCACGGAGGCACCTTGAAACCGTTACGTAACCTATTGCTGGCGCTCGGCCTCGCTGCCTTGGCGCTAGCGTCTTCCGCCCTGGCGCAGGTGGAGACCGAGGCTACGCGCTTCGACGTCGCCGACTTCCGCTCGCTAGACAAGGTGCAGGCCACCTGTACCAGCGCAACGCCGTCGTTCTTCTGCGAGCTGCAGGGGGAGACCCTCACCCTCATCACCGGCAAGGGCGTGGATTACTTCTTCACCCCCGCTGGGGAGCTCGCCGCCGCGTTCGCCAAGCAGCAGCGCGGGCACCGTTTCAACAACTACGCGCTCGACAACAACGTCAACCTCGTGCCGTTCGATTCGCAGGTGCCGGGTATAGCCTTCCTGGTGAACGGCGAGTACGGCGCAGTGACCGACGCTAACGGCGAGTGGAGCCGTAACGGCGACGGCCTTCTGGTGGGCCGTTACGCTGCCAACTACAGCACGCAGGCCGGCGAGTTCGCGGCCGAGCGCCAGATCGTGCTGCGCGAGGGCAGCGACACCTTCGACGTCAGCCTCACGGTCTCACGACTAAGCGGCGACGAGGAGGCCGTGGTACAGCTGGCCACCCCCGGCATCGGGCGCGTGACCAACCCCACCATCAAGATCGGGCACGGTGAGAGCTTCACGCTGAACCCGGCCGAGCAGCCCATAGCGGCGCCCACCTACCTCTCGCTGCAGCAGAACGACAACAACCGCGGCTTCGCGTTCGTGCTCACCCCGGCGGGAGCGGGCGACCAGCTGGCGGCCAGCTACCTCAGGCCCAACCGGGTGGCGTTCCAGGCGCCCATCGGTGCCGGCGCTGGCGCCACCGCCGACGTGCGCGCCTCCCTCTACGCAGGCAACAACGAGCTGGTGCGTTACCACCAGGAGGGATACCTCGACCTGCCCGGCCTCTTCCGGCCGAACATCCTGGGGCGTCTCTCCCTGCTGATCGTGAAGCTGCTGGAGTTCATCCACACCTACGTGCCGAACTGGGGCCTCTCCATCATCGTGCTTACCCTCATGTTCCGCGTGGTGGTGTGGCCGCTCATCACCACACAGACCAAGTCCATGTTCGGCATGCAGCGGCTGCAACCCAAGCTCCAGGAGCTGCAGCGCAAGTACAAGGACGACCGTGAGAAGCTCACGCAGGAGACCATGGCGCTCTACCGCGAGGCGGGCGTCAACCCAGCCGGCGGCTGTTTACCCATCCTGCTGCAGATGCCGCTCTTCATCATCCTGTGGCGCGTGTTCGTGAACTTCG
>CAZFFG010000104.1:0-5992 GCA_964518275.1 uncultured bacterium | reverse complement strand
ACCTGCGGCCTTTCGCTCCGGAGGCGAACGCTCTATCCGGCTGAGCTACGGGCGCGTGACCATGCGGTCGTCCTTTCGGACGGTGTGGGTTCCGAGCGGCGTGGAGCCGCACGGGCACCCGCCAATATAGCAGGTGGGCGGCGGGGTGGTTGGAAGTAGCCATGATGTTGCCGCGCTCCGGGTAGCGCGCCTGCTTCCCCTGGTCTGGTACACTCCGGGGCGTGCTCCTCGCCGCCGTCAGTTGGGCAAGGGACGCCGCACCCGGAGGCTTCGCAAGCTGGAGCTGGCGGGCCAAGCGGGCACCCAAGGCGGCGAGCGACGATCGTTTGAAAGTGTATGCCCCCGCGTAGTGGCCCGGTCGCGAGGCCGCCCGGTGGCTCCGGGAGGAACTGACCAGAGATGAAGCTCAACAAACGCACCACCACCATAATCCTGTGGGCCGTGTCTATCGGCCTGCTGGCCGGCATGGTGATCTCGTTCACCCCGGGCGGCCTAGGCTTCCTCGGCGCCAGCAACGCGGCGCGTGGTCCGGTCGAGATGACCGTCAACGGCCAGAACATCTACCAGTTCGACGTGCAGCAGGCGCGCGCCAACGCGCTCTTCTCCTCCGTCACGGAGGGTGAGGTCGGCGCCGACCTGCAGCGCCTGATGGTCGATCAGATCGCTCGGCAGGCCGTGCTCGACCAGGCGGCGTCACGCATCAACGTCTCCGACCGCGAGGTGCGGCAGGCCGTGAACGCCTTCCGTGAGGAGCGCGGCGTGGCCGGCGGCCGTAACGACCGCGCCTATCAAGACCTCATCGGCGCACTGGGCTTCACCGACCAGGCGTTCCGCGCTTACTGGCGCGACCAGCTACGGCTTCAGAAGTTCCAGGACAGCCTCGTCGGCGACGTAGAGGTCACCGACGAGGAAGTGGCCACCTATTACGAGGCCAACCAGAGCGCCTACCAGACCGAGGAGCGCATCCTGGCCCGGCAGATCGTGGTGAGCGACGAGGAGCTGGCGCAGCGCCTGCGAGCCCGCGCCATCGCTGGGGAGAGCTTCGCCGCCCTGGCTCGTGAGTACAGCCTCGACCTCGCCGATCGCGACGGCGCCATCGGTGCAGCTAGCGGCGAGACCGAGCCGCGCCCGGTCGGTGCACCGGCGCTGCCCACGCTCGTGGCCAACCAGGCGTTCATGCTGCGCGGCGCAGGCATCACCGACGTGGTGGAGTCCAACCAGCGTTACTACATCGTGGCGGTGGAGGAGTACCTGCCCGCCCAGACGCAGCCGTTCGAGGAGGTGGAGGAGAGCGTCCGCGAGGACGCGCTCAACGCCAAGATCAGCGGCATCTTCGAGCGGGAGCTCGACCGCCTGCGCGACGAGGCCACGCTCACCTTCCCGGCGGGCAGCGAGCTTAGCTTCGAGAACCCCGTTGTGGCTGAGGTGAACGGCGTCGAGATCACCGCCGTCGACGTGGACTACGCGCTCTACTCCAACCCGCAGATCCAGCAGAGCCTCTCACCGCAGGTAGCCGATCTCATCGTGGGCCTCTTCCGGCCGTCGGTGCAGAGCCAGGTCATCGACATGGAGGTGGCTTACCAAGCCGCCGAGGACCTCGGGGTGCCGTTCGTAGGCACCAGGGCCGGCGTGGCGCAGGCTGTGTACGGTTACGTCACACGCGACGTGACCGCCACCGAGGAAGAGTTCCGCGACTACTACGACACCAACCTCGCCATGTTCACCCTGCCGCCTGAGGCGTTCCTCACGCGCGTGGACTTCACCGACCAGGGCACGGCCACTGCGTTCCGCTTGGCTCTGCTGGGCGGCGCCTCGCTTGAGGACGCGCTGGCCGCTACCGGAGGCGAAGCCGCCGATCTCGGCCTAGTGAAGCCCGGTCAGCTCGAGCTCGAGATCGACACGGCGCTCTTCTCCACCCAGGCGTTCGAGGCGTTGCCAGACGGCGCCCTCGACGTGTCGGACGTGCTCGTGCTGCGCGTGCCAGTTCCGGAGGAGGAGCTGCAGGCGGCCGACGAGGCAGACGCCGACGAGAGCGCTGAGGCGCCCGAGGGCGAAGAAGACGCCGACGCGGACGGCTCCAGCGAAGAAGAGCCGGCGGTCGAGCCCGAGGAAGCGTTCCGCGAGCAGTTCGTCGTGCTGGTGGCAGAGCGGACCCCGGAGCGGGTACGCAGCTACGAGGACGTGAGGGGCCAGGTGGAAGCCACCGTGCTGGCCGAGAAGCGCCAGGCGGCGCGCCTGGAGTGGGTGGAGGAGCGGCGCGCGGCCGCCGACATCGTGGAGTACAGCGTTGACGACGCCCAACTCCCCACCGATCTGTTCACGTTCGAGCCCGACACGGCTTTAGACGAAGCTGGCGACGAGGCCGGCGACGAAGCTGGTGATGCAGCCGGTCAAGTGGACGAAGCTGGCGCCGCTGAGGAGGAGTGAGCTCGAGCCCGTCGTGGGCTAGCCTTGCTCCGTAGGCCGAAGAAGCTGTTCAGGCCGGTCTAGCTGTTCCGGCTGTGAAGGCGCCCCACGCGTTGCGTTGGGGCGCCTTCGTCGTGGCTGCCAAACGTCGGTTCGATAGTGCTTCTCGCCATCCGGCTCGCTATCAGCGGTGCGTACGCGCAGCGTGGCCGCGAGTACCACATATGGTACCCACCCCCACTACCACGTGCAGTAGTGGCACTCAAGCCTTGTTGTGAGCCGCGCGCCGGTGCTATTCTCCTTGAACGGTCAAGCCGGTCGGGGGACTCCATCTGGCGCGCTTGGAAGCACGAGTAAGTGTCAGTAATATTCGACACTCCCGCGCCAGGTAGTACCTGCTAGCATCCGAGGTACTACATCTTGTACCGAGCCTAGGAGAGCGTCATCTCCGATAACAGTGCCTAGGCTCGCGTCGTAGTGAGCAACCGAACGGCCGTCGCCCGGCAACGCGTGCGGGCAGAGCACCGACCACTTCATCTGTAGCCCCGGCCGTTAGCCACGCCCCGGGGCGAGAGGAGAGCCATGGCTAACTCGTCTTCCCACCACCCAGATCCGGCGGCCGCGTTCGATCCACACGCGATCACCATCGCCAAGCGGCAGTACTTCCAGGCGGGGGATCAGTCCCTAGAGGACATGTTCCGCCGCGTGGCCAACTGGGTGGCTCGGCCTGAAGCCGAGACCGTGCGAGACGAGGCAGCCGAGCAGTTCTACCAGTTGATGATCTCCAAGCGCTTCTGCCCGGGCGGGCGCGTGCTGGCCGGTGCCGACACGCTACACGGCAACGTGCTGAACTGCTTCGTGCAGGACGGTGGACCGGAAGTGGCGGGCACCACCGATTGGGTCCTCAACCTGGCCACCAAGCTCGCCCTCGTCACCAAGGTCGGTGGGGGTAACGGTGTGAACCTCGACCCCCTCGGGCCCAAGCGCCGCTTCAGCGGCCTCGTCGGGCGCCTCTACCTCACCATCGACCCGCAGCACGCCGATTACGAGAAGGTCCGCACCGGCACCTTCCTCGACCTGGTACGTGGCGAGTACGTCACGCGCGGCTACCGCTCCGCCACCTTCGTGGAGCGCGGCACCAGCAACGTGTCGCGCGTGCGCGTGGTTGGCGACTCCGTGGACGACATCTGGGGCTCCGCCGCCGACATGGTGAAGGGCCTCCTCGCTGGTCAGGACGTCCTCGTGGACCTCTCCGACCTCCGCGCCGAGGGCACACCCGTGGCGGGCTCTGGCGGCACCTCCAGCGGACCCTCCTCGTTCGCGGTGGAAGTGTTCGACAACTTCGCCATCTGGGCCGGATTCGGTGGGGCGGAGTTCGCGGGGCCGGTGGCTACGTTGCGCTACATCTTCGCGCCCACCCTCAGGGCCATCCGCCAGGGCGGTTGCTTGCACCCCGACACCCTCGTGAACACCAGTCGCGGCACGCTGCGCCTCAGCGAGCTTGTGGACTCGCACCAGCAGGGCTGGCAGGATCACCACCTTAAGGTCGCCACCGACCAAGGCTGGAAGGTCAGCCCCCGAGGCTTCAACAACGGCGTGTCCGAAACGCTCCGAGTAACGCTTGCCAACGGGCAGACCCTGCGCGGCACCCCTAACCACAAGCTCAAGATCATGCGCCCAGACGGAACGCGGGCCTGGGTCCCGTTCGAGGAGTTACAGGCCGGCGACAACGTCATACAGGTGCTCGACCAGCACACCGGCGCCCCTGTAACCCTGCGCCCCGTCGATCTGCCGCACCACAACGCCAAGACCATCCGCATGCCCGAAGTACTAACCGAGCGACTGGCCTTCTTCCTCGGTTACCTGTGGGGCGACGGCTTCGTTAGCACCGGTCGAGTGGGCTTCTCCGTGGCTCACGGCTCGCCGATGATGGAAGAGGGCCCACGACTCTTCAAGGAGCTCTTCGACCTCGACGTGGTTTCCGAACAGAAGGAAGGCGACGCCAGCGTTGTCTTCGTGACCAAGTCTGCGCAGCTGATCGCGTGGCTTGAGGCCAACGGCCTGGTGAAGGCCAAGGCCCGGGATCTAACCCTTCCCAAAGCCGTGCGCATGGCGCCCAGGCCCGTGGTCGGTAGTTTCCTGAAGGGGCTGTTCGAGGCCGACGGTTCGCTTAGCCACGGCATGCCGACCCTTTCCACCGCCTCCGTTGGGTTGGCGGAAGACGTGATGACCATGCTGGCCGGCCTCGGCATCCCCACGAAGCGCCGCACCACGCAAGGCATCTCCGACCGCTATTCGCGGCACGCGATCCATTCCGTCACGGTGGTGAGCCACAAGGGCCTCGAGCGCTTCCTGGAGCGCGTGGGCTGCATCGCTGGCTCCCGCCTGGCGGCCGCAGCAGAGCACGTGCCCGACGAGCAGCGCGAGCAGGCGTGGGTACTCCCGCACGCCACCGCCATCCTCGCCCCGGTCATGGCAGCCATGCCGGCCGGCGCTAAGGGACGCCCGTCCGAGTTCACCGCTACCCGCAAGAACGTGTCGCGTTACATGCGGGGCGAACGCAACCTCACCGCCAGCGGTTACGACCGCCTGCACCGCGACCCGAACCTCGAGTACGAGCTGGGCGAGTTCGGTTACGACGAGTACTACGTGCCCGTGCGCAGCGTCACGGAGGCGGGCCGCTCCCTCACACTCGACCTCTCCGTAGACGAGAACAAGACCTACCTCGCCGGCGGCTTCGTGACGCACAACACCCGCCGCGGGGCCGGCATGGCCACCCTCAGCATCACTCACCCCGACGTAAAGGACTTCGTTACCGCCAAGGACCTCGAGCGCGAGCAGACCGAGGGCGACATCAGCACCTTCAACATCTCCGTGCTCGTAACCGACGAGTTCATGGAGCGCGCCAAGAACGAACGGCATGGCCAGCTTTACGAGATCGCGCAGCACGCGTGGGCCACCGGCGAGCCCGGCCTCATCTACGTCGACCGCATCAACGAGCACAACCCCATGCGCGCCGAGCTTGGCGACATCATGAGTACGAATCCATGCGTGACTGCCGACACCAAGGTGCTTACCGTAGAGGGACCTCGGTCCATCGGAGAGTTGGCTGCGATTGGCCAGGACGTCTTGGTCTGGTCTATGGATTCGCGGACTGGCGTTATGCAGCAGCGCACTATGCGGAAGCCAAGGATGACCCGCGCAAGTGCCGAGATCGTGACGGTGGCGTTCGATAGTGGCCTTGAACTACGCTGCACGCTGGATCACAACCTCTTCACGGTTGATGGGGAGAAAGTGCAAGCGCAGCAGCTCCAACCCGGGGATAGTGTCCTTGCTTATGTTGGGGTACCGGCGGATCGGGGCGTCTTAGCTCAGGAGCAAGTAGCACTTGGGTCTGCGTCGGTCGTGAACCACAAAGTAGTCAGCGTTACGCCAGCAGGTAGGGAAGACGTCTTCAACGGCACGGTAGACGAGTATCACACCTACCTGATTCCGGATGCCGACGGTTCCGGCGGGATCGTTAGTGCCAACTGCGGCGAAATCCCTCTCTACCCCGGCGAACCGTGCGACCTGGGCGCCCTCAACC
>CAZFFG010000103.1:0-6070 GCA_964518275.1 uncultured bacterium | reverse complement strand
GGGGTGGTGAACGTCTTGTGCAGGTTGAGGTGCACCACGTCGAAGCCCATGTCGCCAGGGCGAGCGCGGCCCATGATGGCGTTGAGGTTGGCGCCGTCGTAGTAGAGCTGCGCGCCGACCGCGTGCGCGGCCTCGGCGATCTCGAGGATGTTGCGCTCGAACAGCCCCAAGGTGTTGGGGTTGGTGAGCATGACGGCCGCCACGGCGGGGGAGAGGGCTGCCTTGAAGGCCTCCACGTCTACCTCACCGTTGGGGCCGGTGGCCACTTCCTTGACGTCGTAGCCGGCCATGGCCGCCGTGGCGGGGTTGGTGCCGTGCGCGGCGTCAGGCACGAGCACCAAGCGGCGCTGTTCGCTCTCGCCCCGCGACTCGTGGTAAGCGCGGATCATGAGCACGCCGGCCAGCTCCGCGTGGGCGCCAGCGGCGGGCTGCAGGCTGAAGCCAGCCATGCCGGTGATGGCTGAGAGGTCGTTCTGCAGGTTGTAGAGGAGCTCGAGCGCGCCCTGCGCCGTTTCGGGCGCCTGGTACGGGTGCAGGTCCTGGAAGAGCTTAGCGGCGTCCTCGTTGACCTTAGGGTTGTACTTCATGGTGCAGCTGCCGAGCGGGTAGAAGTTGGCGTCGATGCTCATCTGCCGGTGCGCCAGCTGCGTGTAGTGGCGCACGAGGTCGAGCTCCGATACCTCGGGCAGCCTCGGCGGCTCAGGCCGGAGGTTCTCCTCACCCAAGAGCGCGGCCAGGTCCACGTCGTCCACCCGGGGCGGGTGAGCCGCACGGCGGCCGGGACGGGAGCGCTCGAAGATGAGCGGGAAGTCCGCGGTGTCTCTGGGCGTTCCGCTGGCGTCAGACATGGGCGGCCTCCGCACGGTTGAGGACGGCGCCTAAAGCCTTCACCAGTTTGGCGATGTGGGCGTCCGTGGTGCTCTCCGTGGTGGCCAGCACGATGGCGTGCCCGAGGCCGTACTCTTCACCAGCCGGCACACCAGCCTGAACGCCGTGGCGCGCCAGCTCCGAACGCAGCTCGCCCGGTTCCATGCTCACGGGTAGCACGAACTCGTTGAAGTAACGCGCGCCGGTGAGGGGCGCGAAGCCGGCTTCCTCCAGCGCGGCGGCCAACTGGCGCGCGCGCTGAACGGAACCAACGGCAAGCTCGCGCAGGCCTTGGGGCCCAAGCGCGGCTAGGTTGATGGCGGCCATGAGCGCGGTGAGCTGGTGGTTGGAGCAGATGTTGGACTTGGCTTTCGAGCGGCGGATGTGCTGCTCGCGAGCCTGCAGGGTTAGTACGAAGGCGCGGTGGCCGTCCACGTCGGTGGTCTGACCCACCACGCGGCCGGGGAACTGCCGCACGAGGTTCTCTTTCACCACCATGAACCCGAAGGCGGGACCGCCGAAGTTGGCGGGGTTGCCCACCGTTTGGCCGTCGCCGGCCGCCACGTCGGCGTCGTAGTGGCCGGGGGAGGCCAGCACCGCGAGGCTGAGCGGATCGACAGCGGCCACGAAGAGCGCGCCCGCCTCGTGAGCGGCGCTAGAGAGCTCTTGCATGGGCTCGAGGTAGCCGAGGTAGTTGGGTTGCTGGGCGATGACGCAGGCCGCCTCGTTCAGGCCGTCGGCCGCGGGCACCGGGGTGGTGAGCTCCTCGAGGTCGAGGGTCTTGATCTCTATGCCGAGGGGCGAGAGGTAGGTCTGCAGCACCTCGCGCGTTTCGGGATGCACGCCGCGGCTCACGACCACCTGCTCGCGGCCCGTCTGCCGCACCGCGAGGAGGGCGCCTTCGGCCACTGCCGTGGCGCCGTCGTACATGGAGGCGTTGCTGACCGGCAGGCCGGTGAGTTCCGACATCATGGTCTGGTACTCGAAGGTGGCCTGGAGGATGCCCTGCGCCACCTCGGGCTGGTACGGCGTGTAGGCCGTCACGAACTCGCTCTGCATGGCGAGGTGGCTGGTGACGCTCGGCATGAAGTGCCGGCGCACGCCGCCGCCTAAGAAGTCGGCCCCGGTGGCATCGTTCTTGGCTGCCAGTTCGCGCAGGTGCGCCATGAGCTCAGCTTCGTTAAGGCCGGGCGCCACGTCCATCTCGGGGTTACGGAGCTGCGCAGGGATGTCGTCGAACAGAGCGTCGATGGAGGGCGCGCCGATCAGTTCCAGCGCCCGAGCTACGTCCTCGGGCGTGTGCGGCAGGTAATGCACTTACTCTCCTTCTGTGAGGGCTTGGTAGGCGTCGCCGCCCAGCAGGGTGTCGAGCTCCGCTGCGTCGCTCATCTTCACGCGGAAGATCCAGCCCGCGTGGTAGGGCGCCTCGTTGATCTGCTCCGGGGTGGTCTCGAGCGAAGCGTTGACCTCGACGATGGTGCCGCTGACGGGCGTGTAGATGTCGGAAGCGGTCTTCACCGACTCGATGACGGCGACCTGGTCGCCCTTCGAGACGGTGGCGCCGGCTTCGGGTAGCTCGACGAATACAACGTCGCCCAGCTGGTCCTGGGCGTAGTCTGAGATGCCGACCGTAACGGTGTCGTCGCTCTCGCGCCTGACCCACTCGTGGGACTCGTCGAACAGTACGTCTTGCGGGATGTTCATCTCTACTCCTTATGTGGCCGGCCGCAGCCGCGCGTGCTTAGCAGCATCATGCCTTGTTGAAGGGGAGGTCCACCACCTGCGCCGCGACCGACTGGCCGCGGATCTCCACGCCGAGCTCCTGACCCGACTGCGCCAGGTCGCTACGCACCCAGGCGAACGCTATCGCGTCGCGCGTGAGGGGCGAGAGCACACCGGAGGTCACCACCCCGACCTCCTCGTCGCCGTGCAGCACCTTGTAGTCGGCGCGCGGGATGCCGCGTGCCAGTAGGCGTATGCCTACGAGGCGGCGGCCGCAATCGGCGTTCCACATGGCGTCGCGCCCGTAGAAGGGCTTGTCCTTCACCACCCATGCGAACGGCGTGCAGAGCGGGTTGCTGTTCTCGTCGAACTCGTGCCCGAAGAGCGGGAAACCCGCCTCGAGCCTGAGCGTGTCGCGCGCCCCGAGACCGCACGGCACGGCGCCCTCGGAAACGAGCAGCTGCCACAGCGCCACCACGTCGTTGGGGTGGCAGAAGATCTCGAAGCCGTCCTCGCCCGTGTAGCCAGTGCGGCTCAGCCGGGCAGGCACGCCGGAGATGTTCACGTCGAGCGTGCCGTTACGCTTGATGGCGCCGAGGTCGTCGTCGAGCAGTCGGCTAAGCAGCAGCGGCGCGCCCGGGCCCTGCAGGGCCACCAGCGCCCAGTTATCGGACTCGTCTACCACGTGCACGTCGTACTGCCCCGCCAGGCGCTTCAGGTGCTGCAGGACCGCGGCCGTGTTGGCGGCGTTAGCCACCACCATGTACTCGTCGTCCTTCTCGCGGTACACGAAGAGGTCGTCGATCAGACCGCCCTGGTCGTTCGGGAGCATGTTGTAGTGCCCGCGCCCGAGCCTGAGCTTGCCGGGGTCGTTAAGCGTGGCGAACTGCAGGAACTCGGTAGCCTGCGGTCCGAGCACACGGATCTCGCCCATGTGGCTCACGTCGAAGATGCCGACGTCCTGCCGCACCGCGAGGTGCTCCTGGTTGATGCCGCCCTTGTAATGCAGCGGCATGTCGAAGCCCGCGAAGTCGACCATGCGGGCGCCTAGTTCCAAGTGGGTTTCGTAAAGTGGCGTGCGCCTCATCCGGTCGACCATATCACGCCCACAGCGGGCACTTCTTGGCGTTGTACCCGCCGCTATTCACAGGTACTCGCAACCGGTGCGGTCAGGTTTCCTAGGTTCTCGTGGTTACCGGGGTAGGTTCCTCACCCGGCAGCGTGCGGTGGCTGGTTCAGGCCTTCTGAGCGAGCTTCTCGAGCACCATGGTGGCCACGGCGCGCAGTGGTTCGAACACGCCGTCGAAGTTGGCGGCCACGGCCTCGAAGAACTGCACCTTGCCGGTAGGGTCGAGTACGCGCTGCAGCATCTCCATGTCGATGGCGTCGTCGAGGTCGCGCTTGTTGGCTTGGATGACGTACGGCACGTCGCCAAGGCGCAGGTTGTACTCGATGAGGTTCTCGCGCAGGTTGCGGAGGCTCTCGGCGTTGGCGCGCAAGCGTGAGATGGAGGAGTCGGCAACGAACACCACGCCGTCTACGCCGCGCAGGATGAGCTTACGGGAGGAGTTGTAGAACACTTGCCCCGGCACCGTGTAGAGGTGGAAGCGGGTCTTGAAACCGTTGACCTTACCGAGATCGAGCGGCAGGAAATCGAAGAAGAGCGTGCGCTCGTCCTCGGTGGCTAGCGAAACCATCTCGCCTTTAGACTCGGCCGGCACCTGCTCGTAGATCTTCTTCAGGTTGGTGGTCTTACCGGAGAGACCGGGGCCGTAGTACACGATCTTGAAGTTGATCTCGCGCGCCGAGAAGTTGATGGTGCTCATTTGTTGGCCGTCCCGAACAGTCCGTCGAGCAGCGCCGTGGCGCCGTCCTGGAACTCGGCGTCGAAGTCGACGGTGGGGGGCTGTTCGGTGGCGTTCTCGAGCTTCTCGCGGATGGCTTCGGCCGCTTGCTTGGTGGCGAGCTTCACGCGGCCCAACTGGGCGCTTGAGTCGAAGACCGTGACGAGCAGCGCCTCAGCGCCCAGCTCCTCGAGGTACGTACCCACCGACTCGCCTTGCTGCACCGTTTCCTTGAAGCCTTCCTCGCCGAACAGGTTGGCGATGGCGCGGTTGGCGGCGTAGTTGGACGCCACGAGCGTAGCGAAGGAATCGAGCGAGGGCGGACGCGGTGCCCACAGGGCACGGGCGTGCATGAGGACGAACCCCTTGCGGTCGATGATGAGCGCGTAACGGCCGCGGCTCTTCGCGAGGAGTTCGCGAAGGATGCCGTCGACGCTGTCGAAAGTGGACCCGTAAAGGTCGAGCGAGGGCTCGAGCATGAGGTTCACTGTAGCAGTAGGGAAGCGGGTGGGGCGTAGAACAAACCACTTTGCCACCGCCCTCGCGCGTGCCGCTGGCACGCCGCAACCCATCCGCAACCCATTACAGTCTAGGCAGCATGTCGAGGAGCATAGATGACTGACCCGGCCCGCTCACCAGCGCCGTCCCTCCCGGGCTCCACCCACCTGGGAGCGGTCTACCTGCGGGTGAGTGACCTGGAGGCGTCCGCCCGCTTCTACGAAGGCACGCTCGGTCTGCAGCGCCTCTCGAGCCCGCCCGGCGCACTGCTGCTGGGCGCCGGCACGCGACCGCTGGTGGGCCTGCTGGCCGCGCCAGGCGCGGCGCCTGCGCCCCGCGCGCCTGGGCTTTACCACCTCGCCCTGCTGCTGCCCGACCGCGCCAGCCTCGGGGCGTTCCTCCAGCACTTGGTCACCACCCGCGCCCGGCTGCAGGGAGCGTCGGATCACGGTGTGAGCGAGGCCATCTACCTCGCGGATCCTGACGGCAACGGCATCGAGGTCTATCGCGACCGCCCGCGCAGCGAGTGGCCGCTCACAGCGGCTGGCGTGGAGATGATCACTGCGCCGATGGACGCACAGGGCGTGCTAGCTGCCGGCGCAGCCGTGTCTGGCCCATTTTCGGCCCCAGAAGGCACGACCTTGGGCCACGTTCACCTTCGTGTGAGCAGCATCGAGCGCGGGCGGCTGCGTTACGTAGATACGATCGGCTTCGACGTCACGCAGGCCAGCTACCCTGGAGCGCTGTTCACCTCAGCCGGCGGTTACCACCATCACGTGGGCATGAACACCTGGGCCAGCGAGGGCAAGCCCGCTCCTGCGCACGGTTCCCTGGGCCTGGCCTGGTTCGAGATCGCTGTACCCGACCCAGGGGGACGCGCACTGCTCGAGGAGCGGCTCGCGAGTAGCAGCTTGGTGCGTGAGCACGAGTCGCCAGCGTTCCCAACGCGGGTCTACTACGACGAGGACGGCATCGGAGTGGCGGTGACCGGCTAGCGGGTGGCCGCAGCTCCACTGGCTGGACGCCGTGGCGGACAAGATTGGATGAACTGGTGGATAAACCGGGGGATGAAACGCTGGACCTTCGCCAATGCGAAGGACGCACCCTCCGAAGAAAGTGCGTCCTGCACGTGGTAGCGA
>CAZFFG010000102.1:0-6235 GCA_964518275.1 uncultured bacterium | reverse complement strand
GACGGCGTGTGGCTCGACCTGGCCGACCTGCCCGACGACGAGCGCGTGTGGGACCTGATCTCCGACGGCGCCACGCTGGGCCTGTTCCAGGTGGAGAGCCCCAGCCAACAGCACACCAGCCGCGTCATGCGCTCGCGCAACCTGCGCGACCTCTCGCACCAGATAGCGCTCATACGGCCCGGCCCCATCCAGTCCGGCACGGTGCACCCGTACCTCCGTCGGCGCCAGGGGCTGGAGAAGGTGAGCTACTGGCACCCGAGCTTAGAGGCGTTCCTCGATAAGACCTACGGCGTGCTGCTCTTCCAGGAGGACGTGCTGCGCATAGCGGTGCACTTCGCGGGCATGAGTTGGATCGAGGCGGACCGTTTCCGCAAGAAGGTGTCGGGCTGGACCGAACTCGACGACATTGAACCCGACCGCGAAGCATTCATAGCCGGCGCGCAGCGGCACGTGGGCGCCACCCGCGAGCAGGCGTCTACCGTGTTCGACGCCGTGAAGGGCTTCCAGGGGTTCGGCTTCGCCGAGTCGCACGCCTGGGCGTTCGCGCTGCACGCCTACGCCAGCGGCTGGCTGCGCGTGCACTACCCCGCCGAGTACCTAGCCGCCATCCTCACCGAGGAGCCCGGCATGTGGTCGCCCTCCACCAAGCGGCAGGAGGCGCGCGCTTGGGGCGTGCCAGTGCTGCCGTTCAACATCAACGCCAGCGGCGTGCACTTCCGCGTGGAACGCGTGCGGTTAGGCGGCGGCGAGCCCGTGAAGGGGGTGCGCCCTCCCCTCTCCGCCGTGACCGGTATCAGTCAGGAGGTGGCGCGCGAGGTGCTGCTCGAACGCCTGCGTCACGGGCCCTACCGCGACGTGGACGACGCGTACCAGCGCCTCCCCCTGGGCCGTGAGCAGTTCGAGCTGCTGGTACGCGCTGGCGCGTTCGACGCGCTGAACGGCCGGCGCGAGGCGCTGTACCGCGTGGGCGCTCTCGCGAACTCACAACAGAGCGGGCAACCCGGTCTCTACACGGCCGTGCCTCAGGTGCCGGACATGCCGGAGATGACGCTGCAGGAGCAGTACGTGTGGGACTTCCAGACCACGCGCTTCAGCACCCTCGAGATCCACGCAATAGACTTCGTGCGCGACCAGCTGCGCGAGCTCGACTGCGTGCCGCTCGCGCGCCTGCGCCGCACGGCGCGCAAGACGCAGGTGCGCGCCGCCGGTCTGGTGGTGGGTAAGCAGCGGCCACCGACCGCCAAGGGGTTCGCCTTCTTCGTGCTAGAAGACGGGCCGGTGCGCGCGCAGCTGATCATCCCGCCCGACCTGTGGGATACCCACCGCGTGCTGCTGCGCGACGCCTCCATCCTCGTAGCCGACGCGGTGGTGGAAGACACCGGCTACCAGCTCACCCTGAAGGCGTTGAGCCTGGCGGAGCTGCCGGCGCCGGTGCGGGTGCAGGGGTACCACTTCGCCTGACCCGCTGCCACCTGGGCAGGCGCCGCCTGGACCCGCCTCCGCGGCGGGGGAACGAAAGGGACTGGTCGTCGAACGAAGGGGGAAATCGGGGGACTCACGGACAGCACAGGGCGTTCCGGTACCCTCCGATTCCCATTTAGAGCGTTCGGTACCCCATCTTCCCCATCCTTGAGCGGCCGTAGGGAGCGCCTAGAGGCCGGCAGAGCGGCTACTTGGTACCGCATCTTCCCCACTAACCGCTGTCGGTACCCCTCGTTTCCCCCATCCAGGGAACGTTGCTTCGCCGGTACCCCTCCTCTCCCCTATCAGGCAGACGCGCGTTGACTCGGGCGTCCTTGGCGACCCCCAAGCCTGCGCCGCTGCGGCAAGCCGTGGTCACGGCACTTCGGAAAGGCCGCTCCCAGCGGGGTTCTAGTTACCCGCAAAACCCTCCCGGCGTGAAATAGTTCACGAACACGCCTACGGCCCTCGGTTCGCTTCACGCAGACAGCGCGGGCCGCCATTACGTTATGGCGGCCCGCGCTTCTTAAGAGTTGCTCGTTGTGCCGTCAGCCCGGGACGCGCTCTTGCAACGCGATCCCGAGTAGCCGCAATCAGGCCGCGGCCTTCAGCTCCTCGATGGTCTCCCGTACCTCAAGCGCGTGTCCGGCCGGGGTGACCTTCGGCCATACCTTCGCGATCTTGCCCTCAGGATCGATGAGGTAGGTCATGCGGTTCACACCCATGTACGTGTTACCGAAGTTGGTCTTCTCCACCCAGGCGCCGTAGGCTTCCAGAACCGCCTTGTCTGGGTCGAGCAACAACGGGAAGTTCAGCTCGTACTTGCTGGCGAACTTCTGATGGCTGGCCTCATCGTCTGCGGACAAACCGAACACCTTGCCACCGACAGCGCCGATCTGCGCCATGTTGTCCCGGAACTCGCATGCCTGGGTGGTGCAGCCGGGGGTGTCGTCCTTCGGGTAGAAATACAGGGCCACCCAAGAGCCACGCTGATCGGAAAGCCGATGCGTCTTCCCGGACTGGTCCTTCAGCTCGAAATCAGGGGCGACCTGTCCAACTTCCAACATGCATAACCTCCTGCCACCACAGTAGCCCGGCCCTGGTCAGGGCCAGGTGTCGCCCAGTCGCCGCTCCAATGGGAAGGCCCCCGGCTTCTTAAACCGGGGGCCACGGCGCAGGTGCTCTTCCCTGCTTGCTACTCGGACAGTAGTTCCTGCAGTTCCCTCAGTAGCTCGTTCACTCGCTTGCTGCGTTCCCCATCCAACGCTGCCAGGCGCCGACGGTTCAACAGTCGCTTAGTGGCCCCGACCAAGCGCTGGGTCTCATCCGTCGCGGGGTCGCTCGTGGCCGCCATAACGTTATTGCCCTTGCGGAGGTCGGTGATCCGCCTCCTGATCTGGCTCAGTGTGAGATGCTGCTCCACGGCTTCCTTGAGCAACTGCCGCCTATCGTCCTTGTCCCCAACCCGAGCGATAGCTTGAGCCTTCGTGAACTCCAGCTCACCGCTCCTGATGGCGTCAAGCAACTCGCTTGGGAAGTCGAGGATCGGCAGCCGGTTACTAACGAACGATGCAACACCGAAGCGACCCACCCGCCGGAACACAGCCAGCGCCTCTTCCCTATGCGCGGCATCGATCTTGCGGCTACTGGCTCGACCGCGCTCCTCCGCGTACAAGGCCTGCAGCAGCGAGATGACGCTCTTACGCGGCACCCCAAGCGTTACCTCCAGCAACCCGAGCACCGCCTCGGTCTCCTCGACCGCGTTCAGGTCCTCACGCTGGAGGTTCTCCGTGATGGCGATCTCGAGCGCCTCACGGTCATCGATGTCGACGACGATCGCTGGGATCTCCTCCAGCCCGGCGAGCTTAGCGGCCCGCGTGCGCCGCTCCCCGGCCACGACCTCGTAACCCTCGCCGGCGCGCCGCACGATGATCGGTTCTAGGACGCCCTTCTGCCGGATGCTGTGCGCCAGGTCATCGAGCGAAACCGGGTCGAAGTACTTCCTGGGTTGCTGCTCGTTGAAGCGGATGGCACTCAAAGGCAAGCCACTGGAACCAGACTCGATCGGCTCCTCACCAAGGTCACCAAGGATGGCCTCGAATACGGCCGCCCGGTCGATCTCCTGCTGACGCTTCCTAGCCACCTGCCGCTCCCTCCATCACCTCTAGCAGTTCCGCGGTCACCAGCCGCACCTCCTGGTCCGCTTCGCTACCCGGTGCGTACACCGAAATGGGCATGCCCTGTACTTGCGCGTCCGAGTAATACGCAGGCCGGCTGCCCAAGGCACCCGACACAGGCGCTATAGCCGTTAGCTGGTTACGGATTATCTCCAGGCTATCGCGGTCGTGCCGAGTGCGCCGATCATGTTGCGTGAGCACGAACAGGGCTATATCGAGCTTAGGTGCGGCCTTCCGGTACTCGCGCACCATCTTGATGACGGTAGGGATGCCGTCGAGACCCTTGCGGTTGGTGGGTAACGGCACCACCACACGATCGGCCGCCACTACACCCAGCGCGGACAGTTGGCCGAGGCTGGGTGGCGGATCAATGAGCACGTAGTCGTACCCCTCCAGCCGCCGTAGCGCCTCACGCAAGCGCACCACACCCATGAACACGCTGAGGATCTCGCGCTCGATGATCGCGATGCTGAGCGCCCCGGGTATGAGATCCATGCCGTGAACATGCAGCGGCTCGGGCAGCGCCAAAGCGGTGCCATGACCGGCATCCTCGTCGGCAGCGGCGCCAGTGTCGCCGAGCACAGCGGGGTAGACGGTTTGCGAGAGCGCAATATCTTCGTCCACGCCGAGCCATTTCGTGAGGTTCGCTTGCGGGTCCAGATCGATGAGCAAGACGCGCTTGCCCATCTCGCCCAGGACGTAACCGACGTCCCTGACGGTGCTCGTCTTGGCGACACCGCCGGCGTGGTTGAAGAACGTGAGCACCTTCATATCGGTCTCCACGTTAGCCCGGTCCGCGTCACGCTACGTGAACCGGAACGCGTGCGCGTGGCCGCAACGCGAACTCGGTCCGCTTGGGTAGATGGCATGCCGGATTCTAACTCGCAGCGCGCGCGGAGCCTGAGCGCGTAGTGGAGACGAGCTAAGCCGCCCACGGTTACAACCCAGTCAAGGCGCATCAGGGCGCAGGGGTGGGCTGCTGCTGGCCGCCATAACGTAATGGCGCCATTACGATGGTTGGGACGCCAGGTCTCGTGATCCTGCGCGGGGACCGCGAACGCTTGGTGGACGACGAGCGCTCAAGGCGCCAGATTCGGGCCACGACCAGTAGCGCCACAGCGACATGCGCGATCGTGAGCACCGCCGTTCAGTGCGGCGCCGGCGCCCCAGTCGGCAACCGAGCGACCTCGAACCGTAGACGCTGACCACACCGTCAAGGCGCCACGCCGCGCGATTCGGACGGTCAGCAATAGAGCTGCCAGGGGAGAGCCCGCATTCCAGAATGTGCAGCGCTTACGCCTGGGGCTCCACCACCTGCCGCCAGGACCGACTCGAGGCCACGCAACTATCGACCTTCAGGCCGCCATATCGTTATTGCGGTCGGTTGCCATGCCGGCCGCCGGCCGCGAGAGAAACACCCGGCCGCGCCCCGTACCGGCGGCGCGCTCCATCAGCTACCGTGTGGTGACCATGCCACTACCGCGATGCGGAAGCGCCGCCTCGTCGGCCCCGCACCCCAGCGATTCACAAACGCGGCGAACCATCTGGCGCCCGAGCAGTGGAAACAGAACCAGGAGCGGAGTAGGCCCGATAGGGGAGAGGTAACGACGCTGCGACGAACCCCATCGGCTATATCTCGCACCCGTCCAGAAGGGAATGGCGGCGGTCAGTACCCCACCTTTCCCACATAGGGTCCTGGATCCCAACGGCCCCGAGCTCCACAGGCCATCAGGGCCAACGAAGTACCCAATCCTTCCCCCCGTAGTGCGATAATCTCGTCTCCAACGGCATAACCCGCCCGCCACGTATCTGCCGAGTGCGCAATCAGGTTGCTTGGTCTTGAGTTCCCAGCGCATATGAACGCGGTTGATACCGAGAGGGAAAACAAGGGGACTCCAGGCCCTAAGTGGGGGATTTTGGGTACTAACTCCCCCCCAGGACGCGCCGGCTTGAAGGAAATGCGGCTAACGGAGGGCGAACCTGGCCCCCCAAAAGCGTTGCGGCGCCAAGTCAGGCAAGCCCAAGTGTGGGAGTGCGGCAGAGCCCACGCTCGTCGAGCCAGCAAGTGGGGAACCTTCGGGACTAGCCCTGGCCGGTGAAGCGTGCACGATCTTCAGAGAAGTAACAAGCCGCCGCCTATGATCCACTCGGGCGGCTCGCCTTGAGGTCTTTACCAACTTAGGAACGCACCAACAATGCGGGTTGTTGTGTGTTTTCTTCAGGACTCTATTCCTATTCTCTTTAATGGAACCCGCAGAACACCCGTGCAGGACGCAAAGAACGCAACGGAAGGGGGAGATGCGAGGTACCGGATCGGGAACGCGTGGGTACCGGCAGGGGAGAGGAGGGGGACCGCCCTGGGAAGGCGAGGGGACGGATGGGGGAAGGGCGGGTACCGAAACGGGGAAATGGGGGAACCAGTAGAGGGATTCCTCGCTAAGTGGGGGAAATAGGGGAAAGGTTGACCCGTGGTTCCCCGCACTCGTAACATGCGGCAGATAGCGCCATCCGCTTGACCTGTCTCCGGTTATGGACAGTTCCAACCGAGCAGGTCTACCCGAAAGGTGAGGTCAGTGTGACACACCAACCGAACACCG
>CAZFFG010000101.1:0-6256 GCA_964518275.1 uncultured bacterium | reverse complement strand
ATTGCTGTTATCCACGATAGGGGCATTATCGCCCGGCCGGGCCGGTTTCAGAGCCGGCGGTGGGCGGACCTCGTACCCTGCTAAGCGATCAGAGGGGCGGTGCCAGGTAGAGCGACTCCCACTCAACACCGCTTCCTAGCGAGCACGAGCCGTCGCCTTGCCAGTGCACGGCTAACGACGGGGTCGGTTCGACGAAGTCGCTGTGGCTCACGCCGAGGGGGCTGCGGGCGCCGTCCGGCTCGATCAGCACGGCGGTCACCGTGTACTCGGCCACCGGTAGGCCGCGTAGCAGGTACTCCGTGTTCGGGTCTATGACCCTCACGAACGTCTCCGCGGGTGCGCCGTCGATGAGCGTGCCTGTGGGCGTGAAGGTGAGTTCTATGCGGTTGCCCGCATCCTCGTAATAGAAGGTGTTCATGACGCTGAGCACTGCGCCGAACTGCTCGTCCGTGTCGCGCAGGTCGCCGATGCCGCCCGTGTGCTGCACGCTGAAGTTCTTGACCACGCCCGAGGAGGCCACGAAGGTGTCGTAGTGCACGGGCGATTCCATGCCGAGCCGCAGGCACACACGGCTACCCGCGTGCTGGTAGAAGGCCCAGGCGCGAACGCGGTAAGGCACGTCCAGCAGCCCCTCCACCAGGTAACGCCCGTCGACGACCGTGCCCGTGATGGTGCCTGCCCCGGCGGCGGTACCGGTGGCCGCCTGCGTGGGCTGGCTCGGCTGCTGCGGTTTGGCCACCTGCGGCGCGGCCGCTGCCTGACCGGGCGCGGAGAGCGAGACCCTGTAGCCGCCCGTCTCGCCCGGCAGCGCACTGGTGATGATGAGCGTGTAGGTACCCGCGGCCGGCAGCACGAACGCCAGGCTGACGTTGGTGCCCGCCCCGGCCGCGTCGTCCTGCTGCGCCACGGGGTTGCCGCTGGGGTCCAGGACTATCAGGTACGGGTCGAAGTCGGAGCTGGACACCTCCAGCAACACCTCGTCGCCGGCGTTGCCGCTGAACGTCATGCGGTCGAAGTACTCGCCGGAGGCAAGCTGCTAGTCGCCTTGTCCAAGCACACCAGCTGTGGCGAGGGCTGTTGTAGACACCGCGGCTGCCAGCAGCGCAGCGAGCAAGACCGCTAACCGCAGGAACGCTTCGGGTGGGAGGTTCTCTCGTCTGGGCGGGCGGAGGCGCAGAGCAGGGTGTATGGGTTCACGATTGGAGCATTATGCACCGTTCGGGCACGCTCTTCATGCAACGAAACCCCCACAGTCGATAGTGCGGTGGGGGTTTCCGATTTGCGGCGCGGTACGGGCCGAAGCCCGGAACTGGCGTTACTGCAGGCTCTGCGCCAGTAGACCCTTGGTGGTCACGCCGTCGAGCTTCTCGAACTCTATGCCCTCAACGCCGAGGAAGTTCTTCTGGTTGAAGTCCATGGCGATCCAGCTGCTGGTGACCAGGCGGTAGGTGCGGCCGGGCTCCACGGTGAGCGGGCTGGAGTACACGAAGTCGCCGGAGAGGGTCTCGAGCGGGGTGTTGGCGTCGAAGTTGGCGCGGCTGAGGATGGTGGCCATGGTCTCGGAGTCGATGTTCGCCACCATGACGTCGTTGTCGAAGCGCATGAACTCGTTGAAGCGGTAGCGGCTGAGCTCGCCAGCGTCCAGTCCGGAGCCGAAGCTGGTGTGGTTGAGGAGAGCCACGTCGGCGTTCACGGCGTCGCGCAGGGCGACGGTGGCCCAGTCGGCGGCTTGGCGCACGCTGAGGGTGGCGGGCACGGTGCCCACGGTCTCGAGGTCGGCGGGCTCTAGCAGCGCGTCGCGGGCGGCGGCCACCTGGGCGGTGAACTCTACGTCGCCGGCCACGCCGTCGAGGTTCACCACGCGGGTCTCCACGTGCCAGCCTTCGGGTACGGCGGTGGCTTCTACAACGCGCAGGTACTCGCCGCGGAAGCCGTTGTGCTGGTAGAGGATGCCGCTGTACTCGGTGGAGAGGCTGAGGTGGTCGTGACCGCCAACCACCACGAGGGTGTTGGAGGGGTTGAGGAGGTCCATGATCTGACGGTCGGCGGCCACGCCAGCGTGCGAGAGCACGTAGAGGTTGGGCAGGTTGGCGGGCACGTTACGGATCTGACGGGCGGGGTCGGGCACCTGCACCGTGTCGCGCATGGCGGCGGGGTAAGTGCTCATCTGGTTGGTGGCGATGCCCACCACGGTGATGCTGCCCGGCCCGGCGGGCACGGTGACGTGGTTGTACTGCAGCGCAAGACCGGCTTCGGCGTCGACGATACCGCCGATGACCTCGATGTTGCGGGCGCGCGCCTCGGAGAGGAACTGGCGGTAGCTGATGAAGTCGAACTCGTGGTTGCCGATGTTGAAGATCACAGGCGCGATGGCGTTCAGGCGCTCGAGGAACTCCCAGTCGAGCTCGCCCGCGTTGCGGGAGGCCAGTGTGTTGCCGAGCTCGAACACGTCGCCGTTGAACACCACGTAGGCGTCTGCCTGCGGGTTGGTGGCCACGATGCCCCACACAGCGGAGATGATCTTGGGGTAGGCGTCGTAGGCCGAGTGGGTGTCGGCTACGTTGATGAAGATGGCGTCCTGGGCGAAGGAAACTGCGGCCAGGGTGGCGGCTGCCATGAAGATGGTGAGTCTGCGAAGGAACTTTTTCACGAGGTAGTTTAGCCGCTTGTAGGTCATGTGAGGTTCAGCTGCGTGGCGCGGTGGGGCACTGCTTGGCCGGGCCGGAGTAGGTGGGGTCGCCGCGTGCCTGGAGCCACCAGCCGCCGAAGGTCATGTAAAAAACTCTTGGCATGATGTGCTCCGTGCTTTACATTCAGGCATGTCAAAGTTTCATTACATCAAGTATGAAATGGGTTACAAGGAGCGGGGCACCTACATCGACCTCATCGTGGCCATAGGCGTGTTCCTCAAGTACGTGTGGGACATCTACCGGCTGCAGCTCGAGGCGCCGCTGACCGAGGTGGCGTTCAGGAACCCGATGTTCAACGCCATCCTGATCTCGGTGGTGGCCACCATAATCCTCCACATCGTGTACGCCATCCTTTCCGGCAGCAAAGACACGCAGGAAGACCAGCGCGATCGTCAGATCTCTAGGTTCGGCGACTGGGTGGGCCTGTTCCCGCTCTCCTCGGGCGCAATGTTGGGCTTGCTGCTTGCCATGTTCGACCAGCCGCACTTCTGGATAGCCAACGCCATCTTCGCCGGCTTCTTCGTCTCGTCCATCGTTAGCTCGATCACCAGGCTGGTGGGCTACCGGCGCGGTTTCGGGTTCGCATGACGCGCAAGGCCACCAAGGTCACCAACGACATCCGCACCCTCAGGTTCATGAACGGCGAGATGACCCAGGCGCAACTGGCGGAAGCCATCGGGGTCACGCGCCAAACGGTGATAGCCATAGAGCAGGGGCGCTACTCGCCCACGCTTGAGGTGGCGTTCCGTATAGCCAAGGTGTTCGACGTGCCGCTGGAGCGGGTGTTCCAGTACGAGGGGTAGTTGGCGAAGGCGAGGCCGCTTTTGGTCTCGCGCTCGCAATCTGAAATCATCACAGGTTGTTCGTTTTCGATTGGGCATTTATGGGTGTCGATGACTAGCCTAAGGTATCGAGACATGATACCAAGGAGTCGTTATTGACACGGCGAGGGCTTCGTCGCTTATTATCGTGTCGTGGATAAGTCGTCGGTAGCAAAAACAGATACTCCTGGTAAGTCCATGACACGGTCGCTACCACCTTCTCTGGCTCGAATCGTGGCGCTGCTCGAGCTCGATCAGGCGTTCCTCGTCACCATGGCGGACATTGAGGAACTTCGTCAGCAAACTGGGGTCAAGACCAACGCGAAGCTGATTTCCCAGCGATTGCGAGATCTTGGTTGGTTGCTGCCCACAGAGCAGCGCGGCGTGTGGGAGTTCGCGCCAGGAGCGCACGCGGGACCGCTCGGCCGTGGCCACCCCTTCAGGGAGGTGCGAGCAGCGCTTCTAGCTTCTCCACAGCTCAGCGCCGACATCTGCCTCACTTCGGCCCTGTGGGCACACGGTCTAGTCGACCGCGCCCCAGAGCACCCCGAGGTCGCACTACCCACCGGAACTGTGGCAACCGCGAGTTTGAAGCGGGCAGCGCGGGTTGTGCACTTCGACCGCTGCCTTGAAACGGTGCACGTCCGCGGCACACCGGTACACGCGCCCGCCACGATCCTGACGCACCTAGCCTCAAGACCGTCAGACGTCCGCTCGTGGAGCGCGGTGCTAGAAGCCCTGCCGGAGCTATTGGAACTGGTTGATACGGACGATTTGCGGCGGGAACTCATGGGCCGGCCTGCGGCGGTAGCTACGCGCCTGGCCTACCTCATCCACGGCCTAGACCCAAAGCTGGCGTCCGAACTCTCACCCGGTGATCACGGCAAGGTCTGGTTCGGGCCCCGGGGACCCCTAAAACGGCACAACCAGATGTTCAACGTTGCCGACACAGTCCTGCCCGTGTCGCCCGATCTGCTGGGTCAGCTTTGAGCGAAGAGTGAGCAAGAACGCCGTCACCCTCACCAAGGGACATGTGCTGCGCCACGTGCCTGCCCAATCGGCACAGGGGGCGGAAGCGGCGCTCATCGACATCGCCCAAGACTTACTCTTGCGCGCTTTAGCTGACGAAGGCGTCCTGGAATTGGTGGCGTTCAAGGGAGGCACGGCACTTCGAAAGGTATATGCCGGTGCCAGAGGACGATTCTCCACTGACCTGGACTTCAGCGTCGCTAGTCTCGCCGACGAACCCGCGGGGGTACAGGCGCTGATAGCGGAGGCGATCGACGGAAAGGAAATTGGACCGTTCCGCTACCGGATATAGGAACGCCGAGGGCGGGCGCACAACGCGTACGAGAATGCCCTCGGCTTCGATGTCGGTGAGCTACGCTCCAAACTCGACATCGGGCCACCCCCGTGGCTGCCGGCGGTATCGCGCCCCTGGGTGCCGCTGTAAACGCACCGACTCTACGGCGGTCCTCTGCCAAAACTCCCGACAGTGCAACTTGAAGAGATCGTTGCGGAGAAAATTGCTCGGCTCAACCGCAGGACCTTCGCGCGTGACGCCTACGACTTAGTGTGGATAGCTCGTGAACCAGGCGTGGTTCTAGATCGGTCGCTCACCCGCCGCCTGGCAGTCCTCAAATGCTGGGTTGACAAGAACGGTCTGAATGGAACCCTGCATTCCTGGAGCGTAATCGCCGATGCACAGGAGTTCGATAGCGCCCGCTGGCTTGAGCCGCGAACCGTGAACGACTTTGACGACGAGCAAATCGGCCTACTTACGACCCCACCCCCAGACCTGGATGATTTGGGACGTGACCTGTCCATCCCCTACGAGTGGCGGGCGGAACTAACCCCTGAGGAGTATCTGATTGCGAGGTGCGCCGCGACTGACCGCGGAACCGTCATTGAAGCGCTGCGAAACCTTGAAAACGGTGGTCGAATGATGTCGGAACTCTGGTAATCCGGCACTTCCACGTAATACCGATCGCGGCCATTTGGTGCTGGTTCGGGCTTCCTAGATTTTGTCACAGAGTCTGCCGTTGAGTTGGCAACCGCATAGATAGATGGGGCCGCAATTAGTCGAAGGCCTGAACCGGGAGAATGCGGCTATTGGAGTTGCAGGTTCTTGAGCAATGACAAACGATTGCTATCGCCCGACCCACTAGCTTGCGTTCCTATATAGTCATGTAAGATAGTGGAACGCACAAGGGGGCAGGGCTCATGGCAACTCCGTCAACAGACGCCAAACGCGGCACCATCGACCTGGCGATCCTCGCCACGCTCGAGCACCAGGACCGGTACGGGCTCGAGATCCTGACGGAGGTGCAGCGCGCCACCAACGGTTCGCTGACCTTCAAGGAGGGGAGCCTCTATCCGGCGCTGCACCGCCTAGTGAAGCAGGGCTGGGTGAATACGAGGTGGGAGGAGAGCGACAGTGGCGGTGCGCCCCGCAAGTACTACGAGCTCACCGACGACGGCCGCCGGGCGCTGGAGGCCAAGCGGCAAGAGTGGCGCAGCGTTAGGGACGCCATGGAGGTATTCCTCACCCTAAGGGGCGCGCGGTGAGCCCCGTAGATCAGTACATTCGGCGCGCGACCACCGGCCTGCCCAGCCGCACCAGGCTAGACACGGCGGCCGAGCTGCGCGTGCACCTGAACGAACGCATACGCCAGTACATGGCCCAGGGCTTCGACCGCGCCGAGGCGGAGCACCTGGCGGTGGAGCAGATGGGCCCGGCCGAGC
>CAZFFG010000100.1:0-6300 GCA_964518275.1 uncultured bacterium | reverse complement strand
AACGCACGGCCGTGCGGGGTGAGGCCCGGGCCCGTGTCTGGGCTGGCCGGGAACGCGAACGGTACCCCTTCCGCGAACAGCGTCGGGCGGCTCCAGACGGGCCCGAGCGACCGCAGACCCGCCGCGTGGTACACGTCGAGCGCTGCCAGGTCGGGCCCGATGGCCTCTGCGCCTTCGAAGTGAAGGATGCCAGCCATGACACCAGTGGCCATGCAGTCACGGATCTCGCTCACGCTACGCACGATCTTGAAGCGCCCCTCCGGGTCGGCAGCCCAGCCGAGGATGGTGGCCACGGCGGCGTTGGTGTTGCGCACGGCGTCCGTTAGCTCCACGGCGCCGAAGGGCGGCGGGTAGGCGAGGCCCGGGAAGGTGTTCAGGTCGGTCCAGCGGGCGTCCAGCGCCGGGCCGGGCGTGTAGACGGCGAAGAAGCCGCCGAAGAAGCCGGCCTCCTTGGCGCGCACGTGGTCTATATGCCCGTCCTCCTGGCGCGAGAAGAAGTCGCGGGTGGGGTCCTCTAAGTGCTTGAGGACCGTGTCGTTGTGGCCGTCGAATACGGGAATCATCTGCGCAGGCTATCAGTAAGGTGCGTTAGTCGGCGAGGGTGGCCCGCGACAGGTCGATGAGGAACCAGGCCGGCGCTGGGCCGTGCAGCGTGAGCGCGGCGCCCGAGGCCACCGTCACCTGAGGGTAGTAGAGGGTGATGACCGGCAGGTCGGTGAGCACCGTCTCCATCACGTCCAGGTAGTCAGCGGCCCGCACGACCTCGCTGGTGGAGTTGCGCGCTTCCTTCAGCAGGGCGTCCACCGCCGCCACGCGGTAGCGCGAAGCGTTACCGGCCGGGATGGCGGAGGAGTGCAGGGCGCTGAAGAGCGTCTCGTCTGGGTCGAGCGTCGGCGTGCTCCAGCGCGTGAGGAAGAGTTGCAGGTCGCGATCCTCCAACTGGGCTCGGTACTGCGACGCCGCCAGGACGCGCGTTTCTAGGTTCACGCCGACGCCAGCCAGCATGTCCGCCAGCGCTGCGGCCACCGCCTCCAGCTCCGGGTCCGCTACGAGGTCCAATGTGAGGGTCAGCTCCGTCAACCCCTCTGTCGCCAGCAGGCCGCGCGCAGCCTCGGGCTCGTACGGGTACGGCTCGTCGAGCCATCGCGGCGCTAGCCTGACCGTGGGCGGCAGGGCAGCCACGGCAGGCTGCGCCAGGCCGCCCGGCACTGCCTCCACCAGGGAGCTCTTGTCTACCGCCAGCGCCAGCGCCTGACGCACGGTGAGGGACGCCAGCTTGGGGTGGGCGGCGTTCACACCCAGCTGCACCGTGCTCCAGCTCGGCACAACCGCTACGGTTGCCGTTGCGCCGGTCAGCGCGTGCGCCACTTGCCCGGGTGCGCCCGGGGCGAGGTGCAGCGCACCGCTGCGGAGACCTGCGATCAACTCGTCCGCGTTAGGTTCGGTGCGGAACTCGACCTCCGGCACTGCAGGCGCTCCGTTCCTATGCTCATCGTTGGCGCGCAGCACGATGCGTTCGCCCGGGAGCCACTCCGCCAGCTCGTACGCACCGGAGCCGACCGGCGCTCGGTCCAGGTCGCGGCCGTGGCCGCCCGGCACGATGGCGGTAGCGGGGTGCGCTAGGTGAGCCATCAGGGGCGCGTACGGCTCGGCGGTGACGATGATGACCGTGAGCGCGTCCTGCACTTCCACGCCGGTGACGACCTCGAGCAGGCGGGAGTCGGGTTCACGTTGTAACCGCTCGAGAAGCCGCTCCAGCGACGCCTGAACGGCTGGGGCGTCGAGCGGCGCCCCGTCGCTGAACGAAACGCCCGGCGTGAGCCTCACGCGCAGGCGCGTGGCCGTGGCGTACGACCAGTCCGCGGCCAGTCGCCCAACCAGCGCGCCGTCTAGTGTGAACTGGAAGAGCGTCTCGTAGATCTGGTTCACCACGAGGAGCTCGCTAGCGGTGCTCGCCTCGGCGGGGTCGAGGGTGATGGGAACCTCGGGGAGCGCTACCTGTAACCGGCTCTGGGCGAAGGCGACGGGGGTGAGGAGCAGTGCCAGAGCGGCCAGAGCGGCCCGGAAGGAGGTCACTCAAGGATGGTATCCATAGCCCGGCCCGGCTCAATGTGCCAGGACGCACGTTGTTGCGGAGCTTAAGGGACGATTAGGGTTAGCGAGTTAGGCCCGCTAGCAGCGGCGTGTAGGACCCTGCGCGGCTAGAACCTCCACTTGACAGCTCGTGGCGGTAACGCCCATACTTTGCCACGCAAGTAGGCTTTCAAGTTCGGCCGGAGAGGCGGTGGTACAGATGGCGATAGGATCAACAGCGAGCAAGAACGAACGGCAAGCGGCCCGGTACCGCCGCGCGGGCTGAGAAGCGGTACCGTAACCACCACCCTTACAACAACAGAACGCCCCGGCGCCCGCGCCGGAGCCGGGAACGCCACGCCGGCCCCTGACCTCGCTGAAGGTTCAGGAGTGACGCCAGCGCGGGGCGGAAGACACCCGCTGCCCCCGACGGTAGCCCTGAGCGGCGCCCTAAGGATGCGCCGTAGACGTGCGCCTCAGGCGCGAGCACCCATGGAGGAGAATCACTGAAGCACGACGAAGAGTTCTGGTTAGACGATAAGGAAGTCGACGGGGTCGATTCCCGAGGTAGGGCGCTGCGCCCAGCACAGCGCAAGGTAAGACGCAAGCCGCGTTCGCGCCGCACGGCCGGCGAGCTGCTGGCAGAACCCAGCGCGCAGGCCGGGGCCGACGCGCCCGTGTTCAAGGACCCAGACCTGGAGCGACTGCGCCTGCAGGGTCACGTGGACGAGCTCGTGGGTCAGGTCAAGGGCGGCAAGGAAGCGACCGTGTACCTCATGCGCCGCGGCGATGAGCTGTTGGCTGCCAAGGTTTACGCGGACCTGGAGTCACGCTCGTTCCGTAACGACGCCCGCTACTGGAGCGGCGTTCACATCGCCGACAAGCGCGTGGAGAGAGCGATGCGTAAGCACTCGCGAACGGGCAGGGCGGCGCAGCACGGCATCTGGGTCATGCGCGAATACATCAACCTGTGGCGCCTGCACGAAGCGGGCGTGAGGGTCCCGCGCCCCGCCATCGGGCCCTCCGCCAAGGAGTGCGCCGAGGCCGGCAGTGTGGTCCTGATGGAGTTCATCGGCGAGGGTGACCAGCCCGCCCCACGCCTCTCGGACGTGAAACTGGACGGGGCCGAAGCGCAAGCGGCGCTGGAACAGAGCGTGCAGATCCTGTTGGCTCTCGCGCGCATGGGCCTCGTGCACGGCGACCTTTCCACCTACAACTTGCTTTGGCACGAGGGCCAGGTGGTGCTCATAGACGTGCCGCAGGTGATCGACGTACGCAGCGCGCAGCGCGAAGCCGAGGAGCTACTGGCCCGCGACGTCGACTCGCTGCTTACCTCGTTCAGGCGCCACCGCGTGGAGCTGCCGGCCGAAGAGCTACTGAGCCAAGCGCTGACGCTCCTGCGCGCCCGCACCACCGGAGGGCAGGACGACTGAGCCGTGAACGCGCGGTCGAGAACAGAAGACGACAGGGTCCGCGGACCCGCACAACGCACCCCATCAGAGGAAGGCAGTTGGTAACAGGCAAGAACAAAGCGATAAAGAACTCTGTAATAGTAGTCCGCATAACCTGCACAGGAGCGAGTGGTCTTGGCCGCCGGAAGTACCTTCCCGTGGAGCTAGTAGGCGATTCCAGGACGCACTTTCGAGAAGAGAGAGCGAATGAGCAACGCGAGTACCGGTCACATGGAGCCCGTAGGAGGAGGCGCAGCGGAGAAGGCGCAGGTAGCCTGGGAATCCCGCGCGAGAGCACCTCGACGGGCCATCCACCTGGCTCGCGAAGCGTTGCACGAGAGGCCTGGCGGCGCTGTCAGCGCCCTGGCGCTTGCGTCGATGGCTGTAGCCAGCGCTTACTTGAACGAACCCGAGGAGGCGCGCGCCGCCGCCGATCAGGTGCCGCAGCTCTTGGCGGAGGGCGGCCCCACCGACCTCGCCGACGTCTCCGTGGTTCTCATCGAAACGCACCTAGCACGGTTACGCGCCGCTTTCCTGCTCGACGACCTGGCCGAGGGCATCACGGCTGGCCAGAGCGCGCTGGAGCTCGCCGCAGCTCACGGGCACGTGGCGCTGGAGGCGCGCGCGCATTCCGAACTGGGAGCGCTCTTCGGCTCGCGGGAGCTCATCAGTACCGCACTCAAGCACATGCGCGCCGGCGTGGCCATCCTCGAATCGAACGACTTGCCGCAGTCGCCCATACTGCTCAACAACATGGGCAACATCTACCTGGAGACGGACCGCGCCCACGAGGCGCTCGGCTTCTACACCCGTGCGCGGGAGCGCTTCGTGGCAGACGGCGACCGCTTCCGCGGCTCGCTGGCCCGCTCGAACGAGGGACGCGCGCTGCTGAAGCTCGGACGTATCGCGGAGGCCGTCGCCGCCCTGGAACAGAGCGTCGAGTGGCAGCAGGGGCTGGCGAACCGCTCCTACTACGCCACCGCCCACTCGAAGGCCGCCATAGGGCACGCCGCTGCGGGCAACCGCGCGCAGGCGGCCCGGCGCTTCGAGGAGGCGCTCGCCGCCGTAGCTGCTCACGGGCAGGGCGACCCCTTCGAGAACGAGATCCGCGCCGAGTACGGCGATTTCCTCATGGACGAGGGACGACCCGCGGAAGCGCTCGCGCAGTACGAGCGGGCGCTGGAGCGTGCACGCGCCGTCGCCCGCGCCACCAGCGAGGCCACCATGCTGGAGCGCAAAGCCCGCGCGCTCTCCGCTCTGGGTCGCTACGAGGACGCCTACAAGGCGTTGCGCGAGCACCTGGCTGCCAGCAAGGGCGTGGAGGAGGAGCGCAGCGACCTCGCGCTGCGGCTAGAACTCCTCGAACTAGAATCGACCATCAGCCAGACCAACGAGCTAAGCGTCGTTGCGCGTCAGGCCATGATCGACGCCAACCGCGAGCTGCGCGAACGCACCCGCTACCTCGAGGACCTGTCGGTAACCGACGACCTGACGGGGCTCTTCAACCGGCGCTACTTCC
Source organism: uncultured bacterium (assembly GCA_964518275.1). Taxonomy (GTDB): domain Bacteria; phylum Deinococcota; class Deinococci; order Deinococcales; family Trueperaceae; genus JAAYYF01. The sequence continues at coordinate 1,257 of CAZFFG010000100.1, read as the reverse complement.
GGCTGCGCGTGGTGGAGGAGGAGGCGCGCGCCACGCGGCAAGACACCGACCTCATGCTCATGCTCCTCGACATCGACCACTTCAAGGCCATCAACGACAGTCACTCCCACTCGGTCGGCGACGCCGTGCTGAAGGAGTTCGGCGGTCTCCTCACGAAGGCGTTCCGAGAGACGGACGTGGTGGCGCGCTGGGGCGGCGAGGAGTTCGCGGTGCTTCTGCCGGGCTTCTGCCGCGAGTCGGCGGCTGTCATCGCCGAGCGCGCTCGCAAGATGGTCGAGGACCACGACTGGACCGCCTTCGGTCCGGGCCTTTCCCTCACCGTCAGCATCGGTATCGCCGGCCTAGCCGAGGTGGTGCCGCTGGCGGGCAAGCAGGGCGGCCGATACGAGGCGCTCTTCGAGCTGGCCGACGCCAGGCTCTACGAGGCCAAGCGTCAGGGCCGCAACAGAGTAGTCGCCTGAGGGTCCGGCGCGGCCGCAACAAGTGGCCTACTGTTACAATCTCCCAACTCGTGAAACTGGAGCTGGCCGCGGCGACGAGAGCCGCGGATGGGAGGACGTATGAGCCCACTCGACCCCAAACGCACCGTGCAGGAGCTCAAGGACCTGCGCGCGCTCACCGGCAACGAGGACGGCGCCTGGCGCGTGGCCTGGACCGACACGTGGCTGGAAGCGCGCAGGTTCATGCGCGAGAAGACCGACGCACTGGGTCTGGAGACCCACATGGACGCCGCCGGCAACGTGTGGTCCACGCTGAAGGGCGAGTCGGACGTGGAGCTGCTCATAGGCGGGCACATAGACTCCGTGCCCGGCGGCGGCTGGCTCGACGGCTGCCTGAACGTGCTGGCCGGGCTCGAGGTCATCCGCCGCATCAAGGAGCAGTACGGCGGCCGGCCACCCGTCACCGTGCGCCTGGTGGACTGGGCCGACGAGGAGGGCGCGCGTTTCGGGCGCAGCCTGCTGGGCTCCAGCGCTGCCGGCAACACCCTCGTGCCCGACGAGGAACGCCACCGCAAGGACGCCGACGGCGTGCTGCTAGTCGACGCTCTGAAGCGCTGCGGAGTGGACCTAGACCGCATGAACGAAGCGCATGCGGAACTGGCAAACGCGGGCGCCTACCTAGAACTGCACATAGAGCAAGGCCCCGTGCTGCTCGACATGGACCTCCCACTAGGCGTGGTGCTCGGCACCTACGGGGTCGAGCGGCACGCCTTCAAGTTCGTGGGGCAGGCCGCTCACTCGGGCTCCACCCCCATGA
>CAZFFG010000099.1:0-6319 GCA_964518275.1 uncultured bacterium | reverse complement strand
CGTGCACCATGCGCGCCGCCTGGTAACCCCGCACCCGGCCGGTCTTCACGTTGATGACGCGGCCCGCCCCCGTGGCTAGCCCCTTGCGGGCGTCCTCGGCCGAGTGGACGCTCTCGTCCAGGCAGATGGCGGTGGCCAACTGGGCCTGCAGCTCCACGTGGTCGATGAGGTCGTCGTGGGCGAGGGGCTGCTCGATGTAGGCGAGGCCGAACTCGTCGAGTTCGCGTAGGCGCGGCGCGTGGGTGAGGCGGTAAGCGGAGTTGGCGTCCACCGAGAGGTCCATGGCAGGCAGCGCTGCGCGCACCGCCCCCACCATCTCCACGTCCCAACCGGGCTCGATCTTCAGCTTCACGCGGCGGTAGCCCAGCTCCGCGTTGCGCACGGCCAGGTCCACGGTTTCCTGAACGGAGTCCTGGATGCCCAGCGAGATGCCGACCGGGATGGGCCGTAGTTGACCGCCCAGTAGCTGCCAGAGGGGCATGTTGAGGCGCTTGGCTTGCAGGTCCCAGTAGGCCATCTCCACGGCCGCCACGGCCATGTTGTGCCCGCGGATGAAGCGCAGCGCGTGGAGGAGCTCGCTAGCGGTGGCGAACGACTTGCCCAGCACTAGCGGCGCCACGTAGGTCTCGATTACGTGCCAGGCCGTGTCGACGGTTTCGTACGAGTAGCCGGGGAACTCGCCGGCCACGCACTCGGCTAGGCCCTCCAGGCCGTCAGAGTAGAGCGACACGAGCGTGATGCGCCGGTCCTGCTCCACCCCGAAGCTGGTCCGGAACGGGTTCTTGAGGCTCAAGGCCACTTCGCGAAGTTCGATCCTGTCGATGCGCATGGGTACCGCTCCCTCGCGCGGTGCTCGGTAAGGTGGTGGCACACGCGTCACGTGGTAGGTGGCCTACTCTACCGATAACCCCCGCTGTACCGAGCCTGGAGGTGCGAGCATGAAAGACCCAGAACGCAGGACGGACGTGAGCCCCCCACCGAGCAAGGACGACGAGCACGCTGAGAGGGAAGACATGCTTGACCCCGAGCAGCTCGACCAGGAGCTCGACGAGGGTCTCGGCGGCAGCTTCCCGGCCTCCGACCCACCTTCCATCATCAGCCCCAAGCGCCCGCCCGAGTAGGCAGCTGGCAGCGGCACGGGCGCTGGATCAGTCTGGCTTGACCCCACCCCAGGGGGGGTGCTATGGTCATGTCATGACCGAACTCAAGATCCAAGGTATGTCCTGCAGCCACTGCTCCGCCGCCGTCGAACGTGCCCTCAAGGGCGTAACGGGGGTAACCCAAGCCCAGGTAGACCTCGAGGCCGGCACCGCCAAGGTGCAGGGTTCCGCCGCGCTCGAGGACCTGCTGGCGGCAGTCAGCGAAGAGGGTTACACCGCTTCGCCCGCGGCCTGATGGACGGGCAGAGCGTCGCCGCTGCCGCTGAGCACGACCATGCCGGGGCGGAAGGGCTCGACTGCCTGCACCTCGACCCCGCCACTCGGGCCGACGCCGCTCTGCGCCTCAAGAGCGTGCGCGGGCACGTGGACGGCATAATCCGCATGCTCGAAGACCCGGGCGTGTACTGCGTCGACGTACTGAAGCAGGTCAGCGCCGTGCAGGGCGCGGTGCGCAAGGTGTCCGAATCGGTGCTGCGCGCCCACGTCCGCGACCACGTGGTCACAGCCGCGCAACGCGGCGACGCCGACCAGATCGTCGACGAACTCATGGAGGCGCTCAAGTACCGCCTCTGAGCGCAGGTGGTCACGCCCAACCCGCGCCCCGGTAGGCAGCACTGAGAACCGAAAGGAACCGATGAGCCACGCCAGTCACAGCACCCCCACCAGCACAACGAACGCCGCCGCGCAGCTCGCGGCTACGTCCCCGGTGCTGAACGCACAGCTCACCGAGCTGAGCGTAGAAGGCATGACCTGCGCTGCTTGCGTGGGCCGCGTAGAGCGCGCCCTCGGCAAGGTAGAGGGCGTGGTGGAGGCCTCCGTGAACCTCGCCACCGAGCGCGCCACCGTGCGGTACCAGCCAGGGCTGGCGCCAGAGGTGCTGGAGGAAGCGGTGCGCAAGGCCGGCTACGAGGTGCGTCAGGTGAGCGAGACGCAGCGGCTCGACGAAGTGGAGCGCGAGGCGCGCGCCGCCGAGCTCAAGCGCCTGCAGCGCGACCTGGTGGTGGCGGCCGCGTTCACCATCCCGCTGTTCATCCTCGACATGGGCTCCATGTTCATCCCGGCCCTGAACGCCTGGATCGAATCGTGGCTGCCGGGCCAGGCCAAGGCTTACGTGCTGTTCGCACTGGCCACGGTGGTGCAGTTCGGCCCCGGCCGGCGTTTCTACCGCCACGGCCTGCCGGCGTTGCTGCGCGGCTCGCCCGACATGAACTCGCTCGTGGTGCTCGGCACCTCCGCGGCCTACGGCTACTCGGTGGTGGCCACCTTCTTCCCCCACTGGCTGCCCGCTGGAACGGCGCACCTCTACTTCGAGGCGTCGGCCGTCATCATCACGCTCATCCTCCTCGGCCGCTGGTTCGAAGCGCGCGCCAAGGGGCGCACGGGTGAGGCCATCCGCTCGCTCATGGCCCTGCAGCCGCCCACCGCTCGCGTGGTGCGCGACGGGGTGGAGACCGAGATCGACGTCGAGCAGGTTCGCCGCGGCGACATCGTGGTGGTGCGCCCGGGTGAGCGCCTGCCCGTAGACGGCGTGGTGGTAGAGGGCGACTCCTTCGTGGACGAGTCCATGCTCAGTGGCGAGCCCATGCCGGTGGCCAAGGCGCCCGGCGCCGAGGTCGTGGGGGGAACCATGAACACCACGGGTAGCTTCCGGTTCCAGGCCTCCAAGGTGGGCGGCGACACCGTGCTCTCGCAGATCATCGCCATGGTGGAGGCCGCGCAGGGCGCGAAGCTGCCCATCCAAGCGTTGGTCGACAAGGTGGTGGCCTGGTTCGTGCCCGCCGTGATGGCTGTGGCCGGCATCACCTTCCTCGTGTGGCTCATCTTCGGACCTGAGCCCGCCCTCACGTTCGCGCTCGTGAACACGGTGGCTGTGCTCATCATCGCGTGCCCCTGCGCCATGGGCCTGGCCACCCCCACCTCCATCATGGTGGGCACCGGCAAGGCGGCCGAGATGGGCGTGCTGTTCCGTAACGGCGTCGCCTTGCAGAGCGTGGGCAGCGCCCACGTGGTGGTGCTCGACAAGACGGGCACCCTCACCGAGGGGCGCCCGGAGCTCACCGACGTGCTCCTGGCGCACGGCGCGCCACTCGCTGAAGAGACCCTCCTCGGCCTCGTCGCCGGGGTGGAGGCCGGTTCCGAGCACCCCGTTGCAAGCGCCGTACTGCGCGGCGCCGAGCAGCGCGGCGCTACGCCCGCAGCGGTAACGGGCTTCGAGGCCGTGCCCGGTCACGGCGTGACCGCCATAGCCGACGGCCAACGAGTGTACGTAGGAAACCTGCGCTACATGCAGAGCATCGGCGCCGAACCCGGCGCGCTGGCAGCAGCGGCCGCCGACCTGGCAGACCAGGGCAAGACGCCCATGTACGTGGCCATCAGCACCGCTGCGCCGGGGGTCGTCGCTGACCGCGCGGCCAGCGCTGGTGACGACACCGCTGGTGACGACACCGCCGTGGTGGCGCTCCTCGCCGTGGCCGACCCCATCAAACCCACCAGTCCCGCCGCCATCGAGGCCCTCAAGGGGCTCGGGTTGCGAGTGGTGATGCTCACCGGCGACACGCGCCGCACGGCCGAAGCCATCGGGGCGCGGCTCGGCATCACCGAGGTGGTGGCCGAGGTGCTGCCGGCCGACAAGGCCGCCACCGTGGCCGCCATGCAGGAGGCGGGCGCCAAGGTGGCCTTCGTAGGCGACGGCATCAACGACGCACCAGCGCTGGCACAGGCCGACGTTGGCGTGGCCATCGGTACCGGCACCGACGTGGCCATAGAGTCGGCCGACGTGGTGCTAATGAGTGGCGACCTGCTCGGCGTACCCAACGCCGTGGACCTCTCGCGCGCCACCCTCAGGAACATCAAGCAGAACCTCTTCTGGGCGTTCGCCTACAACGTGGTGCTCATCCCGGTGGCGGCCGGTGTGCTCTACCCCGCCTTCGGTGTGCTGCTGTCGCCCATGTTCGCGGCGGCGGCCATGGGGCTCTCCAGCGTGTTCGTGGTCACCAACGCCCTCAGGCTCAAGCGTTTCAGGGCGCCCTCCGCGCCGGCGGCGGGGCGCCCAACCGGGCTAACTACGAGCACCGTAGCGGGGTAACCAACCCGAACCGGTTAATACTCTCCTAATCCGTTTGACAGTTCGCGCCCAGCCCTGGATATAGTGCGGAGACGGACAAATTCATGGCTCGTGGCGCTCGAACGCCCGCGTTCGTGTAACACGGCATCACCAACTGTCGTCGGAGAGGACACGTTTATATGAAGCGAATTGCCGCAATCGTCTGCGCACTCGCGCTCCTGGGAGGGCTCGCCTTCGCCCAGGACCCCATCAGGATCGGGGTAAACCTCGAGCTATCCGGCCGCATGGCCGTGACTGGTAACGACAGTCTGTACGGCATCCAGGTGGCACTGCAGCAGCAGCCCACCCTCCTGGGTCGCAACGTCGAACTCTCCATCTGCGACAACGCCAGCACCGTCGAGGGCTCGGTGGCCTGTGCCAACCGCTTCGTCGACGAGGGCGTCATCGCCGTGCTGGGCTCGTACTCCACCAGCCACACCATCCCCGCCGCTGAAGTGCTTCAGCCCGCCGGCATCATCCTCGTGAGCACCGGCTCCACCAACCCCGCCACCACGCAGATCGGCGATTACATCTTCCGCATCCCCTACACCGACCAGTTCCAAGGTGCAGTGGCGGCGCAGTACGCCTACGACGACGTGGGCGCTCGCAACGTAGCCATCTTCCGCCAGCAGGACGACGACTACTCCGTGGGCCTCTCCGGCTTCTTCCAGGACTCCTTCGAGGCGCTGGGCGGCAACACCACGGTGCTGGACTACACCTCTAACAACGTCGACTTCTCGGCCCAGATCAACAACCTGCGCTCGTTCGCGCCGGACATGATCTACTACACCGGCTTCTGCGCCGAGGCCGCCTCGCTGGTACCGCAGCTCCGCCAGCAGGGCTTCAGCATGCAGATCCTGGGCGGCGACGCTGCCGACGACTCGCAGTGCCCCGATGGTGGTGGCTCTGCCTTCCACGACTTCCGCTTCACCAGCTTCGGTGAGCCCGAAGTGCTCGAAGGTGCTGCCGCCGAGCGCGCGGCCGAGTTCGGCGCGCTGTTCCTCGAGCAGTACGACGAGATCAACTTCAACGGCTTCACCCTCTCCGGCGCCGACGGCTACAAGGTCGTCTGGCAGGCTGTGACCGACGCCGGCACCACCGACCGCGCCGCGGTTCGCGACGCCCTCCAGGCGCTCGAGGACTTCCCTGGCGTGTCCGGCGACATCACCTACGCCGGCACCGACGGCACGCCCGCCAACCGCGTGATGGGCCTCTACGCCTACATGTTCGATGGCAACACCTGGGAGAAGGCCACCCTCAGGGGCATCTCGCTCGACTAAGCCCCGCGCTCTGAACCAGCGCTGAACGGCGAAAGCGGCAAGGGCAACCGAACACGCCCTTGCCGCCCGCCGTATCGACATGAAGTAGGCCGGCCCCCGCTGGGCCCGCCCGTCCACGAACAGCAGCGGCGCCTCGCCGGGGCGCCCATACTAGGAGCTAAGCTTGTCGGCAATATCTTCTTCAGCACAGCGTAGTCGCGCGTGGCTACCGTGGGCCATAGGTCTAGGCATAGTCGGGCTCATCGTCTGGCGCATGCTCTATCTGTACAGCATCAACCCGGCCTTCAACAGCGCGTTCTTCGCGGGCGCCATCGTGCGCTCGTTGCAGTTGGGCAGCCTGTACGCGCTCATAGCGCTGGGCTACACCATGGTTTACGGCATCATCCGCCTGATCAACTTCGCGCACGGCGAGGTGTTCATGGTGGGTGCGTTCGCCGCGTATTTTCTCTTCAGCCTCACGCCGCTAGCGTGGCCGGTGGCCGTGATCGTGGGCCTGATAGTCACCTACGGCTTCATGCAGATCCTCAACTTCTGGCGTGGCAGCATGACCGACCCGTTGGTGCTCGCCGGCGGCGCCTTAGCCTTCATCACGGTCACCATCGCGCTAGCCAGCACCACGCTGGGCTGGTTGGCGGCCATGGTGGCCAGCATGTTCGTTACCGGCGTGTTGGGCGTCACCATCGACCGTGTGGCCTACCGCCCGCTGCGGGGCGCGCCACGTAACTCCATGCTCATCACGGCCATCGCCGTGTCGTTCTTCCTGCAGAACTTCGGCA
>CAZFFG010000098.1:0-6439 GCA_964518275.1 uncultured bacterium | reverse complement strand
AGGCCACCTGCGCCAGCGAAACGAGCAGCATGACGCCGCCGCGCTGGAGGATGTAAGTGGTGTTGCCCAGTACGATGCCGCGGTCGATGATGTCGGCGTTGATGCTCGGGAGGAGCAGCGTGGCGATGGTGGCCAGGAACTGCAACGCCACGATGACCCAGATGGTGCCTCGGTACGGGCGCGTGTAGCGGGATAGTAGTCGGAGAAGCATCGGCCTCCCCCTTTCCGTGGGGGGTCCTCCGTTAGCGGTGGAGGGTCCGGGTGCGCCCACAGGCGACAGCACAGCCCGAGATCATAGCCGAGCTACACCCCCGTTGTACATGTGCCGGGCTGCCAAGCAGCCTACTACGGTTCGGTTTAGTGTTCCTCGTCAGGGCCGACGTGAACGCAAGTGAGCATGGCAAGCTGGCGCGTTCGCCTTGCTCAGCCCTCTTCTGGCGCTAGTGGGGTGCCGGCAGCGACCATGCGGTTGAGTTTGGTCGACGCCACCCCCACGACCACCAACGCGACGAGCATGGCAACGGCGCTGCCCCAGCGGCTCGTCCCGCCTGGGCCCGCCACCACGAAGTAGAAGGCGAGCAGCGTGGCGAAGGCGCCGCCGGACGCCACCAGTAGCCAGGTGCCTGCACGGGCACCCTGCGGAAGTTCGAAGGTGCCCAGCACCGAACGACCAACGGCGAAGACAACAGCGCCACCCGCCGCGCCGACGGCGGCACCCAGAAGCGGTCCGGCGCCCTGGAACAGCACGGTGGTCAGGAACACCTCAGCCGCCACGAGCGCAGCGAGGACGCGGTAGTTGAGCATGGTGAACATCGCTACCAGGATGACAGTTTCCGGAACCGAGATGCGCATGTCCGGGGAGGCGCTTCTCTCCTCCCCTATAATTCGGCTGAGATGCCGTCCAGGCTAGCGCCCACCAAGCACGACCCCACTAGACAGCGCGCAGCGCGTCTCGCCCTTGCTGCGCTGCTACTGCCTTTGCTGCTTAGCGCGTGCCTGAGGGCGCCGGCCCCGGCCAGCGGCGTCCTGCACGGTGTGGTGAACCTGCCGGACGGCTCACCAGCGAGCGGCGCCAGCCTCACCCTCGTGCCGGAGCCCGGCAGCGCCAGCACCGTACAGAGAACTACCACCACCGACGCTAACGGCAGCTTCCGCCTGGAGCGCGTGCGGGTAGGCGTTTACTGGCTGACGGCGCAGGTCGGCACGAGCCACAGCGCCGTCATGACCGGGGTCGAGGTGCTAGACGGCGAGGAGACGACCGTTACGGTTAGCCTTACCGCCGCCGGTAGAATCACGGGCCTGGCCAATCTGAGCGACAGGCCCGAGGAGGGCGGTGTACGGGTGAGCGTAGCCGGCACACCGTTCACGGTCACGTCGGGCACAGGCGGCGCTTACGACCTGCCCGGGGTGCCTAGCGGCGTCTTCGACGTGGCTTTCACTGCGGCCGGGTACGCGCCGGTCACTGTGGCGGACACGCTGGTGGTGAGCGGTCAACCCACCGCGTTGCCGGCCGTGACCCTGCAGCGTGTAGCGCCGTACGCCAGCTTCACTGCGTTCGTGAACGGTAACGACGTGCAGGTGGACGCCTCCGCCTCCACCGACCCGAACGGCCGGATCGTGCGCTACGTGTGGGACTTCGGCGACGGCACGCGCGTGCAGGGCGGACCGGAGAACGTACGCGTCACGCACCGTTACGCGATGAGCGGCGACGTCACCATCAGGCTCACGGTCACGAACCAAGCGGGCCACTCCGACACCACCAGCCAAACGGTGCTCGTTACGCTCCCGCAGTTGCGGGTCGGGTCGGGACCGTTCCGACACACCGTGCCGGCCCGATCGAACGCGCACTTCGACGTGGTGCTACCTACCGGCGCCGGTCGGGGCATCCTCTACATCGAGGTCGAGAACGGCGTGTCTATCCAGGTGAGGCGCGGCGCCGAGGTCTTCTTCGACACCGCCGCCGGCACGTTCCGGCGGTTGGCTAACAACGCCACAGCAGACGACGCGAAATCGCTCGGTCAGTTCCTGACGCCGCAGGCGATCGGCGTGGGCCGGGCATGCCGTGGCCCCTGCGTTCTGCTTCCCGCTACGACCGGGGCTTCCCTAACGGTCCACAACCCAGGGCCCACCCAACGACAGGTCGTTATCCACTTGGTAACGGAGGGCTTCGACGACCTGAACGAACCCAACGACGTGCCCGCTGCGGCCACGCTACTAGTGGGTGAGGAGAGCGGCGCCATCGAGCTAGTCGGCGACGTCGACTGGTTCCGGGTAGCTGAGGAGGGCATCCTCACCTTCGAGCCCCCGCGCGCCATGGCCGCGCGCGCGCGACACTTCAGTCCGGGCGGGGTGCTGCTGGGCACGCTGCCAGCCGGCAGCGGGGTGCGGGTGCTAGCTGGTGACCTCGTGGAGGTCAGCGCGGTGCAGGCCGAAGCTGGCCCGTCCGGGGTGAGCGTCTACTTCCTGACGCTGGAACGAACGGTGGAGTGACCTCAGGAGTTGTCCGTATAAACGGCACCCACGGCGCGGTTCGCCACCGCCTCCAGCACGTGCAGTGTGCGCCCTACCGCTCTCTCCTCCGCCATCTCCTCCGCGCTGAGCCCGGCTTCGAGCCTACTCAGGTACTGCCCGTAGAGGATCAGGTCGAAGGGGGCTAGGGGCGCCTTCACCTCGTCGCGCAAGCGGTCCGCAAGACCGAAGTAGCGCGCGCCCGAGCGCAGGTCGCCGAGCTCTATAGCCACGCAGCCCTGCGCTTCGAAGCAGTACGCCAGGTACCAGCGGTTACGCAGCTCGAGCGAGAACTCGAAGCCGTCGTCCAGGAGCCGCAGCGCGCCGGACACGTCGCCGGTGGTCAGGGTGGCCACCGCCAGGTCGTGGAGTATGAGCACCAGCCCGCTCTTGTCGCCGTTGGCGCGGAAGAGAGCCGCGCTTTCCTGCAGCTTGCCGATCTGCTCTGCCGCATGGCCCAGCACGGCGTCGTAGCGCCACAGGTAGTGCAGCACGTGCGCCTGACCCCACCAGTCGTTCTGCTCGCGGAAGATGGTCAGCGCCTCGCCCAGCTCGCGCTCCACCGCCGCGAAGTCCTGAGTGTAGAGCGAGATGAGCCCGGCGCCCAGTAGCCCCACCCCCTCGTGGAAGCGATCACCCACCTGCCGGGCTATGCGGATGCACTCGTTCACCCAGGGCCCTGCCCTTTCCAGGTCGCCCTGGGCTAAGGCCATGGCTCCAGCCACGAAGTAGGCGCGCATGCGCTGCTGGGGTGCTAGGTCACTGGCGCGCTTCAGCGCCCCCTCCATCCAGGTACGCCCCTCCAGGTGCTGGCCCCTGATCCACCAGTAGCGCCACAGGTTCCAACCGATCTCGACCACCACGTCGAGCTCGCCGTGCGATAGCGCACGCCTCAGGGCGGCGCGGATGTTGGCCTGGTCTCGTTCAACCAAGTCGAGCCACCGCGCCTGGTCGTGGCCCAAGAGCCCCACGTCGGCCTGGCGCGTGAACGCCACGTAGTAGTCGCGGTGCGCGCACGCCACGGCGGCCGGTTCGTCGAGCTCGGCCAGTTTCTCGCGCGCGTACTCGCGGATGGTCTCGAGCTGCCAGAAGCGCGAAGCTTCGCCCTCGAGCCGGTGCCTGAGGAGGCTCTTGTCCGCTAGCGAGAAGAGCACCTCGATGACCTCGCTGCCGGGCTCGGAGCACACCGCCTCAGCCGCCTCCAGCGTGAAGCCGCCCACGAACATGCTGAGGCGGGCGAACACGCCTTGCTCCTCCGGGGTGAGGAGCGCGAAGCTCCAGTCGAAGGTGGCGCGCAGCGTGCGCTGCCTGTCGGGCAGGTCGCGGGCGCCGCCGGTGAGCACGTCGAGGCGCTTGTCGAGCCGTCGCAGCAGCGCGGCTGGCGCCAGGTACTTCACCCGCGCGGCCGCCAGCTCTATGGCTAGCGGTACGCCCTCAAGCCGGTGGCAGATCTCGATGACAGCCTGCCGGTTCTGCTCCGTGAGCTCGAAGTCCGCCGCCACCGCCCGTGCTCGGGCTACGAACAGGTGCACGGCGTCGTTCTCGCCTAGCTCCAGCAACGGCTCCTTGCTCGAGAGGGAGGGCAGCGGCAGGGGCTGAACCTGGAACTCGTGCTCGGAGGTGATCTTGAGGACGGCGCGGCTCGTGGCCAGCACCTCCAGGCCGGGTGCGGCGCTGAGCAGCTCCGCTACGTACGTGGCGGCGGGCAGGATCTGCTCGAAGTTGTCGAGCACGAGGAGCATGTCCTTGTCGTGCAGGTAGCCCTTGAGGGCCTCCATGGCCGGCACGCTGGCGGGGACAGCTAGGCCCAGCTCTCTCACCAGCGCCGTTGGCATGAACGCCGGTTCGCGCACGGGGGCGAGCTGTACGAAGTAGACACCGTCGGCGAAGTCGTCCTGAAGCCTGTCGGCCACCGCCAGCGCCAGGCGGCTCTTACCTATGCCGCCTGGACCCATGAGGGTCACGAGCCGTACCTCCTGACGAAGCAGCAGGTCGGCCACCTCCCGCACCTCGCGCTCCCTGCCCACGAGCGGCGTGGCGGGCGCAGGCAGCTCCTGCGCAACGCGCGAGGGCTGGTCTGCAACGGCGTGCTCGAAGCGCTCGGTCAGCAGCACGGCGAGGTCGTTCTCGACCAGTTCGCGCAGCTCCTCGGGCGTGGAGAACGTCTTGTAGGAGGCCTTGTCGTCGTCGCGGATGAGGCTCAGCAGGTCCTCCAGCCGCCCTTCCCGCTCGGGTGCCGGCGACTTGATGTAGATGAGCTTCGGCCGGTTGCCACTGAGGAGGAACTCGTCCTCCAGACCGGAGACGCTCATGCCGGGCGCCACCCAGCCGTAACGCTGCCAGTAAACGCCCACGAAGATGTGGCTCTGCTCCAGGTAGGCACGGTACAGCTCACGCGGCGGGTGCGGGCGCGCGCCTAGCTCGAACATGACGGGCGCTAGCCGCAGCTGCCCCACAGCCTGTCGCACGGCGGCGCGCTCGTCCGCCAGCTCGGTCAGCGTTGAGCTCACGAACACGCGTAGGCGCTGATCAGGGGTCCTGATGGGAATGGAGGCCCTGCCGGACCGCCCCGCGTCGGTTCCCGCTCCACCGCTTACACCGGCTAACCTACCTTCGGTAACGACCATCTTCACCTCGAGGTCACTCCACTTGAAGGCATGCAAGTTGTACGAAGAAGTAAGGAACTCGTTGCTGCGGAGCGATTCTAGCAGCGAGCCGCGCCGCGCGGCGTACGAGTGCTGACGGGCGGTGCTGTGGCGCCGGTCCACCGCTACTTAGTACGTTCCGGCAGCGAGGAAGGGCATCTGACCTTACAAACCGAGGTGCGGTCTGGGCCATGATGTAGGCAGGCGCTGCGGTTTCACTCTGCGCGCCAGCCTCATCAAGACGTTCCTCGAGCGCCCCCTTGGCGCCTGCCTACATGAACGGAGTGACCCGTTGCCTAACGCTCGCAAGGCCGCAGACCAGCCCGCGACCGCCCCGGTGAGCGGCGGCGGCTCTACGGGCAGCGTGGTGGCGGTGCGGGGCAGTGTGGTCGACGTGAGCTTCCATAGCGACCTGCCCGAGCTGCACCACATGCTCACGGCCGGCGCCAGCGGGCAGGTGCGCATGGAGGTCGTGGAGCAGGTGAGCCCCACCGTCGTCCGCTGTTTGGCCTTCACCTCCACCAGCGGCCTGGCGCGGGGCGACGCCGCCACCAGCGGTGGGCCGCTCACCATGCCGGTCGGCCCGGAGCTCAAGGGCCGCGTGTTCGACGTGTTCGGCGAGGCCATCGACGGCGCCGGACCCGTGCGGACCGCCAGAACGGGCACGCTACTGCAGCCGCCCGTGAGCCTGGGGCAGCAGGCCGTGTCGTCCGAGATCCTCACCACAGGCGTGAAGGCCGTAGACCTGCTGGCGCCCATCGAGCGCGGCGGTAAAGCCGGCCTCTTCGGCGGCGCCGGTGTGGGCAAGACGGTGCTCATCACCGAGCTCATCAACAACATGGCCACGCGCCACGAGGGCGTGAGCCTCTTCTGCGGCATAGGGGAACGCTCGCGCGAGGCTGAGGAGCTCGTGCGCGAGGTGAGGGACGCGGGCGTGCTGGACGACACGGTGCTCGTGTTCGGGCAGATGAGCGAACCGCCGGGTGCGCGCTTCCGCGTGCCGCACACGGCGCTCACCATGGCCGAGTACTTCCGCGACGAGGAGCACCGCGACGTTCTGCTGCTGATGGACAACGTGTTCCGCTTCGTGCAGGCGGGCTCCGAGGTGTCGGGGCTCATGGGCCGGCTCTCCTCGCGCATGGGTTACCAGCCCACCATGGCCAGCGAGCTCGGCGAGCTGCAGGAGCGCATCACCAGCACGCAGCACGCGGCCATCACCTCCGTGCAGGCCGTGTACGTGCCCGCCGACGACTTCACCGACCCCGCCGTGGTGCACATCTTCGGGC
>CAZFFG010000097.1:0-6816 GCA_964518275.1 uncultured bacterium | reverse complement strand
GAGCACGACACGGCTCACGCTGAGCACGACACGGCTCACGCCGACCATGCTCACGACACAGCCGCTGACCCCCACTCTCACCACGACCACGAGGAACTGGGCGCCGGCCCGCTGCCCGGCACCTCCATCTACCACTTGGCCACGGCGTTCACCGATCACCACGAGCGCCCGCTGGCGCTGCCCGACCTGCGGGGCGCCGCGTCGGTGTTCGTGATGTTCTACGGCGACTGCACCACCGCCTGCCCGCTGCTCGTCCGCTCGGCTGAGCAGATCGAGGCGGCGCTGCCGGAAGGGCTGCGGGAGGACACCCAGTTCGTGATGGTGTCGTTCGACACTGAGCGCGACACCCCGCAGAACCTGCTGGCTTACGCCCAAGACAAGGGGCTCGACAAGGAGAACTGGCACTGGCTGGTGGGCTCACCGCTGCAGACGCGGCAACTGGCAACGCTGCTAGGCGTGCAGTACCGCGATGCCGGCAACGGCGTGTTCGCGCACAGCAACCTCGTCACCGTGGTGGACCCCGACGGCGTCCCCGCGGCGCGCCTCGAGGGCGTGACGGTGGACCTCGAGCCGGCCATTGCCGCTATCAAGCAGGCAGGCGCCGTGCACAACTAGGCGCCAGCCCGGCAACCCTTACTCGCTTTTCCTCCGCGGGGGCCGTAACGCATCCGGCCTCCGCCCTGCTTTTGCCGGCGCGCTAACCCAGTCCGAACGCCTCCGCCGCGCTTTCCGGGTCACCTCACTCACCCAACTCGAACAGCAGACGGTACTTGTCGCTCCGGGCCGCGCACATAACGAACTCCATCGGCCGCTCGTCTAGCCCGTAGGTCACGCGCTGCTTCACCACCACGGGCACGTCTTTAGTGAGCTTCAGGTACTTCGCTTCGCTGCTGGTCGCCATGCGCGCACCGACGCTCTGCACGGCTCGCAGGGGGCGCGCGCCGAACTGGGAGTCGAGCGTGCTGTACAGGCTGCCCGACTCCGTGAGGTCCACGATTGAGAGCGGTAGGAAGCGGGGCGGCAGGTAGGCGTCCTGAACCTCGAACGGCTCACCATCGACGGTGCGCAGTCGCAGCACGCGCAGTATGGCGGTGCCGGGGTCGACGTCCAGCGAGCGAGCCACCACCTCCCCGGCGGGGAACTGCTCTATCGCTACCAGGGTGGCGCCGGCAACGAGTCCCATGGAGGCCACCTCGTCGGAGAAGCTCGCCAGGCCCTCCACGTGCTGGTCGACCGTGCGACTCCTCACGAACGTACCCGCACCCTGGCGCGGCTCCACCACCCCCGCCGCCACCAGGCCCTCCATCGCTCGGCGCACCGTCATGCGCGAGAGGTTCAGCCGCGCGGCCAGCGTGCGCTCTGAAGGCAGCAGGGTGCCGGGCGGGATGCGGCCCTCGAGCACCAGGCGCTCGAGCACGTTCTTCAGCTGCAGGTAGGCGGGCGTGGAGGCCGAGCGGTCGACCACGATCTCCTTCTCCCAGCTGTTGTCCGGGTCGCCCGTTGGTGTGGCCATAACGGTCATGGTTGCGAGGACTCCCTTCGCTACGGCCGCACCGCCTTCCCTCCCCAGGACCCTCGTGGTGACGCCGGTGATGTCTGTGATGCGGGGAACCGCCTATGAAGGGCTAGTTTCACGTGCGAGTCATAGTGTATTGGAATTTGCAGACTCGGTTCGTGGGCGACTCCACCGCGCCACGCTCAGCAGCAGCAGCCCGAGCGCCATGGCGATGGCCACGGCGGGGAAGAGCGCCTCGTTGCCCATCTGGTCCATGGCCCAACCCACGCTGGCGGGTGCCAGGATGGCGGCCACAGCGCCGAACAGGTAGTACATGCCGGTGTAGAAGCCGACCTCTGCCTCGCCCCCCAGGTTGACCACGGCGGGGTAGGCGGGCACCAGCACGAACGCCCACGAGGCGCCGCCCAGCATGAGGATCACCGTTAGCCACAACGGGTCTTGGACGAACACGCCCACCGTGAGCCAGAAGGCCAGCGAGGCGGTGCCGACACGCATGGTGTTCACGTCGCCCAGGCGCCTCACCATCGTGCCGGCCGGCAGCGCCAGCAGCACGAAACCAACTATGGTGGCGCCCATCATGAGGCCCGCCCGGCCGCCGCTGAGGCCGAACTCCTCCGTTACGAACGTGCTGAACTGCGCCTCCAGCGCGGAGTAGCCGAAGAAGCAGAAGAACACGGCCAGAAGCAGGTAGATGACGGGCCCGCGCCGCGTGTCGAAGAGCTGCAGCGACTGGCGCACCAACCCCAGTAGCAGCGGCGCGTCCTCCTGGATGACGCCAGCGACCACGAACGGCGGGTGCGTCTGCGTGGCGCCCCGCACGGCCACCACCGCCACCAGGGTCACGGCGCCCGCCACCGCGAAGGGGATCCAGATGGCCACGTCGGCCAGCGGCGCCACCAACACGAGCGCCAGAGCGCCGCCCACCGCGCCCAGCATGGTGATCACCGCGTTAGCCCACGGCCGGTGCGCGGGCGCCACGTGGTCGGGCATCAGCGCCGCCAGCGGCGCCCGGAAGGCCGTCATGGCCAGCAGGAACACGATGTCCACCGCCAGCAGCGTCCAGAGCGACGCGCGCGAGAAAGGCAACACGGCGAACAGCACGGCCGCGAGGGGCATGCTCACGAGCAGGAAAGGCAGGCGCTTGCCGAGGCGGCCGTCGAGACGGTCGGAGAGCGCCCCGATGAGCGGCACGAACATGAGCCCCAGCACGTTGTCTATGCCCATGATGGCGCCGCGCACGCCGCTCGACGACACGAAGTCGCGCAGTAGCAACGGCATGAAGATGTTGTAGAGCCCCCAGGTGACGGACAGGCTGGCCGCACCGATCCCCAACCCCAGCAACCCTAGGTTGGACATCGACGCCTCGGCGCCTACGGGGCGTCTCAAGGGGGCGGTTCTCCCTCGGGCTCAGGGTGACGGGCCGCTTCCTCCTCGGCCTGGGCGAGTTCCTCAGCCACACGGCGGGAGCGCGCGTAGGCCTCCTCGTCGTCGCGGCGTAGGCGCCGGTCGCGGAAGAGCGCGGCGCGCGCGAGCAGCATCATGGTCACGGGCGTTACCACGGGCAGGATGACAACGAGCAGCAGCTCGTGCACCGAGAGGCGCTTACCGGTGACCGTGAAGTAGACCATGGAGGCGAACAGGATGCCGCTCATGCCCAGCGTGCCGCCCAGGGTGGGCGGGTGCACGCGGCTGTAGAAGGTGGGCGCGCGCAGCAGCCCCAGCGCGCCGAGCAGGGTGAGGAGCGCGCCACCCAGCAGGAGCAGCGCCACCAGCACGGCGGCCCACAGGGGTAGGTCGGCTATCACTCTATGACCTCCCCGCGCATGAGGAACTTGGCCAGCGCCGAGCTGCTAACGAAGCCCAACAAGCCCATCAGCAGCGCCGCCTCGAAGAACACGTCGGAACCGGCGCGCATGCCGAGCAGCACCGTCTGCAGCATGGCGTTGAGGTACACGGCGTCGAACGCCAGCACGCGGTCCTGCGCGCGCGGGCCCTTGAACAGCCGGTAGGCCGCCAGCAGCATGGCCACGGCCAGCATGGCGTGAGCCCCGAGCAGCGCCCAACTCACGATGGTGACGCTCATTCGAAGATCTCCCGCAGCGGCGCCTCGTAACGGTTCTTGATGGTCTGGCGCGACAGTTCCTCGTCCTTAAGCTCGAAGACGTGGATGGTGAGCACGTTCGTGCGGCGGTTGTACGCCGCCCAGAACGTGCCGGGCGTGGCGGTGATGATGGTGGCGAGAACCGCTAGCCCGTAGCGGTCGCGCAGCTCCAGCGGGATGTTCACGAAGCCGGTGGGGATGACCGACTCGCGTCCGGTGAGCACCACGCGGGCCACGTTCCAGTTCGAGACGGCGATGTCGTAAAGCACCACGAAGAAGAGGCGGATGATGACCCTGGGCTTCTTGGCGCGCGAGGGTTCCTCCTCGAGCAGCACCAGCGTCTGCGGCAGGAGCGTGGCCAGGATGAGGCCCATGATGATCTGCAGCGGCGAGAGCGACTGCCACAGCATGAGCCAGATGGCCAGCAGCGCGACCGACATGATGGGGTGCGGGTAGAGGCGGCTCACGGCAGCTCCCCCGCGCCCGCGCCAACGGCGCTAACGGCGTCCGGCAGGCCGACCACGTCGGCGGCGGGCACCAGCTCCACGCCGCCCAGCACGGCGCGCACGTAAGCATCTGGGTTGGCCAGGTAGGCGCTGGTGGCGTCGGTGTACGCCAGCGACGGCCCCGCGAACAGCGCTAGGCCGATGGCCAGCACCACCAGCATGAGCACCGCGGTGGCCTCCGCTGGGCGGAACGACATGGAGGCGGCCTGCTCGTGGTTGGCCCAGAACGTCTCTATGCCGCTCCGCACGAGCGCCAGCAGCAGCATGAAGCCGGAGAACACGATGAGGCCCACCAGCAGCCACGCCGCCGACTGCGTGCCCGCCAGCGGCACGCCGTTAGGCGTTACCCACGCCTTCATGAGGCCGGAGAGGATGCCGAACTTGGCCATGAAGCCCGACAGGGGCGGCAGCCCCACCAGCAGCACGGTCACGAGGAAGAAGGTGCTCGCTAGCAGAGCGGTCCCGCGCGGGATGTCCTCGCCCAGCTCCACGCCCTCGAACTCGCTCTGGAGGGCGGTCTCGTAGTCGTCGGAGAAGATCGGTCCAACGTCCTGGTTGGCGGCCTCGAGGCGTTCGCGCCGGGTGATCTGGTCGGCCAGCAGGAAGAGCGCCGCCAGCCCGAGCGTGGAACCCACCAGGTAGTAGAGCGCCGCGCTGATTACCGCCTCGCTGCCGCTGCCTAGGATGGCCAGGATGGTGCCCGAGGAGATGATGGTGGCGTACCCAGCTATGCGCGGCACGTGCCGGGTGGAGAGCACCCCGAACATGGCGAACAGGATGGTGGCTATGCCCGCGAACAGCAGCCAGGAGGCTCCGAACAGCTCGAAGCTGCCTTCGGTGGCGGAGAGCAGGCTGGTGAGGCGCAAGATGATGTACACCCCCACCTTGGTCATCACGGAGAAGATGGCCGCCACCGGCGCCGCCGCCGCGGCGTAGGTGGTAGGCAGCCAGAAGTTGAGCGGCCAGGCGCCCGACTTCACCAAGAACGCTACGCCAAGCACGGCGGCGCCGGCCTTCAGCAGCGGCACCTGGTCGGCTGGCAGGGCCGCCATGCGCTCCACCAGGTCGGCCATGTTGAGCGTGCCCGTGAGGGCGTAGATGACGCCCACCCCTACGAGGAAGAAGAACGAGCCGGCCAGGTTAACCGCCACGTAATGCAGGCCGGCCTTCACGCGGCGCTTGCCGGAACTGTGCAGCAGCAGGCCGTAGGAGGCCGCCAGCAGCACCTCGAAGAAGACGTAGAGGTTGAATAGGTCGCCCGTGAGGAACGCGCCCGACAGCCCCATCAGCAGGAGCAGCAGCAGGCTGTGGAAGCGGGGCCCGAGCACCGCCCAGCGCGAGATGGAGTAGATGAGCGCCACCGTGCCCACGATGGCGGTGACGAGCACCATGAGCGCTGAGAGCCGGTCGGCAACCAGCACGATGCCGAACGGCGCGGCCCAGTCGGCCAGCTTGTACACGAACGCCTCGGGCGTGTTGGGGTTCTCGACCTGGATCAGCAGCCAGATGGCGCTCACCGCGATGCCTAAGGCAGCGGTGATGCTGATGCGGTTCTTCAGCTCGCGGCGCCGCTCGTCGAGCAGCAGCATGATGGCGCCCGCCACGACCGGCAACAGGATAGGCAGGATGATGACGTGGTTGGAGAGGCCGTTCACTTCTCGCCCTCCTCGCCGTCTACGTGGTCGGTGCCGGTGAGGCCCCGCGCTGCTAGGAGGATGACGAGGAACAGCGCCGTCATGGAGAACGAGATGACGATGGAGGTGAGCACCAACGCCTGCGGCACGGGGTCGGCGTGCGCGGCTACATCTACCACGGCGCTCTCCACCAGCGGTGGCACGCCGAGCTTCACGCGGCCCGTGCTGACCAGGAAGAGGTTCACCGCGTAGGTGGTGAGGGTGAGGCCGATGATGACCTGGAAGGTGCGCGGCCTGAGCATGAGGTACACGCCGGCGGTGGCCAGCACGCCGATGCCGAGAGCGAGGACTATCTCCATCAGCTGTCCTCCTCGTCGTTCAGGTCGTCTTCGTCGTCGGGGCCGGCCACCACCGCGTCGGGCTCGCGCGGCCGGCGGATGGACTGGTGAGCTATAGCGATGAGCATGAGCACGGTGGCGCCCACCACCAGCACGAACACACCCAGGTCGAAGAACGTGGCGGAGACCAGGTGCAGGTCGCCCAGGAGCGGGATGCTGAGCGTGGTGTGGGCGGAGGTGAGGAACGGTTTGCCGAAGAGCCAGGAACCCGCGCCGGTGGCGGCGGCCAGCATGAGGCCCAAGCCGATCCAGCGCACGGGCAGCACGCGCAGCCGCTCCTCCACCCAGCGCGTGCCGCTAGCCATGTACTGCAGGATGAACGCGATAGACATGGCCACGCCGGCAGCGAAGCCGCCGCCCGGCTCGTCGTGGCCGCGGAAGAAGAGGAAGGCGGCCATCATGATGATGAGCGGGAAGAGCAGGTGCATCACCACGCGCGGCACGTGCAGGTAATCGGCGGCGGTGTCGCCAGCTTCGCGTCCCTCGCGCGCCTCGTCGTACGCCAGCTGGCGCTGCTGCTGGCGGGGTAGGCCGAGTACCTCCCGCGCGGGCCGGAAGCGGCGCAGCAGGGCGAAGACGGTGAGACCCACGATGCCGAGCACGGTGATCTCGCCCATGGTGTCGAAACCGCGGAAGTCGACCAGCAGCACGTTCACCACGT
>CAZFFG010000096.1:0-6824 GCA_964518275.1 uncultured bacterium | reverse complement strand
CGGGTTCAAGTCCCGCTCCTCGCACCACGGAAGCGGCAAGCCCCGGCTTGCCGCTGACCTTTATGAACGCGGCCGTGGCGGCAGCCGATGTGGGCCTGCCCCGCTTACGAGCGCGCCACCGTGCTGAACAAGGAGAGCGATGGAAGCCCAACTAGTCGAGAAGAAGGCCGTTACCGCCACCGTCAACATCACCATCAAGGCCGAGGACGTGGACCGCGCCTACGAGCAGGTGCTCGCGCGCCTCGCCCGGCAGGTGCGCGTGCCCGGCTTCCGGCCAGGCAAGGTGCCGATGGGCGTGCTCGAACGTCGCGTAGGCGCCGAGGCGCTCGGTAGCGAGGTGCGCGACGCGCTGGTCGACGACGCCTACCCGCGCGCCATGCGCGAGCTCGAGCTCGTGCCGGTGGACGCTCACTTCCACGCCGAAAATCCGGAGCGCGGCACCGATTTCGAGATCGTGGTGCACGCCGAGCTCTTCCCCGAGGTGGAGCTCCCCGACCTGGCCGGGCTCACCATCGAGGCGCGTACCCAAGAGATCGGCGACGAAGAGATCGACGCCGCCATCGAGCAGCTGCGCCGTGAGAACAGCACGCTCGTGCCCGTCGATCGCGCGGTCGAGGAGACCGACTGGGTGCTGCTCGAGGGTCTCCCCCGCGAGGGTGAGGAGCCAGCGGAGGACGGCGAGGCGGCCACCTTCCCCGTCGATCTCGAGCGCGCCGGCGATGAGCTCAAGGGGCAGCTGCTCGGTAAGAAGATGGGCGACGAGGTCGACATCCAGCTCACCGACACCGCTGTCAACGACGACGAGGGCAACCCAGTGGTGCGCACCGTGCCCATGCGGGTGGCCGACGTGAAGGCCAAGGAACTGCCCGAAGCTGGCGACGAGTTCGCCCTGCAACTGGGTGTCGACAGCTGGGCTGAGGTGCTGGAGCGCGTGAAGGAGAGTCTCGTAGAGCAGGCCAAGCGCGACGGCTTCCAGGCGCAGCAGGCCGAACTCACCGACAAGCTCATCGAGGGCGCCACGCTGGAGCTGCCGCCCACGCTGGTGAACCGCCGCAAGCGCAGCCTCCTGCAGGACCTCGCGTTCGACCTCAAGCAGCAGGGCGTTACGTTCGAGTCGTACCTGAAGCGCCTCGAGGAGCGCGGCTCCATGGAGGAGTTCGAAGGCGAGCTCGACGAGGCGGCGCAGAAGGGCGTGAAGCGCGACCTGGTACTGGAGCGCCTCATGGAGGTGCGCGGCACCGAGCTTAGCGAGAACGAGTTCATGGCGGCCGCCAAGCACCTAGCGCAGCAGCGCGGCCAGGACGTGGGGCGCATGCTGGTGGACCTCGGGGAGGAGTGGGAGAACAACTACCGCTTCCTGCTCCGGCGCGACAAGACCGTGCGTGAGCTCCTCGCCGAGCTGACAGGCGAGAGCGTGGCGCCCGGCTTCGACGCCGACGTCATCGAGGAGGCCGCCGACGCCGCCTTCGGCGCGCCCGACGACGACCACGATCACGACCACCACGATCATCACCACGACCACGAGGGTCACGACCACTGACCCGAAGCCAGCAGCGCTGCTCCCAGGCCTAGAGCGCCTGGGCGAAAGCCGGTAGGTGAAGGTACACCTACCGGCTTCGTCGTGCACGGATGCTACGCTTTGGGCACCATGCCCTTAGTCCCTTACGTCATAGAGCAGACCGGCCGCGGCGAGCGCACTTACGACGTCTACAGCCGGCTCCTCAAGGAACGCATCATCTTCCTGGGGTCACCCATCGACTCCGAGGTGGCCAACGTGGTCACGGCGCAGCTGCTGCTGCTCGACTCGCAGTCAAGCGAGCAACCCATCAACCTGTTCATCAACAGCCCAGGCGGCGAGGTGTACGCCGGGCTAGCCATCTACGACGTCATGCAGTACATCAACGCGCCCGTGCACACCAACTGCGTGGGCATCGCCATGTCCATGGCGTCCGTCATACTCATGGCTGGCACCCCAGGCAACCGCGTGGCCCTGCCGCACAGCCGCATCATGATCCACGCCGGTTCCGCCGGGTTCCCGCGCGCTTCGCTGCCCGACCTCGAGGTGCAGGCGCGCGAGTTCCTCGACGTTCGCGACATGCTGGAAGAGATCTACCACCGCCACACGGGCCGGCCCAAGGAGGAGCTCCGCAAGGACATGGAGCGCGACTACTTCATGGCGCCCGAGAAGGCGCGCGAGTACGGCCTCATCGACCGCGTGGTCGAACCGCGCCAGGTCGCCCGCTTCGGCGGCGACGAATGAGCCCCACGGCCTCGCACTGCGACTTCTGCGGCCGCGGTCACACCGAGGTGCGCTTCCTCATCGCGGCGCCGGGTGGGGGCGCGCACATCTGCAGCGACTGCGCTGGCCGAGTGCACGAGGTGGTGGAGCATGCAAGCACGCCGGCGCCTAAGAACGAACCCCTCAAGCCCCTGGTACCGCGCCAGATCAAGGCGCAGCTCGACGACTACGTCATCGAGCAAGACGACGCCAAGCGGGCGCTGGCGGTGGCCGTGTACAACCATTACCGCCGGCTGCAGCACCCGGAGG
Organism: uncultured bacterium; assembly: GCA_964518275.1. Taxonomy (GTDB): domain Bacteria; phylum Deinococcota; class Deinococci; order Deinococcales; family Trueperaceae; genus JAAYYF01. The sequence goes on along the minus strand of CAZFFG010000096.1, from coordinate 4,276 downwards.
CCGAGATCCAGAAGAGCAACGTTCTGCTGGTGGGCCCCTCCGGCACGGGCAAGACGCTCCTGGCCCAAACGCTGGCGCGCAGCCTCAACGTGCCGTTCGCCATCGCCGACGCCACCACCCTCACCGAGGCAGGCTACGTTGGCGACGACGTGGAGAACATCATCGTGCGGCTGCTGCAGGTAGCCGATTACGACGTGGCGGCCGCCGAGCGCGGCATCATCTACATCGACGAGATCGACAAGGTGGGGCGCAAGTCCGAAGGGCCCTCCATCACGCGCGACGTGTCGGGCGAAGGCGTGCAGCAGGCGCTCCTCAAGATCATCGAGGGCACCACCACGCACGTGCCCCCGCAGGGCGGGCGCAAGCACCCGCATCAGGAGCTCATCGACGTCGACACCACCAACATCCTCTTCATTTGCGGCGGCGCGTTCGAGGGCATCGGCGAGATCCTCGAACGGCGCCTGAACCCCGCCCGAGTGGGCTTCCAGGTCGCAGCCGACGACCAGACCGAAAGCGCGGCCCCGCAGGCGGCGGAGGTGCTGCCAGAAGACCTCATGGCGTTCGGCCTCATCCCCGAGCTCATCGGGCGCCTACCGTTGGTCGTGCGCCTCAACGACCTCAGCGAAGAGGCGCTGGTCGACGTGCTCACCAAGCCCAAGAACGCCCTCGTGAAGCAGTACACCGAGCTGTTCAAGCTCGACGGCGTTACCCTCACGTTCGATCACGAGGCGCTGCACGAGGTGGCGCGCCGCGCGCTGGGGCGCAAGACGGGCGCGCGCGGCCTACGCTCAGTTCTCGAGCGGGCCCTGCAGCCACTCATGTACGAGGTGCCCGGCAGCGGCGTCACCAAGCTGCACATCACCGTGGCCGCCCTCGACGACCCGCTCAGCCTGCTAGCGCAAGCCGAAACACGCAAGAGCGCCTGAGGCGGCGGCGCTAGAGGGTAGCGGCCAGCACCTCAACGGCACGCAGTGCGTGGCTCTCCTCCACCAGCTTGCCGAAACTGAAGCGCACGCTGGCCTTGGCGGCGTCACGGCTTAGGCCCATGGCCAAGAGCACGTGGCTGGGGTCGAGGCTGCCGGCGGCGCACGCCGAGCCGGCGCTCACCATCACGCCCGCCTCGTCTAGGAGCATCAGCAGCGTCTCCCCCGCCGCCCCCGCGATGGCGAGGTTGCTGTGCCTCACGCTCCGCTTCGCACCGGCCCCGTTGAGGCTCACCCCTGGTAGCGCCAGAGCGGCGCCCTCGAACGCGCTTTGCACGGCGGCCAGGCGCCGGCGCTCAGCGGGCTGCTCAGCCACGGCGCGCTCCACCGCCACGGCCATGCCGGCGATGGCGGGCAGATTGTGGGTACCGGGCCGGTAGCCCCGCTCTTGCTCACCGCCGGCCAGCAGCGGCGGCAGCTCGAGCCCGGGGCGCAGCACGAGCGCACCCACCCCCTTAGGGCCGTACACCTTGTGCCCCGACACCGCCACCAGGTCGGCGCCCAGCTCGCTTACCTGCATGGGCTCGGCGCCCAGCGCCTGCACCGCGTCGCAGAGGTAGAGGGCGCCGAACTCGTGCGCCAGCTCGGCCACCGCGCTGGGCGTAGCCAGCACGCCCGTCTCGTTGTTCACGTACATCACCGCCACCAGGGCGGTGCCCTCGCCCGCGGCCTGCGCAAGCAGCGCTTCCCGGATGCCCTCCAGCGGCACGCTGCCGTCGTGGAGCGGTTGCACGTAACGCACGTCGCGGCCCTGCAGCTCGGCCCGCCGGGCGGCGTTCAGCACCGCGGGGTGCTCGGTGGCGCTCACCACCAACCCGCCGGGCCGCGAGGCCAGCACGCCGAAGACGGCCTGGTTGTCGGCTTCCGTTGCGCCGGAGGTGAACACAACACTGCGGGCGGGGGCGCCGAGCGCGTCGGCCACGCGTTCGCGCGCCTCTTCTAACGCGCGGCGGGCGGCCTGACCCAGCCGGTGGACGCTGGACGGGTTACCGAAATCGGCCTGCAGGTGCGGGAGCATGGCCTCCAGCACCTCCGGGCTTACTGGGGTGGTAGCGGCATGATCGAAGTAGAGGAGTTCAGGCCCCTCGGGTCGGCTTCGTGCCCGCTTCATAACGTGTGGTTAGCGGCTGCCCGACACGGCTGCGCTACCGCTGGTCAGCCCTCCACACCGAGGAACTGGGGCAGCGGATGGCCCGTGATGAGCATGCGCTGCTCCACCAGGTCGGCCATGGTGGTGCCGCGCAGCACCTCGCGCACGGCGGAATCTACCCGGCGCCACAGGCTCTCGGTGGAGCAGTGGCCGGTGCGAACGCAGTTGGTGGCGTCTTCGATGCAGCGCACGGGTGCCACGCTGCCCTCTAGAAGCTCGACCACCTCGAGGGCGTCGATCTGCTCCAGCGGCCGAGCCAGCATGTAACCGCCCCGCGCCCCACGCACCGAGTCGACGATGCCGGCGCGGCGCAGTTCAGCGAAGATCTGCTCTAGGTACTGGTGGCTGATGTGCTGCCGCTGCGAGATGGTCTTGAGGCTAACGGGCTGGCCACCCCACATGGCTACTTCGACGAGCGCCCGCATGCCGTATTGCGCTTTGGTAGAGACCCACATCCTCAGGATCCTCTCCGCCCTGTTGGTGCGACTACTAGCGTAACCTCTCGCGGGAGGCTACCGACCGTTCGGAGGTACTGTAACCCACCCACCACGATTCGGAACCGTTCCGAGTTACCCAGCGCTGTTACCGTCCCTGCAGGTACGGCAGCGGGTCCACGGCGCTGCCGTCCAATCGGATCTCGAAATGCAGATGCGGCCCCGTGGAGGCGCCCGTGCTGCCCACGCCGCCGATGGTGTCGCCTTGCCTCACCGTCTGGCCCACGCTGACCGTGTACGAGCTGAGGTGGGCGTAGCGGGTCTCGCTACCGTCGCCATGATCGAGGACCACCACGTAGCCGTAGGTGCCCCACCACCCCGCGCGCGTAACGCGCCCGGAACGCGCCGCCACCACGCGGGTGCCTGCGTTGGCCGCGAAGTCGACCCCGCCGTGGAAGCGGTTGCCGTTCACGGAGATGTTGCGCCAACCGAACGGGGAGCTGAGCCGCCCCTCTACGGGCAAGACGTACCCAGACTCCCACCACTCCACCCCCGCCAGGGTAGCCACGGCCCGCGGCAGCAGCGCCAGCTGCTCGCGGCGCAACTGCTCCTGCACGCCCTGGGCGCCGGCAACGCTTACGAACGCGAGCAGCAACGTGAGCGATGTGGACAACAGCGGCGCCCGGTACCGCGTTGCAGTACCGGGCGCCAACGGTATCAAGGTGCCTACCTCAGCCCTGCGTGAGGGTGGAGAGGAACTCGGCGTTGCTCTTGGTGCGGCCCAAGCGGCCGAGGAGCATCTCCATGGCTTCGGCAGGGTCCATGTCGGAGATGACCTTGCGCAGGAGCCACATCTTGGCCAGCACGTCCTCGCCGAGGAGCAGGTCCTCGCGACGGGTGCCCGACTTGAGGATGTCGATGGCCGGGAAGATACGGCGCTCCTCGAGGTGACGGCTCAGGTGCAGCTCCATGTTGCCGGTGCCCTTGAACTCTTCGAAGATGACGTCGTCCATGCGCGAGCCCGTCTCTACCAGCGCAGTGGCGAGGATGGAGAGCGAACCGCCGCCACGGATGTTACGCGCGGCGCCGAGGAAGCGCTTCGGCCAGTGCAGGGCGTTGGAGTCGAGACCGCCCGACAGGGTGCGCCCCGTGGGCGGCGTAACGAGGTTGTTGGCGCGGGCCAGGCGGGTGATGGAGTCGAGCAGGATCATGACGTGCCCGCTGTCTTCCACTATGCGGCGCGCGCGCTCGTGCACGAACTCGGCCACGCGGATGTGGTTGGCGGGCGGCTCGTCGAAGGTGCTGGCCACCACTTCCACACCCTGCACGCTCTCGCGGAAGTCGGTGACCTCCTCGGGGCGTTCGTCGACCAGCAGCACGATGACCTTGATGTCGGGCTCGGTGGTGACCACGGCGTTGGCGATCTTCTTCAGGAGGGTGGTCTTACCGGCCTTGGGCGGCGCCACGATGAGGCCACGCTGGCCACGCCCGATGGGCGCCAGCAGGTCGATGACGCGCGTGGAGAGCTCGTTGCTGGTGGTCTCCAGCTGGATGCGCTGCTCCGGGAAGGTGGGCGTGAGGTCCTCGAAGCGCGGCCGCTTGGAGGCCTGGAACGGGTCGACGTTGTTAACAGCCTCGACCCGGATGAGGGTGCCGTAGCGCTCGTTGTCGCGCGGGCGGCGGGCCTTGCCCATGATGTGATCGCCCGT
>CAZFFG010000095.1:0-6846 GCA_964518275.1 uncultured bacterium | reverse complement strand
GCGGTCGAAGCTGGGGCGGTGCTGCAGCGAGTAGGCGGCCTCGAACGCCACGTCGTCGTCCTCGCGCACCAGGAGCCCCATGGCGCCCTGGCCGGGTGCTGGCGTGAACTCGTTCTCGGCCATCACCGCGTCGATGGCGGCGCGGTGATCGAGCGTGGTGAGCTCCAGCGCCGGGACCACGAGAGCGCCGAACTCGCCCCGCGCGAGGCGGGTAACGAGGTTCTCGGTGTGGTCGTTGACCACTTCGGGCCTCACGCCGCCGTGAGCTGCGGCCAGGAACGCTGCGTCGCGGGCGGAGCGCACGGCCACGCTGGTTTCTGGCGCCAGCGCGCCGAGCCCGTTGCTGCCCCGGGCAGCGAGCGCCGAGCGGGCCTCACCGCGCCGAGGTACGGCCACGAGCGTGAGCCCCTCGGGCAGGGCGCTGGGAAGGAACTCTAGCTGCACGAGCGCCATGCCCACGGCGCCCTTCGACAACGCTTCGAGTAGGGGCTCGACGTCAGCGCCGGTGGTGCCGCCTACGGTCTTCAACGACAGGTTCAGGTCGGGCCACTCGTCGACCAAGCGTGCCAGCACGTCGCGGCCCTGACGGATGGCGAACGAGCCCTCCCGATTACCCAGGATTATTCTGGCCATATGGCCCTTCTTTTACCACGCAGCCGCGCGTGGCCCGCTGCCGCTGGGTGGGCTAGCGGCGCCTGCCGTACCGCGCTCCTCACGCGTGCCTGGCCGCTAGATCCTTCAGCGTGTCCACCATGTCGGTGGCCTCCCACGGGAACCCATCACGGCCGAAGTGGCCGTAGGCGCTGGTGGCAGCGTAGATGGGCCGGCGCAGGTCCAGCCGGTGGATGATGGCCGCTGGCCGGGCGTCGAAGGTGCGCTGCACCAGCTCCGCTAGCCGTTCGTCCGGCATGACCCCCGTGCCGAACGTGTCGACGTAAAGACCTACGGGCTGCGCCACGCCGATGGCGTAGGCGAGCTGGATCTGGCAGCGGTGGGCCAGCTCGGCGGCCACCACGTTCTTAGCGATGTAGCGCGCGAAGTAGCTCGCCGAGCGGTCCACCTTGGTGGGGTCCTTACCGCTGAAGGCGCCGCCGCCGTGAGGCGCGGCACCGCCGTACGTGTCGACGATGATCTTGCGGCCGGTGAGGCCAGCGTCGGCCGTGGGGCCGCCCTCCACGAAGCGCCCGGTGGGGTTGATCAGGTAGCGCGTCTCGGCGTCGAGCATGCGCTCGGGCACCACGGCCTTCAGCACGTGCTCGTGGAGGTCGGCCTCGATGGTGCTAGTGGCGACGTCGGGGTGGTGCTGCGCGGAGAGCACCAGCGAGGTGAGCCGCACGGCCTGGCCAGCCTGGTACTCGATGGTGACCTGAGCCTTGCCGTCGGGGCGGAGGTAAGGAACGGTGCCGTCGTGGCGCACCTCGGCCAGGCGCTGCGCGATGCGGTGAGCGAGCTGGATGGGTAGCGGCATGAGCTCGGGCGTCTCGCGGATGGCGTAACCGAACATGAGACCCTGGTCGCCGGCGCCTGTGCGGTCGTACGGGTCGCCGCTCTGCGCCTCGGCGGCGGCGTCAACGCCTTGCGCGATGTCGGGCGACTGCTCGTTGAGCGCGATGAGTACCGCCGAATGGTCGGCGTCGAAGCCGTACTCAGCGTGGGTGTAACCCACGTCGCGCGCTGCGGTCCTCACGATGGCTTGCACGTCTACGTCGGCGCTGGTGGTGACCTCACCCGCAACGAGCGCGAGACCGCGCGTCAGCAGGGTCTCCGCCGCCACGCGGGCAGTTGGGTCGGCTGCCAGGATGGCGTCTAGCACGCTGTCGCTGATGCGGTCGGCGAGCTTGTCGGGATGCCCTTCGGTGACGGATTCCGCTGAGACGAGAGTACGCAACTTGTGACCTCCGGAGTATTAGCGACGGGCACGCGAGCAGCCTGCCGGGGGTGCCCCCGTGCCAGGACCGACCGTATGGAGTTGGCGTGCCGCGCCGCGGCGGCCCACAGCTTAGCAAGGGCGCCGCGCCGCGCGGGTGGTCCCGCGAGCGGTCGGCACCGCCCGTATACTCCGGAGCATGCAGGTTAGGGAGGCCACGCGCGCTGACGCTGGAGCGGTTCACAGCCTGCTCGAGGGCATCTACGCCGAGGGCGGCTTCTTCGTGAACGACGGTGCCGAGAGCCTCTCGCACCTGGCAGCCAGGCTGGGTGGGCGCGCGCCCAGCATGTCGCTCTACCTGGTTGCCACCTTCGGGGAGGCGGTGGTGGGCTGGCTCGAGCTGCATCGGCCGCCCGCCGAGCGACTGCAGCACGTGGCCGTGCTCACGCTAGCGGTGGCGCCCGCGGCCAGACGCCGTGGGGTCGGGCGCGCCCTCATGCGAGCCGCGTACGGCTGGTGCGAGCGGATGGGCGTGCTGAAGATGAGCCTCAACGTTCGCGCATCCAACTTAGGGGCGGTGGCGCTGTACCTAGCCGAGGGGTTCGAGGTGGAGGGACGGGAGCGTAACCACGTGCGCCTAGCGGACGGCGAAGGCGAAGGTTTCGAGGACAACCTCATCATGGGACGCTGGCTCGCGCCGGAGTGAGGCTGCAGCGCGGTAAACTCCTAGCGTGACCACCCCCGCCACGGCTCTGGATCTTTCGGCCGCCGCGCAGCCGCCACGAGTGGCCCTGTTCGTGGACACTCAGAACCTTTACTACGCCGCCCGTGACGCTGGCAGCGCTGTGAACTACGAGACCCTCTTAGCCACAGCTGCCAACGGGCGTGCCCTGGCTCACGCCACCGCTTACGTTGTGGAGCGCGACGGCGAGGCCACCGCTTACTCCTTCGTGGGCAAGCTCAACGCGTTGGGTTTCCGTGTGAGGCGCCGCAAGGTGCGCGTGCACCGCGTGAACGACGACGGCGTGCCGGTGATGGAGGGCGACTGGGACATGGGCATCGCTGCCGACATCGTGCGGAGCCTCGAGCACGTAGACGTGGTGGCGCTGGCTAGCGGCGACGGCGACTTCGTGCCGATCCTCGAGCTGGCGCAGGAGCGCGGTAAGCGGGTGGAGGTGCTCGCGTTCCGCGACGCCACCAGCCAGGCGCTTCAGGACCTGGCCGACAGGTTCGTGGCGCTGGGTGAGGTGGAGGGCATGTTCCTGCCGCCCCGCGCGCACGTGTGAGCGCGCCTCACTCGGCCGTGTGCAGTTGGTTCCAATCCAGGTCGAACTCAGCAAGGTAGCGCCCCAGGGCGCGCAGGTACGACTGGTACTCGCGCTCGAGCGCGTCTTCGGCCCGCTCCAGCACCTGCTCGGTGCGTGTGACGTCGCGCTCGGTGGTGGCGAGCGCAGCTCGCCCTTGCGCGATGCGCACGGCTTCCAGGGCGAACAGCAGGTCGAGCCAGGCGGTTTCAACGGCCGCCACCTCGGCGGCTAGGCGCTCGGGGAACCCCTGATCGAACGCGTGGAGCTCGGCTAGCGCCGCCTCGTGCTGCGCTTGCGCCGAAGCCAGGGCGGCGCCCATCGTGTCGTCGAGCCTGAAGGTGGCGGCCACGCCGACGCCCCAGGCGTGCGCGGTGCTCTCACGCCAGCGTACGCTTACCCCCGCCGCGGGCCTGCCGCCGTCGAGTTCGAGCGCCGCGCGCACTTGCGCCCCACCCTCCTGGTAGTGGGCGCTGATGTTGAGGTCGCGGATGGGCGCTAGCTCTGCGCGGAGGCTCTGGGCCGCGCTCAGGTCGACGGCGAGCTGCAGCAGGCGCCGCGCGGGCGAGTCGAACGGAGCCGGGGTCGGCAGCTGCGGTCCGCTGGCGCGCTCCAACGGTCCTGGCGCTAGCGGCAGGCACGCTACCGGGCCGGAGGTCAGTGCGTCCCCGCCGCTCGTGGGGAGGACCACCCCTAGGCGCGCGAGCTCAAGCTGCGCCGTGGCGGCCTCGTCGGCGCGACCGGTGGCGGTGGCGCGGGCGCGCGCGGCAGCCAGGTCGAGCTCCCTAACGTCTAGCGCTACGTCGGGCGCTGCAGCTTCCCAGTCGATGCCGGTGGAGGCGTGAGCGACGACAGCGCTCTGCCGCACCGACGCCGCCAGAGCCTCGGCCTCAAGCGCCGTGGCTGAGGTCCTGGCGGTGAGGCGTTGGGCGGCCCGCAAGCGGCTTAGGTTGATTAGGGCGTTCTGCACGTCCGCCCGTTTCTGCGCCGCCTCCCGCCTCTGCGCCGTGACGAGCGCGCTGCGGGCGCGCGCTATCGCCGCGGCGTCGTGCCTGTAGCTGAGCCCCGCGTCCATCTGGAGCGTCGGGCTCAGTCCCGGTTCCTCCTGCCGCCGCAGGTTGGCGCCGAGCTCCACCCCGGTGGACAGGCTCACCATCGACGAGAGCCCCAACTCCGCCAGGTGAAGCTCGCTCTGGCGGCGGGCTACTTCGGCGCTTCGCAGCGCCAGCTCGGGCGATGCGGCGGTGAGGGCGGCGGCGAGGTCCTGCCAGCACACGTAAGCGGCGGTCATGGCAGCGGCGCTCGGGGTGGGGGAATGGACCGCGCCGGGCTGGGCCTGCGCCGCGCCGAGCGCGAGGGAGGCGAGCGCTGTGGTTAACAGCCGCCGGTGGTTGCTGCGGCGGCCGCGCTGCCACCGGCGGCCGGCGCGTAACCGGTTGGACCCAGGTCGACTAACGTTACGTTGCACGTGCTCCCCCCGTTCATGGCACCCACGTGTGCCGACGCCGAACGTATGCGCACTAGTTAGAACTGTTCACGAACATTATGCACGCAGCGCTGGTCTGGGCCAAACTTCGGGACCTACCGCTGGCGCGAGTAGCGTGAAGGCGCTGGTCCACACGCGCAACCGAACGCCTTGGCATACGATGACGACATGAAAGTCACCATCATCGGTACTGGCTACGTAGGCCTAACCACTGGGACGGCGCTGGCCTACTTGGGCCACGATGTGTCGTTCATCGACAAGAACGAGGCCATCATCCGCAAGCTCGAGTCGGGTGTGCCGACCATCCACGAGGACGGCCTGGCCGAGATCATGGCAGCGGGCCGCCACAACTCCACCTTCCGCACCGACCTGCCTGAGCTGAGCGGTACGGGCGTGGTGATGATCGCGGTGGGCACCCCGTCGAAGGAGAACGGCGACGCGGACATGTCGTACGTTGACGCCGCGGCCACCGAGGTAGCCGATCAGGTGCAGCCAGGTGCCAGGCTCGTGGTGGTGAACAAGTCCACCGTTCCCGTGGGCAGCGCGCGGCACGTGGAAGGGATCATCGCTAGGCGGCTCAGGTCACGAGGCGTGGAGGCGGAAGTGTTCGTGGCCTCCAACCCGGAGTTCCTCGCTGAGGGGCGCGCCGTTCACGACACCCTGTACCCCGACCGCATAGTCATAGGTTGCTCCTCGCCCGTGGCCACGGGGCTCCTGCGCGAGCTATACAGCGGCATCCTCGAGCAGACGTTCGAGCCGCCTCCCGGTTCGCCCCGTCCGGAGCGGTACGACCTGCCGCCACTCATCACCACCACCGCCACCAGTGCTGAGCTCACCAAGTACGCGGCCAACTCCTTCCTGGCCACGAAGATCAGCTTCATCAACGAGTTCGCCATCTTGGCCGAGAAGGTGGGCGCCGACATCACGGAGGTGGCCCGCGCCATCGGCCTCGACCAGCGCATCGGCGGCAAGTTCCTCAACGCCGGCATCGGCTGGGGCGGCAGCTGCTTCGGCAAGGACACCGCCGCAGTGCTGGCGCTCGGTAACACTTACGACTACGACTTGCAGCTGGTGCGCTCCGCCATCGACGTCAACCGCCGGCAACGCCTCTTCGTGGTCGACAAGCTACAGCGCCACCTGAAGGTGCTGCGGGGCACCACCATCGGCCTGCTGGGCCTGGCGTTCAAGGGCAACACCGACGACATGCGCGACTCACCGGCCCTCACGCTCATCGAGGAGCTTCACGACCGTGGCGCGGTGGTGCGCGCCCATGACCCCATCGCTATGAGCACCGCGCAGCGCGTCTACCCGGGCCTGCCAGTGGAGTACTGCGAGGACGAGGTGAGCCTGGCACGGGGTTGCGACGCCGTGGTGGTGGTTACCGACTGGAACCAGTACCGTCGGTTGCCGCTACAGGAGATGGCCGCAGCCATGACCGGCAACCTGGTGCTGGACGCGCGTAACCTGCTGCAGCGCCAGCAGGTGGAGGGCGCCGGCCTAGAGTACGTGGGCGTGGGCCGCTGAAGACTAGGTAGCGGCCGCGCCTAGTACGGTGAACGCCGCCTTCTGGGTGGTAGGCGGCGGATATCACCAGCCCGCGAAGCTGCCGCCTGGCGGCACGAGGGCGGCCCTCACATGAAGCTCCAGCGGGAAGTACGGCGTGAGGTCGATGGGGGAGCCGTCGGCCTCGCGCGTGTAGCGGTCGTCGAGGGGGCGGCCGAGGCCGTCGCGGAGGACCACCAACAGTTGCGAGATGCCCTGGCTCCAGTCCACCTCGCCCGCGCTCAGGTCGGTGAGCCGCGCGGTGGCGGTGACCGTTCCCGAGGTGGGGAGGAGCAGCGCGCTGGTGTCGGTGCAAAGCGGGCTCACCACGGAGAAGTCGGCGGGCACGATGCAGAACTGTAGCGCCACGGGCTCGGTGGTGGGCCGCGAGCCTACCTGGACCTGAACGTGCAGCGTGCCGCTACCGTAAGCCACGGGCGTTCGCAGGTTCCGGTTGGCCGCGGTCTGTGGGGCGAGGAACACGAACGCGCCCTGCCCACCCTCGGAGGCGCGCGCGGCCGTGAGCTGCACGTCGGTGAGCGCCAGCGTGCTCCCACCGGGCGCGGGGTCCGGTTGGGGTTCTGGCTCGGGCGCCGGAACGGGCGTTGGTTCCGGCGTAGGCAGTGGCGCCGGTTCGGGCTCCGGTT
>CAZFFG010000094.1:0-6862 GCA_964518275.1 uncultured bacterium | reverse complement strand
GCGTCATTCCTAGATGATGTCACGCGTGCTTAGTTGGGTGAGACCGGCACCACCTTCCCGAGAGCGGAGAGCACCAGCAGCCCCTCGCGCGCTCCCGTCAGCCGCAGGTAGGCGCGCAGCTGATCCTGGTAGTGATCGAGCACTTCGTTGGACGGGTTCCAGTCGCTCTTCCAGTCGATGACAGTTGTGATCGAGCCGTCGTCCGCGGTGACGACCGCGTCGGCTATGCCGCTCCAGTAGACCTGCACGTTCGGGTTCTGCGGGTCGGCCTCCATGCCGGCCACCTCGACCTCCGCTAGCAGCCGGCCGTGCAGGGCCTCAACCTGAGGCAGTCGCCAGGTGTCATGAGCCATAGCTCCGATGGCGGGGGCGTCGAGACCATCTCCCTCTACCTCTAGGTAGCGCGCGAGCTCGGCGGCGCGGCTCTCGAGCGCCTCGAGCTGCGGCGGGGTCTCGCCGTTGATGAGTTCCTCCATCAGCTTGTGCAGCAGGATGCCGCGGGCTGTGCCCGGTTTGAGGTGCCGCGTGAGACTTGGCTCGGACATGTCTTGCCCGTCGAGCTGTGCGAGGAACGTGGCGGCGCCGTCCTCGTCCAGCACGTACCTGTCGGCGGGCTCTTGCTGGGCTTGCTGCGCGTCAGCCGCCAGGGTCTCGGCCGTTTGCTCATCGCGGCGGCTCGGTGCGCGCCGCTCCACGTGCCGCATGGCCCCGCGGATGAGTTCCGCCTCGTGCAGGAACCGTTCCCGGTCCTGTGCGTTGTCGGCGTCCTCCTCGGCGGGACGCTGCGCCCGGCTCCTCTCCGCCGTCTTGATTACTGGCGCCTCAGGCGCCCACTCCAGCATGTTGCACCAGGCGCCGCCGCCCACCGTGGCCTCGTGGCGCGGCACCACCAGTAGCTCCCGAGCCCGCGTGGCGGCCACGTACCAGAGCCGCATGCGTTCCGCGGCCAACTCCAGGTCCTCCTGCTGTTTCGTGGCCTCGTACACGCTGCACGCCTGACCGAAGAGCTTGGCGGCAACGAGGTTGGTGCGCCGGTCGTGCAGGACGCCCGAGGCGCCGAGTGGGCTGGACGTGGTGTTGATGGGGATGACAACGGGCCACTCGAGACCCTTGGCGGAGTGGATGGTTATGAGCGTCACGGATTCGGCGGCGGAGTCGGTGCGCCCCTCAAGCTCGCTCTCTTTGTCGGCCCAGGCCGCCCAGACGTGATGGGCGAAGGCGGTTAGGCCCCGCACGTCGAACGCCCGGCTGTGAGCCAGGAAGCGGTCAACGTTGGCGAGCGCCCGGTCGGCGTGCCGGCCGTGCCGATGTTCGAGCAGCGCCCGTACCTCCATGGCGTCGAGCGCGCGGGTGAGCAGCTCGAAGGGCGTGGTGGCGAAGCGCTCCACTACTAGCGGTTTGAGGCGTTCGATGGTGCGTCGGATAAGTCCGTCTGGCAGCACGCTTGGGTCGGTGAGCACGCTCAGGTAACGGTCGTCGCCCTCCAAGTGACTCAACAGGTCGGTGGCGTCCAGCAGCTCTTCATCGGTGGCGCCAACCAGCGGGCCTTTGAGCAGCGCCCCGAAGGCCAGGCGGTCGCGTGGCTCCGCCACTGCGCGGGTTAGCGCAACCAGGTCCTGTACCTCCTGCCGGCGGTAGAAGCCCTTGCCTGCCTGGCTGGCCACGTTGATGCCCAGGGCGTCGAGCGCCCGCTCGTAGATGTCGAGGCCCGACCCCACTGGGGCTAGGAGCGCGATGTCGCCGGCTGTCACGGGTCTCGGGAGCAGGCCGCTGGCGCCGTCAACCAGGTCCCTCACGAGGGCGGCTACGGTAGCCGCTTCGGCCTCGCGCAGCTCCTCCGCGTTAGCGGACTGGTTCGCGCCGTTGGGGCCGGGTACGTGCAGGTGGACGACGCTCGGTGAGTCTGCTGCGCTGTTGAAGGCGTGTAGTGGCCGGTAACCCGGTTGGTACTCCGCTGCAAGCGGCTCACTGAACGTGCTGTTCACCGTGCTAAGGATGCCGGCGCGCGACCGGAAGTTGGTGTTCAGCTCCACGCTCATGGAGGCGGCGTCCGCGGTCAGGCTCTCGGTGAGCTGCGCGTAGGTGGCCGCGTCCGCGCCGCGGAAACGGTAGATGGACTGCTTCGGGTCGCCCACCACGAACCGAGCGCCGGTGCGTGACGGCCAAGTGCGCCAGTCGTCGCCCTTAGGGTCGCCCGTTATTCGCCACACGATCTCGGCCTGTAGCGGGTCGGTGTCCTGGAACTCGTCTATCAGTACGTGCTGGTAGCGCTCCGCCAGCTCGCTCTGTACCGTGGGGTGCTCGCGTAGCAGCTTGAGGGCCGTTCGGATAAGGTCGTCGAAGTCCAGGGCGGCAGCCGCGCGCTTACGTTCCTGGTAGAGCTTGCCTATGTCTTTCAGTTCGTGGACGAGCGCGTGCAGCAGCGTGTCGGCTGCGGCCTCGCAGAGCTCGCTGAACGCGGCGTCGAAATCGGCGTACAGGTCGGCAGCCCACGCGTAAGCGCCCTCCGCGGAATCCTTGGAGAGCCCGGCTGCCCGAGCCGCTTCCACCCACTTGCCCTTCACCCTGAGCTTTCGGATAGTACCGCTCTTCGTGAAGAGCGGCTCCGGCCGCTCCAGGGTCAGGATCCTTATGGCGCTCTCCGCGTCCGCCCTTGTGTCGGCCAGGGCAAGAAGCAGTGGCTGCACCTGGGCCAGGAGGTCGCCGATGACCTCCTCCGCGCCCGCTTGCGCACGGGCGAAGGCATGGAACGTCTCGCCGGCTTGAGCGACTCGGCGGGCAAGGTCAGCCAAGTCCGCTGGCTCCGCGGCGGTTGCGTCCTCGCGCTCGTATAAGCACCGCGCCAGGTTCTCCAGCGTCTCGCGCTTGTCTTTGTCGTCGGCTATGACGAAGCGCGCCACGGCGCTGAGCACCGGGTCGGCAGCCGCCGCGCCGCTCTCTTCGCCATCGTGGTCTGCGACGTTCGCCCCCGGGCGCCTCTCGCCCAACTTCTCTCGCAGCCACGTCTCGAACACGTCGTCGAACAGGAGCTTCTGCTCGGCGGGCTCGAGCACCCCAGCGCCAGGGTCGATGTCGGCCTCAACCGGGTAGGGGCGCACCAGTTCCCGCGCGAAGCCGTGGATGGTTGAGCAGGTCAGCTCGTCTAGTTCCTCGCGGGCGGCTACCAGAGCGTCGCGCTGCTTTTGGGAAGGCGCGCCGGTGGGGAAGGCCGCCGCCAGCGTGTTGGGTACCTCGCCGGCGGCGAGCGTGTCTACATACTGGCCGATGCGGGTAGCCAGCTCGGCGGCGGCGAGCTCCGTGAAAGTGATGGCAGCTATGTTGCGGGGCGCCACGCCGTCTGCCATGAGCAGCGCCACACGGCCCGCCAGGATGGCGGTCTTGCCTGACCCGGCGCCCGCTTCCACCACCAGCCCGTGCCGCCGGTCGGTCAGCGCGGTGCGGCGGGCCTCCAGGTCGTGAAGCGCGCCCGCGGTCTCTTTCGGGGCTAGGGTCACGCCTGCACCCCCTCACCGCCGCTAGCCGGGCCGGCTAGGAGCGCGTCGAGCACCTGGCGCCGCTGGCTCAGCTCCGCTTCCTTCACGCGGTAGTAGTAGCTAGTGCCCACCGCGGGGTAGGCGAGCAGCGTCTCCTCGTGATCGCTCGTGATAGCCGGACCCGGCAGCACGTTGCCCTGCTCCAGGAGCCGGACCGCCTCCTGCACAGCGCTGGTGAGCTGCGCTACGCTGGCGTCTGGGTCGTTCAAGGTGACCAGCTCTGTACTGCCTGCGTACAGGAGGCCGGCTTCGACCGTGTACTCGCTACCCAGCAGCTGCTTCACGGCGATGGTGTACAGCGTGCGCTGCAGTTCCTCGCCCCCGTCTATGGCGCCGTCGTGGTCCTTCGGTTTACCGCTCTTGTAGTCGATGACCCTCACGAACTTGCGCTCGGTGTCGAGGTCGAGCCTGTCGATCACGCCCCTGAGGCGCAGGTGGGTGCCGGGCAGGGTGACGTCGGTGCCGTTGAGCCACGGGTGACCGTTCGCGCTCGGCAGCTCGTCATGGGCGTAACCGAACTTGACCTCTGCGTAACTGCGTGGGGGAGCCGGCGTGCCGTCGGTGAACGTGAGCATCTCCAGCGCCAGGCGGGCCGCCCGCTGCTGCTCGGCGCGCCAGGCAAGCGGCGGCGGTACGGGCCTGACCATCTCCCATATCACCGCCCGCCTGACTGTGGCGGCGGTGACGAGCTGGGACAACTGCTCCTCATCAACGGCCGAGAAGCCGCCCAGCTCCTGCACGGCGGTGAGGCACTCCTCCAGTACCTCGTGCAGCAGCGCGCCCCTGTTGAGCGGGTCGAGGCCGAGAATCTCGGTTTCGGGTTGTGGCTCGGCCCAGCCGAGGGCGTAGGTGGCGATGAAACCGTGCGGGTTGAGAAGGAGCTTCTTCAGCGAGGTGGCCGAGTGGCGCCGGGCGAGCGCTCGCGCTACGACCGGGTGCCGTGCCCGCACGAGCCCATCGTGCTGGGTGAGGCGTGGGAGCGTGAACGACCGGAAGGCGGCGCGTGCGCGCCCGAGGGCGGCGTCTGCCTCCAGCTCAGCTGGCCGGGCGGCGCGGCGGTCAGCTTCGCTGATGGCGTGCCGCTTACCTCCCCGGGGTAGTTTCTCATCCTCGGTCGAGTTGCCGGGCAGGCTCCGCAGTAGTGGGCTCGGGCTTTGCTTGCGACCATCGCTGCCGCGCCGGGGGCGGCTGAGCACCACCTCCGTGGCCGTTTGCGCTAGCAGGGCGTGTAGGTGATCGGCGTCGCGTTTAGCGGTCGAGCGCTCCCGCAACTCTAGGTCTCCGAGGATTCGGCGGGGCAGCAGTGGGTCCTCGTCGCTGGAGCGGCGTGGCCAGGAGCGGGCCGAGAGCCCGAGGAGCCGCACGAAGCGCCGGGGCCAGGCAAGCGCGGTGGCCGCTGAGGCCCACAGCACGTGAGTTGAGGGATCCGTGTGGTCGCTAAGCTTGAGCCGCTGCAGCGAAGTGGGCAGCGCCTCGGCTGGCCCCTCAGCCAGGGCGGCGTGCCAGGCGTCCTGCGCGGGGCCGGTAAGCCAGCGCTCACCCACGGTGACCGCAGCGCTAGGTCCGACCGACAGATCCACCACCAGCTGCTCGATGAGCCGCGCAACGTGTGGCGATTTCGCAGTGAGCGGCTCGAGCGCCCGACCCCAGTGCGCGACGCTGTTCAGGGCCGCGTCTGGCGCCAGCTCCGCGCACCAGTCCGGCGGTAACGCTCCTAGGCGCGGGTCCGCAGCTGCGGTTGCGGTGAGGCAGAGGCGCCTGACGCGCGCCTGAGTTGGGCCGTTCAGCAGCGCGTCGGCCATAGCCGCGGTGAACTGGCCCTCGGCCGTGCTGACCAAGGCTACGCCCTGAGCGAAGTGGATGGGTAGGTTAGAACTGCGCGCCAGGGTGCGGAGCGCAGCGTCGTAGGCGTTCACGTCGACCGCCACCACGGCGATGTCCTCTGCCGGAACCCCGCTCACCAACAGCTTCCGGGCCCAGCGGAGCGCCTCCAGCACCTCGTGCTCGGGATCGGCGCAAGACACGAAGCGCAGGCTAGGATGCTGCCGCTCGGGGTGCGCCACCCTTATCTGCGTGCCCACTGTCCAGGCTGGCACGGGTGCGTGTGGCCTCAGCCAACTGGTCGGAACCTGCTCGGCTAGCTGGATCAGAAGCGGCCGATAGACGGGCGGCACTTCATCGACTAGTTCGAGGCGCACCTCACCCAACAAGCGCGGCGCGAGCCGCAGTCGGGCGGTGGCCGCGTCGACTAGCTCCTGCGGTAGCTGAGCGCCGAACGGTGCTGACTGCCTCACGTGCTCCTGCAGGGCTAGTAGTTCCGCCCAGCGACCGTGTGCGCCTGGTTCTGCCGCCCTAGCCGCCAGGTCTATGCCGGCGTTCCAGATGGCGGTAAGCGTGTTGGCCGCCGCCCGAGCGAAACCTGGTAACTCTGCGATTGACGCGAGGGCTCCAAGCTGCTCGAGTGGCGGTTCCTGCAGGGCCCTCTTGAGGTGCGAGGAGGGCATTCCACCCCCGAAGCCGCCGGCCAGTTGGGTGGCTAGGCCGGCGAGCGTGAGCACGCGGTGACCGAGGCGGTTCTCGACCGCGAAGGAATCTCGTACACGGCGACCCGCAATGCGGTCTGAGACGACGGAAGTGGAGCGGCGCAATTCGACCCCCTCAGGCGATAGTTGAAGCGAGTGTACGACCCAGGTGCGTCAATAGGTGACGGAGGTCGGCTCTAGCCTAGGGACGGTGGGCTATGGATATGGCATGCGCTGTGAAGCTCGAGCGAACCCTCTACGCTATGGCGGTGTCACGGGTCACAGCAGGAGCCGCATGTGGCTCGCCTCACATCGCTACCTTATTAACTAAGGTATGGTGTCCGCATGGCAATCACGGCGCTCAGCATCACGCTCTTGTTCGCAGGCCTCGGTCTTGTAACTGCCCTCCTGGTCGCGGTTCACGACCACATAGAGGGCTGGCTCGAGCGCCGCTCCCTGCGCGTAGCCCGTGGCAGTGGGGAGGGCGGTCTGCCCTTGCCGCAAGCTGCGCCCAGGCGCGCCGGCCGTCGTGCACGGCCCGCCTCGCTGCCGGTCACAGCGAAGTCGGTGCCAGCGCCGCTGGAGCAAGCCCCGCGGCCTGCCTGGCTAGAGAACGCTCAGCGCGACATCGCTCACCGGTAAACCCTGAGCCCAGCCATATACATAGGTACGGGCCGCTCACCGCCCGCTTCCTGAACTTCGCTCGCTCTACACGTAGGATGGCACCATGAGCAAGCCGCAAGACGTCGCCGACCAGATCAACCAGTTGCGCGAACAGCTCCACCACCACAACTACCGCTATCACGT
>CAZFFG010000093.1:0-6933 GCA_964518275.1 uncultured bacterium | reverse complement strand
CGGCGAGCAGCAGATGCTCGCCATAGGCCGCGCCATGATGGCCAGCCCGCGCCTGCTGCTCCTGGACGAGCCCAGCCTGGGGTTGGCGCCCCTGATAGTGGAGGAGATCTTCAAGGTGGTGGCCGACCTGCGCGAATCGGGCGCCACCGTGCTGCTCATCGAGCAGAACGCCCGTGCCGCGCTGCGGTTAGCCGACCACGCTTACCTGCTGGAGGCCGGCACCGTGCGCCTGGGTGCCTCGGCCGCCGACATGGCTGGTGACGAGCGGGTGGCTAAGGCGTACCTGGGTGGCGGGGTGTGAACCCGCGGGCTGCCTCCTGCCGGTGACGCGAAAGAGCACGGAAGTTAGCGAGAACATTCGTAGCGGCCTCTCCGCCGCCGCATGCCCTTGACAGCCAGATAATACAACCATTAGGTTGTATCAATGCTGCAGGGAAGCGAAGCGGACCGTGTGTTCTCTGCCCTGGCCGATCAGACTCGGCGCGACATCCTTAGTCGTGCCATGGCCGGGGAGGAGGGAGTGGCTGAACTGGCCAGCCACTACCCCATGAGCTTCGCCGCCGTCCAGAAGCACATCGCCGTGCTGGAGCGGGCGGGCCTCGTCAGCAAACGCCGGGTGGGGCGGCGCCTGGTGGTGAGCACCAGGCTCGAGCAGGTGCGCGCCGCGCAGCGCCTACTGGACCAGTTCGAGGAGCTGTGGCGCGGCCGGGCTACACGCATGGCCGACCTGATCGGCCAGAACGAGGAGGGTGAAGGATGAGCGTAGTGAACGTAGCGAAAGACCCCACCAGGCTCACCATGACCATGACCTGCGAGTTCGAGGCCACGCCCGAGCGTGTGTGGCAGTTGTGGGCCGACCCGCGGCAGCTCGAGCGCTGGTGGGGCCCACCCACCTGGCCGGCGACCTTCCCCGTTCACGACCTGCGGACCGGCGGCAAGGCCGAGTTCTACATGACCGGCCCCGACGGCGAGAGGTCCGGCGGGTACTGGCTTGTTGACGTGGTGGAGCCGCCCCGCTACCTAGAGATCCGTGACGGCTTCTCCAACCCCGACGGCACTCGCAACGACGAGCTGCCAGGGGTGGTGATGCGCGTGACGATCGAGGAGGCCAAGCAGGGCCTCACCCGCATGGTGCTCGAGAGTTCGTTCGATAGCCTGGCAGCCATGGAGACCCTCCTCGAGATGGGCATGGACGAGGGCATGACGCAGGCGCTCGGTCAGATCGACGCCATCCTGACGGAGAGAAAGGCGGTCTAGCCCATGAGGACAACGGCCATAGAACCGACCACCAGCACGCTCGAGACCCGCGGCGCCGTGCTCACGTACGACGTCAGGCCAGGCCAAAGCGCGGGCGCACGCCCGCTGGTCCTGATCGGCTCGCCCATGGGCGCCAGCGGCTTCCCCACGCTGGCGAGCCACTTCACGGACCGCACCGTGGTGACGTACGACCCCCGCGGCGTGGAGCGCAGCCGCCGCACCGACGGCGCCACCGAGAGCACGCCCGCGGAGCACGCTGACGACCTAGCCAAGCTCATCGAGCACCTCGCTTACGACGAGGTCGACCTCTTCGCCAGCAGCGGCGGCGCCGTCAACGCCCTGGCGCTCGTCGCCCAGCGTCCGGAGAGGCTGCGCACGGTGGTGGCGCATGAGCCACCGCTGGTGAACTGCCTGCCCGACGCGGCAGTGGCCGAGCGCATCACGCGCGACATGCACAGCACTTACTTACAGAGCGGGATCGGTCCGGGCATGGCCAAGTTCATCGCGTTGGTAGGTCACGTCGGTGAGCTCACGGACGCCTACCTGCAGCAACCAGCGCCCGACCCCGCCATGTTCGGCCTCCCCAGCGAGGACGACGGCCGGCGAGACGACGCTTTGCTCGGCCAGAACCTGCTCTCCTGCACGCTCTATCGCCCCGACCTCGAGGCGCTCGGGCGGGCGGTGGCCTCAGGTCGGCCGCGGCTGGTGATAGCTGCCGGGAGCGGCTCGCGGGGCCAGCTCGCTCACCGCGCGGCCGTGGGGTTAGCGCAGCGGTTGGGAGTAGACGCCGAGACGTTCCCCAGCGACCACGGCGGCTTCCTAGGCGGCGAGTACGGCCAGCGCGGCGACCCGGACGCGTTCGCGGCCAAGCTGCGGGAGGTGCTCGAGCAAGAGCCTACATAGCGCGGGCAGGGCGTACGGGTAGGGGCTCGCGAGAAACGCTCGCAAGAAACGCTCACGTGTAGGGCCCGCGAGTAAGGCCCACGGGGCGCACTCCTGGTTAGTGTGGGGCCATGCGGGTACTCGTGACGGGAGCGACGGGTTACGTCGGCGGCTACGTCAGCCGCCGGCTGCTGGCCGAAGGGCACGAGGTGGTGGGCCTGGCCCGGCGGGCAGCGGCGCAGGCCCCGGCGGGTACGCGTGGCGCTACGGGCGACGTGAGCACAGGCGAGGGACTGGCGGCTGCCATGCACGGCGTGGACGCCGTCATCCATTTGGTCGGCATCATCGCAGAACGGCGCGGTGCCACCTTCGAGAACGTGCACGTGGCGGGCACCCGCAACGTGCTCGCAGCGGCCGCGGCTGCCGGCGTGTCGCGTTTCGTTCACATGAGCGCCATCGGCGCGAACCCGGAGGCCGAGAGCGGTTACCAGCGCACCAAGGGTGCAGCGGAGGAACTGGTGCGCGCGTCCGGGCTGGACTGGACCATCATGCGGCCCAGCTTGGTGTTCGGCGTGGGCGACGCCTTCTTCGGCCAGACGCTCAAGCAACTGGTGACCCTGCCGCCCGTTATTCCCGTCGTGGGCACTGGGGAGTACCCGTTCAGACCCGTGTGGGTGGAGGACGTGGCGGCTGCGTTCGTGAGGGCCCTCAACCAGGGCGCCGCCGTGGGCCGCTCCCTCGACCTGACGGGCCCAACGGAGTTCACGCTGAAGGAGCTGCTCGTCATGATCCGCGACCTGCTGCGGCCCGGCAAGCCACTCCTGAACGTGCCGCTGCCGCTCATGCGGCTCGGAGTGCAGCTGTTCAGGGCGCTCCCGAACCCGCCTATCACCAGGGACCAGCTCCTCATGCTGCTGGCCGGCAACACCGGCGAGCCCGAACCGGCCGCGAGCCTCCTGGGGCTATCGCTCGGCAGGTTGGAGGACCACCTGCCGGAGGTGCTGGGCGTCACAGTACACAGCGCCCGGAAGTAGGAACTTCCCACGTAAGCCCCACGCGGGCGGATTAACCTATGGGCAAACGGGAACCACGGCCAACAGCGCACGCTCGGCCGCCTGAAACGGAGGCAGTCGTCATCAACACATTGGAGAACATGCAAGCAGCCGGTCACGAGCAGGTGACCTTCTTCCAGGACGAGAAGACGGGGCTCAAGGCCATAGTGGCCATCCACAGCACCGTGTTGGGCCCGGCCCTCGGCGGGTGCCGGGTGTGGCCGTACGAGAGCGAGGCCGCGGCGCTGAACGACGTGCTGCGCCTGAGCCGCGCCATGACCTACAAGAACGCCGCCATGGGCCTGTCGCTTGGTGGCGGCAAGGCCGTCATCATCGCGGACTCCACGGTCGACAAGACGCCGGCGCTGTTCGAAGCGTTCGGCCGCTCCGTCGACCGCCTCGGCGGGCGTTACATCACGGCGCAAGACGTGGGCACCGCGCCGGAGGACATGGTGGCCATCCGCCGCCAGACGCAGTGGGTGGCCGGCCTGCCCAAGACCAGTGGCGACCCCTCACCCGCCACCGCCTTCGGGGTGTACAGCGGGCTCAAGGCCGCGCTCAAGCACGCCTTCGGCTCCGACGACCTGAAGGGCCGCCGCGTGGCGGTGCAGGGCCTAGGGGCGGTGGGCATGAGCTTAGCGGAGCGGCTCTACGCCGACGGTGCGCAACTGATCGTGGCCGACATCGCCCAGAAGCGCATCGACCAGGCCGTTAGCCAGCTCGGCGCCACGGCAGTGACCAGCGACGAGATCTTCGACGTCGAGGCGGACGTCTTCGCGCCGTGCGCGCTGGGCGCCGTCATCAACGACGACACCATCCCGCGCCTGACGGTGAAAGTGGTGGCCGGCTCGGCCAACAACCAGCTGGCGGAGGCTCGGCACGGCGACGCGCTCAAGGCGAGAGGCATCGTGTACGCGCCCGACTTCATCATCAACGGCGGCGGCGTCATCAACGTTGCCGACGAGCTGCAGCCCGGCGGCTACGACCGCGACCGCGCCTACGCTCAGGTGGCCGACATCGGCAACAAGGTGGCGCGCGCCCTCAGCCTGGCCGACGAACGCGGCACCTCCACCGACGCGGCTGCCGTGACCATGGCCGAGGAGCGCCTGCAGCAGGCGCGCCAGACGGCCTGAGCCTGGCTTCCTGACGTCGCGCCTACTGAGCGGCCAAAGCGTTCAGCGCCACGTCCACAAGCTCCACTCGACTCAGCCTGGGTACCTCGTGCAGGGGGACCCAGGCGACGTCGTCTGTGCTGCCGTTGACCTCGCGCCTCAGGGTGCCGCCGGTCCTTACGGCTCGGTACAGCACGCGTAGCGAGAGCAGCGCGCGCCCGCGATCGACCTCCAGCAGCCGCTCCTGCGGCTCCACGGTGAAGCTGTCCACCGCCAACAAGCCCGTTAGCTCCACGTTCAAGCCCGTCTCCTCGTAGAGCTCGCGCACGGCCGCCTGCTCGGGTGTCTCGAACGGCTCGAGGCCGCCGCCCGGCAGCGTCCACTCTTCCTTATCGAACAGGTGGCTGGCCAGGCGCGCCAGCAGGAGCCCGCCGTGCTCGATCAGCACGCAGTACGCTCCGACTCGCGTGTCGAAGCCGTTGCGAGTGGCGTAATCCTGGGTGCGGTCCTGGGTGTTGTCGGCTGAGAGCATCCGGGCACTTTAGCAGGCGTCGCGGCGCAGGCACGGTGACGTTCGGGCCTGCTGCCGGCACCGTGAATTCGCGTTGCAACCTGCGCACTGCACGTCCCTGACGCGGCTTCCCGTATAGTCGCTGGGTGTCGCGACTCCGGGCCCTCAGAAGCAGCAACGTCGGCCCCGTGTCGTTCGACGTCGCGCTAGCGCTCTTCATCCTCTACGTCATCTGGGGCTCCACCTACCTGGCCATCCGCATCGCGGTGGAGGACCTGCCGCCCTACCTCATGCTGTCGGTGCGGTTCGTGCTGGCCGGCCTGCTCATGTACGGCTACGTGCGTTGGCGGGGCGAGAAGCACCCGACGGTGCGGCAGTGGCTGGGCTCCTCCGCTGTAGGCGTGCTGCTGCTGGTGGGCGGCATGGGCAGCGTGGGGCTGGCCCAGTCGTTCGGGGCGCCGTCCGGGCTGGCGGCCGTCATGGTGGCCACCATGCCCCTGTGGCTCACGCTGCTCCTCTCGTTCGGTGGCGAACGGGCCGGCCGGGGCGAGTACGTGGGCATGGTGATAGGCCTGCTCGGGGTGCTGCTCATAAACCTCGAGAGCGGCATGCGCAGCAACCCGCTGGCGGCCGCCCTGCTTCTGGTGGCGCCGTTCTCGTGGGCGCTCGGCTCGGCGCTCAGCCGCCGCCTACCCCAGGCACCGGGCGGCATGGGCTCCGCAGCTCAGATGCTGGCGGCCGGCGTGCTGTTCCTACCGCTGGGCCTGCTGCGCGGCGAGACGGTGGCGGGCCCGCCCACGCTGAGCTCCGCGCTGGCCCTGGCTTACCTGGTGGTGTTCGGCTCGCTCATCGGTTTCAGCGCCTACGTGTACCTGCTGAACGCGCGCGTACGGCCTGCCCTGCTGACCTCGTACGCGTACGTGAACCCGGTCGTGGCCGTGCTGCTTGGTATGGCCTTCGCAGGTGAACGCGTGGGCCTGCCCGGGCTCTTCGGCATGGCGGTGGTGGTGGCGGCGGTGGTGCTGGTGGTGCGCTCCAGTAGCCGGCGGTGATCCAAAGAATGGCGGAGCGTCGGCGGGTGTGAGCTCTACAGGAGCAGGTGCACGTAGGAGCTCCCATTCACAACATGCCCGGTGTACAGCTTCTTATCGAACGTCGCTAGGGTTGCCTCGTTGGCGGCCGCCAGAAGAACCAAATAGGTGTCGGTAACTTGCCCAGTGGTGGCTATCGGCCCCGCCAGCAGCGGACCGCCGTATTGCTCGACTAAGCTGATCGAGTCGGGAACGAACGAATGGTTCGGTGTCTCCAGGAGGCTACGAAGCGCGTCCACGACCGCTGATACAGGACTATGGTTGGCGTACCTCGGGTGGGAGACGATGCGAAGCACTCCGTTCTGGGTCGTCGGAGAGGAGAGCCACCGCTTCCGGCCCAGTCCACCGAACCACGTATGAGCGTGTTCGTGATGTACATGCAACGGATCCAGCAGCGCTATAAGCACGTTGACGTCTGGTAGGTAGGCCGTCATAGAAGCTCATCGCGCAGCTTGTTGACGTGATCTAGAGTCGCTCGACCCGATTCGGGCGGCGCGGGGAGGAGCCGAATCCCGTTACGCGTTGTGGCGGGTGCTTTGGCTTGCATGCCGCAACGCGCCAAGTCGGAGAGGACGGTTCCTAGGGGCCGACCCGAATCCTCAGAGAGTTGCCTGGCGTATGCCAGCACGTCGTCGTCTATGGCTACCGTTGTACGGGTGGCCCGCATGCCGCTAGCATCACGCATCAGATGCGTGATGTCAAGTACGAGCTCGGCTGCTCGTGACTCCTCTAGCTTCCCCGCCTATCCACCAACCAGACCCCCACCACCGTGCACAGGAGCGCGAAGGCGGCCATGTAACCCACGTGCACCGCAACCTCACCGAAACCCCAAGAGTGGTAGGCGAGGCCCTTGAACGCGTCCATAGCGTGCCGCATGGGCAGCGCCTGCGACAGGGCCAGCATTATGCGGTTGCTCACGATCTCTATGGGCCAGTAAGCTCCGCCGATCATGGCCATCGACACGGCCACGATAGGGATGACCACGTTCATCTGCTGCGCGTTGTTCACGAGGCCCGCCAGCAGCATGC
>CAZFFG010000092.1:0-6950 GCA_964518275.1 uncultured bacterium | reverse complement strand
AGCACCGCCTGCCAGTCGTCGTCCTTCATGCGCAGCACCAGGCCGTCGCGGGTGATGCCGGCGTTGTTCACGAGCACGTCGAGCCCACCGAAGCGTGCCGTCACGTCCTTGATGAGCTGCTGGCACGCCTCCGGGTCGGCTACGTCGGCGCCGAACGCGTGCGCGTCGCCGCCCGCAGCGCGGATGGCCGCGGCCACCTCCTCGGCTGGACCGGCGGAGCTCACGTAATGCACCGCCACGCGGTAGCCGTCACGACCGAACCGTTCCGCCATGGCGCGCCCGAGCCCACGGCTCGAGCCCGTGACCAGCACGACGCGGGCGTTCTCACCTGGAGCCCCGCCGGAAACAGACCCTGGAACGCTAGAACCTGAGCCGCTCAACCCGTTACCTCCTCGAGAACCGTGCTCAGCGCGCCGGGGGCGTCGACCGCCCGCGCGAACGTGCCGTCTGCTATGCGCCCCACCAGCCCGGTGAGCACGCTGCCTGACCCGAACTCCACGAAGTGAGTGGCACCCAGCGCCTGGAGGCGCTCCACGCACTCCACCCACCGCACGCTGCCCGTTACCTGCTTCGTGAGCAGGTCGGGCGCGGCAGCGGGATCCGGCAGCGGTTCGGCGGTGACGTTGCAAACCACGCTGAAGGTTGGTGCGGCGAACGTGGTGGCTGCCAGGTCGGCGGCCAACCGATCCGCCGCCGGTTGCATGAGCGAGCAGTGGAACGGCGCGCTCACCTTCAGGGGGATGACGCGGCCGCCCAGCTCCTTCAGAGCGGCTGACGCCGCGGCCACGCCCGACACCGTGCCCGAGATGACCGTCTGCCCCGGCGAGTTGAGGTTCGCCACCTCCACCACCAGCGCGGGGTCAGCTGCGCTCACGCGGGCGAGGCTCTCGTCTATCTGCGCCTGCTGGAGCTTCATGACGGCCGCCATGGCGCCCTGGCCCTCAGGCACGGCTTCCTGCATGTAGGTGCCGCGGCGCCTCACCAGTTGCACGGCGTCGGTCACGCTGAGCGAGCCGGCGGCCACGTGGGCGGTGTACTCGCCCAGCGAGTGGCCCGCACCGAACTCGGCGGCAGGCCCGCCCGCCTCTAGCCACGCGGCGTAGGCGGCGGCGCCGGCGGCCACCAGAGCGGGTTGCTGGTTGGCGGTGAGCTGCAGCTCCTCGGCGGGCCCCTCCCACATGAGCTTCAGCAGGCCGGGCAGGGCTGCTTCAGCCTCGTCCAGCACGCGCTTAGCGGCGGGTGAGGCGGCGTAGAGCTCCTGCGCCATGCCCACCTTCTGCGAGCCCTGGCCGGGGAACAGCGCGGCTAGACGCACGCCGCTCACGAGACGCGTGCTCCGGTGCGGCGAAGCGCTGATGCAAGTGATGGTTTCATGGCTGCTAACGGTATCTGATAGTGAGCGACCCAGGGCGAGCTGGTCAGCCGTGCGGTCCCCAGGTGACCACGGAGGAGGCCCACGTGAGGCCCGCTCCGAAGGAGACCAGCAGCAGGTTGTCGCCCACGTTCACGCGGCCCGAATCGAGCCCATGGCGGATGGCGAGGGGGATGCTCGCGGTGGAGTTGTTGCCGTACTCGTCCACCGTGACGATGACACGCTCCGGCTCGAGGGCCAGACGTTCGCGCGCCGCCTCGATGATGCGCAAGTTGGCCTGGTGCGGCACGAAGTGCGCTATCTCGGCGGTGCTTAGGCCGGCCTTCTCCACCGCCTCGATGGTGGCGGTGTTCATGACGCGCACCGCGAACTTGTAGACCTCGCGGCCGTTCATGTACAGGTTGTCGCCTAGCTCCACGCCGCCTGGCAGGCAGCGGCCAACCGCCTTACGGTGCAGGTGCTGAGCACCCGAGCCGTCGGCGCCCATCACCATGGACTTGATGCCGTAACCCTCAGGCACGGCCTCAACCACGACGGCGCCAGCTCCGTCGCCGAACAGCACGGCGGTGGAGCGGTCCTCCCAGTTAACGATCTTGGTGAGCGCCTCGGCCCCGATGGCCAGGACGCGCTTGTTCTGACCGGATTCCACGAGGCTCTTGGCGATGCCGAGCGCGTAGATCCAGCCCGGGCAGGCCGCTAGCAGGTCGAAAGCGCCCGCGGCCAGCTTGAAACGCTCCTGCACCAACGCCGCGGTGGCGGGGAAGAGGGCGTCGGGGGTGTTGGTGGCCACGATGACCATGTCGACGCCAGCTAGGGCGTCGTCGCCATGGCGCGCCAACAAGTCCTCCACCGCCCTGAACGCCAGGTCGGAGGTGAACTCGTCTTCAGCCGCAACGTGCCGGCGCTTGATGCCCGTACGGGTGGTGATCCACTCGTCGGTCGTGTCCATCATCTTCTCGAGGTCCTCGTTGGTGAGGATCCCGGGCGGAGCGTACGCTCCGAGCGCTGTGATGCCGGCAACCGGCCGCTGTTGGTTCACGCTTAAGGCCGGCCTAGGCCTCGGCGATCACCTGACGGCCGTCGTAGGTACCGCACTCTGGGCACACGACGTGGGGCGGCTTCATGCTCTTGCACTGCGGGCACGCCACGAGGGTGGGCGCCTGCAGGGCGTCGTGCGCACGGCGGGAGTCGCGGCGGGCGCGCGAGGTGCGCTTCTTGGGTACAGGGTGCTTTGCCATCTGGGTCTTTCTCCTTTAGTGAAGCCTGGCGTCAGGCGTTAAGGTCGATGTCGCGGAGCGCCTCGAAGGGCGACCTCCCGTTGGCGGCCTCGCGCTTCTCCTCGGAGGCCAGCTCAGGGTGATCGTTCAGGTTCACGCCCTCATCGTTGAGCCCCAGGCAGGTCTCCTTACACAGCGCCGAGAGCGGCTGCTCTATGGCCAGGAGCTGGGTGAGGAACGAGGCGAAGTCTACCTCGGGGCCGCCGAAGACTAGCACGTCTTCCTGCCCCTCGTCGTCAGACTCGTCGAGCTCGAGCGGTCGGTCGGACGGGCGGTACTCCATGGGGTACACGAAGGAGGTGCTGACCTCCGACTGCACGTCCGTTAGGCAGCGGCGGCACTCGGTGACGGTGGTGCCCGCCACCTTGCCTTCCAACACGAAGTCGTCGTCGCCTCCCGCGTTGACCACCTGAAGGCGCCACTTCATGGGACCGGCGAGGCGTAAGCCGTCGGCGTCGAGCAGCTCGTGAGCGGGCTCCAGCAGTCCCTCGCCCTGCACTTCGAGCGGTGCGCTCGGGTCGTGCGTGAGCAAAGATGACAAGTTGAGAGTCGCGTCGCTTCGAGCAAGCATCCCTACAAAGTATAGGCTCGCGCTGGCCCATGTCAAGGTGATGTGGACGTTCGTAACGGCAAGGGCGCGCCGCGTAGGGGGCGCTTCCGGGCGGCCTGAAAGCCGGGGCTATACTCTCCCGCGATGCCAGAACTGCCAGAAGTCGAAACCGTGCGGCGCCAGCTGGCGCCGTGGCTCACGGGTCGCACCATCGCCCGCGTGGAGCTGCTGGCGCCGCCCGGGCCGAAGTACGCCGGCCTCGAGCGCGCGGCGGGTCAGCGCATCGAGCAGGTCGGCCGCCGCGGCAAGTTCCTGCTCATGCCCCTGTCGGGTGGCGACGAGCTGGTGGCGCACCTCGGTATGACCGGCGTGCTCACGCCGGGCGGAGCGGCCGAGCCCCCTAAGCACCTTCGCGT
Source organism: uncultured bacterium (assembly GCA_964518275.1). GTDB lineage: Bacteria > Deinococcota > Deinococci > Deinococcales > Trueperaceae > JAAYYF01. Next base: position 3,335 of record CAZFFG010000092.1, on the reverse strand, counting down.
GGCCGTGGAGTTGGAGGGCGCCAGCCCCAACCGGCTCGAGTTCAACGACCCCCGGCGCTTCGGGCGCTTCCTGGTGGTGCGGCGCGGCGATTACGGCGCCCTGCCCACGCTGGCTGCGCTTGGGCCCGAGCCGCTCGATGAGTCGTTCACGGCCGAGCGCTTCCACGCCGCGTTGCGCCGCTCGAGGGTGGCTGTGAAGACGTACCTGCTGAGCCAGCGGCCCGTGGCGGGTGTGGGCAACATCTACGCCGACGAGGCGCTGTGGCGCGTGGGCCTTCACCCGCTCACGCCCTCGGCGCGCGTGAAGCCTGAACAGGCGGGGCGACTCCTCCAAGCCATCCGTGACGTGCTGTCTGCGAGCATCGCGGCGCAGGGAACCACCCTCAGCGATTACCGAACCGTGTACGGCGAGAGCGGCGACTACGCCGACCGCCTCGACGTCTACGGTCGGGCCGGCGAGGCGTGCCCGCGCTGCGGCGGCTTGCTGGAGCGCATGGTGGTGGGGCAGCGCGGCACCACGTACTGCCCGGACTGCCAGAGGCGGCCGCGCTCATGAGCGGCACGGTCACGAGCCTCGACCTGCAGATCCGTTTCGGCGACACCGACGCTCTGGGTCATGTCAACAACGCCGTTTACGCTAGCTACGCCGAGCTTGGCCGCATCGATTACATAGCCCGGGTGGGGCTGCCGGCCACCGGCTTCATCCTCGCGCGCCTGGCCATGGACTTCCGGCGGCAGGTGAAGCTCGGCGAACGTTGCCGGATAACCACCGAGATGGTGCGGGTGGGGAACACGAGCATGACCATGCGGCAGGTCATGTACGCCGAGGAGGAGGTGGCGTGCGAGTACGAGGCCGTGGTCGTGTGGTTCGACTACGCCACCAACCGGCCCGTGCCCATACCTAACGAGTACCGCCGGCTCATGGAGGGGTGAGCCCGGCAGAGCCTCAACCGAATGGGTACCCGGTTACAGCCACCGAGACGGGCACGGTAGGATGTTGCCGTGCTCGGACGAGGCGCAGATACGCAGCCGGGGGTAGTCGTCGTCACAGGCGCGTCCACGGGCATCGGCAGGGCAAGCGCGCTGATGCTGGCGAGGCTGGGGCACGTGGTCTACGCGGGGGTTCGGCGCGAGGAGCACGGTCTGGAGCTTGTGCGCACCGCCGGGGCCGGCGCCAAGTTGCAGCCTCTCATCCTCGATGTCACCAACTCAGAGCACGTGAGCAGCGCCGCGGAGCGCGTTCGGGCCGAGCTGAACGGCCTACCGTTCACGGGCGTGGTGAACAACGCCGGCATAGCCGTTGCCGCGCCGCTCGAGTTCCTCCCGGTGAACGACCTACGTGATCAGTTCGAGGTCAACGTCATCGGCCAGGTGGCCATGTCGCAGGCGTTCCTGCCCATCCTCCGTGAGCACGGGGGGCGCCTCGTGTACGTTGGCTCGGTGTCTGGCCTCGTCGCCAGCCGGTTACTGGGCGCCTACGCGGCGTCCAAGTTCGCTTTAGAGGCCGTGGCCGACGCGTTCCGGCGTGAGCTCAAGCCGCACGGCGTGGCCGTGTCGTTGGTGGAGCCCGGCCGCATCGCCACCCCCATCTGGGACAAGAGCATGGAGGACGGCATGGCGCGCCTCGAGGCCATGGAGCCCGTGGCGCGCGAGTACTACGGCTCCGTGGTGCAGGAGCTCGCCGACAGCGCTAAGGACGCCTCCGTGAAGGGCACGTCGCCCGAGGCCGTGGCGCGCGCTGTGGTGCGCGCCCTCTCCTCCAGGCGGGTACGGACCCGCTACTTCGTGGGTACCGACGCGCACATCGTCAACGTGCTGCGGCGCGTGATGCCCGACCCCATGCTCGACAGGTTGATAAGCGCCACGCGCCGCTGACAGCAACGCTCAACGCAGGTTAATGCGCCTCATGGTCGCGCGCCCTCAGCGGGTGATATCTTTACCCCATCCTGCGCGAAGTTGCGCCGAACCGGCTACCGGTCGGTTGCAGCGCGCCGACCAAACAGATCACGGCGCCGGCGCGCATAGCACGCCAGCACCGCGGCCTAAGGGGGCGCATCAGCTTGGCCCCACACGAGAGGTGGAGCATGAGAAGAAGCCTGATCGCAGTACTCGTAGCGGCGCTCGTTGGCGCCGCCTTCGCACAGAGCGAGGACTCCCAGTGGGTGTGTCCCGCAGGGTTCGAGGGTCAGACCCTCAACGTCTACAACTGGGCCACCTACATCGCTGAGGACACCATCGCCAACTTCGAGGCCGCCTGCGGAGTTAACGTGGTGTACGACACGTACGCCTCCGACGACGACATGCTGGTGCGCCTGCGCCAGGGCAACCCGGGCTTCGACATCGTGGTGCCGTCCGACGTCATCGTCACGCTGATGGTCGACGAGGGCCTCATCCTCGAGCTCGACAAGGCCAACATCCCTAACTGGGCCAACCTGGACCCCACCTTCCTCGACCTGCCCTTCGACCCCGGTAACCGCTTCAGCGCGCCGTACCAATGGGGCACCGTGGGCATCGGCTATAACGTCGAGAAGGTCGGCGAGATCAGCAGCTGGGCCGAGCTCTTCAGCTACGACGGCCCGGTAGCGTGGCTAGAGGACACCACCGCTTTCATCGGCGTGGGCCTCATCATGACCGGCCACGACCCGAACGCCGAGGGCGCCGCCGCCATTCGTGAGGCCGCCGAGTTCCTGATCGATAACGGCGGCAACGTGGTCTACATCGCTAAGGACGACGGGCAGGAGATGCTCGTGCGCGGCGAGGTCGACATGGCCGTGGAGTACTCGGGCGACATCTTCCAGATCATGGACGAGTGCGAGTGCGACACCTACGCCTACGTGATCCCCGAAGAGGGCACCAACTTCTGGCTCGACAGCCTGGTCATCCCGGCGGGCGCCCCCAACAAGGCGCTGGCCGAGACCTTCATCGACTACGTGCTCGACCCGCACGTGGGCGCCTCCATCGCTAACTACACCGCCTACGGCAGCCCCAACCTGGCCGCCATAGACATGGAGCTCATCGACCCCGAGCTGGCGGAGGACCCTGGCATCTACCCCAGCGCCGAGACGCAGGAGCGCCTCTTCTTCGCCACGCAGTCCGCGGAACGCGAGCAGCTGCTGTTCGAAGCCTGGGACGAGATCCGCATCTTCATCGGCCGCTGAGCCCACACGCATGAGCAAGCCGGCCGTCGAGATCCGTAACCTCGTCAAGGAGTTCGTCGACGCGCGCACCAAGCAACAGGTGCGCGCCGTCGACGACGTGAGCTTGGAGATAGCCGACGGCGAGTTCTTCGCGCTGCTCGGCCCCTCCGGCTGCGGCAAGACCACCACCCTGCGCGT
>CAZFFG010000091.1:3605-7009 GCA_964518275.1 uncultured bacterium | reverse complement strand
CTGCCCATGATCACCATCCTGGGGCTCGAGTTCGGCAACATGCTCGGGGGCGCCGTGCTCACCGAGACGGTCTTCAACTGGCCCGGCATGGGTCTCTACGCCGTGAACGGTATCTACTCGCTCGACTTCGCCGCCGTGCAGGGCTTCACGCTCGTGACGGCGCTGATATTCGTCACCATCAACGCCCTGGTAGACGCCGCCTACGCCCTCATCGACCCGCGGGTGCAGTACTCATGATCTCGCCGAGGCTACGGCGCCTGCTCCTCAGGCCCACCATGCTGTTCGGCATCGTGGTGCTGGTTGTGTTCGTGGTCGTGGCGGCGCTGGCGCCGCTGCTGCCCCTCAGCGACCCTCTCGCCATCAACATGACGGCGCGCCTGCGGCCGCCATCGGGCGAGTACATCTTCGGTACGGACACGTTCGGCCGGGACCTGCTCAGCCGCATCATCTGGGGCGCGCGTGTGTCGCTCAGCGTGGGCCTCGCCAGCGTGCTGGTGGGCTGCACGGCCGGCATCCTCATCGGCCTGGTGGCGGGTTACGCCGGCGGGCGCTGGGACGCCCTGCTCATGCGCACCATGGACGTGGTCCTCGCCTTCCCGTCACTCATCCTCGCCATGGCCATCGCCGCCGCGCTGGGACCCAACCTCACCAACGCCATCCTCTCCGTGGCGATAGTCTCCGTGCCGCGCTACGCGCGCTTGGTGCGCAGTTCCGTCATCGCGCTGAGGAACATCGAGTTCGTAGAGGCGGCGCGCGCCCTCGGGGCCTCCCGGTTGCGCACCGCCGTGAAGCACCTGCTCGCCAACAGCCTCGGTCCGGTCATCGTGCAGGGCACGCTGGGGTTCGGTCAGGCCATCATCGCGGTGGCGGGGCTCAGCTTCATCGGGCTTGGCGCGCAGCCGCCCACGCCCGAGTGGGGCGCCATCATCACCGAAGGGCGCTACTACGTGCTGTCGGGCCGCTGGTGGCTCACGGTGTTCCCCGGCATCAGCATCGCGCTCACCGTGCTCGGGTTCAACCTGGTTGGCGACACGCTGCGCGACTTCCTGGATCCGCGCACGCGGTAGGCGCCTAAGCGGATAGCGGCCTGCCTAGGCGCGGCTCAGGGCGCCTGTGGGCTGGCCAGGCTCGACCGCCCAGCGGGTAACATGTTGCAAATGCCAAGCGCTTATCCTCGCCGTTGCCCGCTACCCGGTGGCCGCTACGGCGGGAACCTCGGGGGGCGGCACGGTGTTACAACGGTTCCGAGCGTCATCACTACTCGCAGCGCTGTTACTGCTGGCCGCCTGCGCCGCCACCGAAGCGGAGGAGCCTAACGGGGACGACGAGCCACCGCCGCCTCCCACCTACCCAGACCTAGCGGCCCACTGGATACGGCTGAGCCCCGACCCGCTAGAACTCCTGTCTCAGGACGCCGTCGTTACCTTCGTCGTAGCCAACAGCGGCGACGCGCCCGCCGAACGCACCCTCACCCGCGTCGAACTAGAGGTAGAGACGGCCCCAGGGGTTCACGAGGCCGTGAGCTCTTTCGATGCGCTCACGCCCGCCATCGATCGCGGGGGCGCCGCGCAACTCACGGTGCAACTCTGGTGGAACGAGCCCCTGCCGTTCGGCGACCACCGCGTGGTGGTTACGGTCGATGCGAACGGTGAGCTGGAGCAAACGAACCGCGCGAACGACCGCGCTGAGCGCAGCGTCAGTCTGCCGCACCCGTGCGCCGACCCTTCCTCAGCCGTGGTGTTCGCCGATGAACTGCTGCAGGCCTACGTGGCGCAGGCCCTCGGGCTGGAAAGCCTGAGTGTGACGTGCGATGAGCTCCAGGACCTAACGGCTATCGCGGCCGGTTACCTAGGTATCGGCAGCTTGGGTGGCGTTGAAATGGCGTCGCGCCTGCGCGCCGTCGATGTCGCGGGTGGCCCTATCGACAGCCTGGCACCGCTTACCGCTCTGGAGGCGCTCCGCGAGCTGATGCTGTCGCACGTCGACGCGACCGGTTTGGCGGTCATCGCCCAGCTGGAGGGCTTGGAGCATCTGAGCCTTCACGACTCCGCCGCCCATGACCTGTCGTTCGTGCACGGCCTCCAGCACCTGCGGCGGCTGGAACTCCACAGCAGCAACGTGCACGACGTCGCTTCGCTAAGCCGACTCCCTGACCTCGACTCCGTGGCGCTGGTCGCGAACCCGGTCACCGACCTCGCGCCCCTGGCCGACCTGCCAAGGCTGTGGAGCCTCACGTTGGAAGAGATGCAGCCCGACGACTGGGGCTTCCTGGCGGAGCTCGAATCGCTTAACCACTTGGCGCTCGGCCGCAACTCGAACTTCCATTCGGCTGCACTTACGCACTTGCCGGAGAGCGTACGGGGGCTATGGATCTACGACCAGGAGCTCGACGGCCTCGCGTTCCTGCGGGAAACGCCCCAGCTCGAGTCGCTCGCGCTTATGGGTACCGACATCGTCGATGCCTCGGTCGTCGGCGAGCTGACCTCGCTCGTAGACCTCAACCTGGTTTCGAACCGAATCACCGACCTCTCGTTCCTAGCGGGGCTCACTCAGCTGAGCTACCTCGGACTCACCCAGAACCGCATCACAAGCATCGAACCGCTCCTAGACCTCGAGCTCGGCAGCGGGGACCTCACGATCGACCTGGTTTACAACTGCCTCGACCACACGCCTGGCTCGGACGCGTGGCGGGTCGTTACCGAGCTGGAATCGCGGGGCGTAACGGTGTGGTGGGAGCCGCAGGAGGAGTGTGGCGTCGATGACTGAGGGTCGCCAATCGGGGCGCCGTACGCGATTGGGGCGCGCGCGCTCCATGCTTCTCGTGTTGCTGCTGGGCGCCGTGTTGACCAGCTGCGAGACCGTGAAGTCACTGCTGGAAACCCCGGCTGTTGAGCCCGTAGTGCTAGAACTCTCCCATCAGCATCTTCGCCTCACGCCGGGCGAGAGGTTCCGCCTCCACGCCACCCTCCGTAACGAGGCGGGCGTGAAGATGGGCGGCGACGTGAGCTGGGAGAGCTCCGATCGAGCGTACGGGCTGGTAGACACCGCCGGCAACGTGACCGGTCTCTCCGACTCGGGCTCGTTCACCGTGGTGGCGCGCTCGGGCGAGTTGTCGGCTTCGGCGCAGGTGGAGCTCGCACCAGCGGCCCAGTGCGAGAACCCGCGCTTCGGTGAAATGCTCAACGCCGAGCTCTTCGGCATGCAGGTGCTGCAGAGCGTGGAAGCGTGGCCCGAGCGCGTGCCGCTCATCACGGGCCGGCCGGCTACGGTGCGGGTGTCGCTGTTAGCGGACGCTGCGGCACCTGTTAGGGTGCCCGCCGAGGTAACGGTTCACGCCACCAGGAACGGCGCCGCGGTGGGCTCGCTCGTGGCCGAGGGCCCTGACTGCCTGCCCACCACGCCGC
>CAZFFG010000091.1:0-3505 GCA_964518275.1 uncultured bacterium | reverse complement strand
AGGTCGCCGAGGAGGAACTGGGTGATGCGCTAATAGCCACCTACTCCGTGTTCCCGCTCGACGAGGTGAGCGCCAGCGTGCGCGCCCCGCTCACATACGCCGTCGACGACGACTTCAGTCAGGTGCTGGACGTGCTGGGCGAGGCCTGGTTGCTAGACGGCGCGGCCACCCACTACCACGCCTTGGCTCCCGCCGTCATCGAGAAGCCGGCCGCGGCCGGCATAGCCGCGGTGGGCGGCCCGATCTCCTGGAGCCTGGTCGCGACGCCAGACCAGATCGAGGAAGGTCAGTCTAAGTTCGGTGGCATGACCATCGCGCACGAGTTGGGTCACAACTTCAGTCTCCGTCACGCGAGCTGCGGCCTGGACGGCAACCACGACCCCACCTTCCCTTACTTCGACGGCCGCACCGCCAGCTTCGGCATCAACCGCTTCTACCTGCCCAACGTGGAGCATCTGGTGCAACCCGACATGGCAGACCTCATGAGCTACTGCCGCCCGCGGTGGATAAGCGACCACAACTACCACGAGGTACTGAAGTACCGGCAGCGCCCGCCCGCCTGGCTGGACTGGGGCGACCCAGAGTCGGCCGCGCGCCCAGCTGTTGCGCCGGACGATCCTGCCGCGGCCACCGTTCTGCTCGTCAGCGGCCGCGTAAGCGGCGGCGTGGCCAGCCTGCGGCCCACGTTCGCGTTCGAGGGCCAGCCGCGCCCGCCGGTGGCGGGTGAGTGGCGCTGGCAGCTGCTAGCTGACAACGGTGCGGTGCTGGTTGAGGTGCCGTTCGAGCCGTACACCTTATCTGTGCCGGCGGTCGACCATGGCCCCGGTTCCGACGGTATCTTCGCGTTCACGGTGCCTGTAACGAGCGCCCAACTGGGCGCCGCAAGCACGGCACGCGTGCTCGATCTCAGCGGTTCAGTGATCGGCGATCTCACGCCGGCGGCGGGCCTCGCCGCGGCAGGGGCGGAAACCGCGGAGCCCGCCCCCACGTTGCGCAGGAGCGACAGCGGCTTCGTGGTGCTCGAGTGGAACGCTGGGCAGTACGAGCACGTCATGGTGCGGCACGCAACCACTGGCCGGCTGCTGGCGCGTGGCTCCGGCGGCTCTCTCACGTTCGCAAGCGCCGAAGAGGAGTTCCAAGTACTGTTCTCGGCTGGGCTGAGGAGCACCAGCCTGTGGCTACAAGTCGAGGCCCGCTAATCAACCAGGCCGCTAGTGTCTAGCCCTAGTGAGGAGAGCGAAAGATGTTCCATTTCCGTGAAAGCAGGACGCTTCCATTCTGCCTAGCTGCTCTATGCGGGCTGGCGGTTCTCTCGTTCCTGGGACTCGGGCTGGCGCAACCACCAACCACCTTCACGCTCGGTTCTGACGGCCAGGACTTCGGCTACGGCATGACCGTTGGGCCCGACGGCTCGGTCTACCTGGCGGGCGCGACGGAGGGGAGCTTGCCGGGTGCCAGCTCGCAGGGCGAGTGGGACGCCGTGTTAGTGAAGCTCGACGCCGATGGGAACATGCTGTGGGTACGGCAGTACGGCACGGCGGCAACCGAGAGCGCCCGCGACGTGGCCGTGGCGCCGGACGGAAGCATCTGGGTGGTGGGGCAAACCGAAGGCGCGCTGGCTGGCGCGAGCTTGGGCGGAGCCGACGCGTACCTCGCGCGCTTCAGCGCCGAGGGCGAGCTCGAGTGGGCGCGGCAGTTCGGTAGCGACGCCGACGACTTCGCTTACAAGGTCGACGTTGACGCCGCCGGCAGGGTCGTCGTGGCTGGCACCACCAACGGCGACATGGCGGGCCGGAGTGGAACGGGTCGGAACGTCTTCGTGGCCACCTTCGACGACGCCGGCCAGCAGTTGTGGCTCGCTCAGTTCGGGCTCTCCTTCTCGTCAGACGATCACGACTCGGTTCACGACATGGTCATCGGCCCGGACGGCCGCATCTACGTGGCCGGCAGTGGCGGCGTGCCGCAGGACCTGCCACCGGGGAGTTTCGCTTCCGACTACGATTTCCTTCTGGCGCTGGATATCGATAGCGGTGAGACGTTGCTTCGGGGTTACGCGCTCGGTCGCCCAGCGGAGGCCATCCGGTCGCAGGCCCGAGGGCTGGCGTTCGACAGCCAGGGCAACCTTCTGGTACTAGGTCAGTTCTTGAACATGGGGGAGGGCGCGTGGCGCTGGCTGCTGTCACGCTACCCGCTTCCAGCACCAGGCGGAGACAGGATCGAGTTGGAGGCCGACCTGATGGTGCCGTTCCAGCTCACCGCGTGGCAGCTGGTGGCCATGAGCCTAAGCATGGATCAGCACGATCGACCCGTGGTGGTGGGAGTAACGCCAACTGGCGCAGCGGGTACCGACGCGTGGGGAAGCTACGTCTTCGTGCTGGAGTTCGCCGAGGACGAAGTTACGTCTGTGTTCAGCGACGTTCTACCGGAGGCCACGGCGCAGGCCGTGGGCGTCGGCCCGGATGGCCGGATCTACGTCACGGGGTCGGTGGCCGTGTTCGAGGGGCCGCCGCTGCTTTACGACATCTTGCTGGCGGTGTTGTCGGAGTGAGCCCACGCGCTGGTGCGGGCGCTGCGATCCGGTCAGTCGGCGGGCTTCGGGCCGCCCCTAACGGCATCAACGTATTCGCTTCCACTGAAAGCGCGATCCTTCCAGATCCCTGAGCTGGCGCGTAACCCCTGCAGCAGTTGGTCTCTAGAGGGGGCATCGTAGGTGTGGCGGATAGCTCGCCGGATGAGTTCTGACCTGGTTGCCCCGGTCTGCGCGGCGCAAGGCACGGGTTGTTTAGTCCAACACCTTGCCCCTGAGCCAAGCCGACACGATCTCGGCCAGCACAACTACAACCATGATGGCGATGAGGATGGCGGCCACTTGCTTCCACGCGAACATGTCGATGGAGCCCTGCAGGATGAGCCCGATGCCGCCGGCGCCCACGAGGCCCAGTACGGTGGACTCGCGGATGTTGATGTCCCAGCGAAGGATGGTCACGGCGAAGAAGGCGGGCATGACCTGCGGCACGATGCCGTACAGGAGCACCTTGCCGGGTCCAGCGCCGGTGGCCTTCATTGCCTCGACTTGCGCCGGGTCTATCTCCTCCACGGCCTCGGCCATGAGCTTGCCGATGAAGCCGATGGAGCGGAACGCCACGGCCAGCACGCCAGCGAGGGCACCGGGGCCGAAGATGGCCACGAACAGCAGCGCCCAGATGATGGTGTTAACAGAGCGCGAGGAGACGAGGATGAAGCGCCCCACCCACACGAGCAGGGGGTGCGGTGAGGTGTTGCGAGCCGCGATGTACGCCGTGGGGATGGCGAAGAACAGCGACATGAGCGTGGCTAGCGTGGCGATGTTGATGGTCTCCATCAGCACGCGCAGGATCTCGCGCATGTTGGTGAAGTCGGGTGGGTACATGCGGCGGAACAGGTCGCCCATCTGCGCGGGCGAGTCCCACACCCAGGGCCAGTAGATGTCGAGGCCGCGCACCGTCCACACGAGCGCCACCACCGT
>CAZFFG010000090.1:0-7023 GCA_964518275.1 uncultured bacterium | reverse complement strand
GCTCCACGTTGTAGATGTCGTTCAGGAACCGGTCCATGCGCCCACTCTACGCGGGGGCGGAGCCTGCGCGCTGCCGCCAGCCGCCTCGGAGCTCACCGGCGCCCGCTCTACGCACGGGCGGAGCCCGCCGCGGCGAACCCGAAGAGGCGCTCGGCGTTGGCGTCCAGTTGCGCCTCGAGCTCAGCGAGGTCGACGCCACGCACCTCAGCCAGCTTGGTGGCCGTGTGGCGCACCCAGGCCGGCACGTTGCGCTTGCCACGGTGCGGCACGGGGGCGAGGTACGGGGCGTCGGTCTCCACGAGCAGCCGCGCGGCCGGCACGACCTGCGCGAGCTCGCGCAGCCGGCTGGCGCTCGGGTAGGTGAGGTTGCCGGCGAAGGAGACCAGCCAGCCGAGCTCCAGGCCCGCCTCAAGCAGCGGTTCGTTGCCGGAGAAGCAGTGGAGCACGCCCCGCCGGTGCCCCGCCGCCAGCAGGGCCGCGCGGGCCGCGTCGTTAGCGTGGCTGTGGCCATCCTTGTCTCGCACGTGGAGGATGAGGGCCTTGTCGGTGGCGCGAGCTAGTTCAGCCTGCCACTCGAAGGCGGCGGCTTGGGCGGCCGGCGTGGCCGAATCCCAGTAGCGGTCGAAGCCCGTCTCGCCGATGGCCACCACGCGGGGGTGCCGCGCCAGCGCCTCTACGCCGGCGCGCACCGCCGGGTCGGCGGCGGCGGCCGCGTCGTTGGGGTGCACGCCAACAGCGGCGTACACGTTGGGGTAGCGCTCTGCGGCCGCCACGGCGGCGCGGCTGCGTTCCAGGTCGGTGCCCACGGTGACCATAGCCGCCAGGCTAGGGTCCACGGCCGCTTCCGGGTCCTCGCATCTGTCTAGGTGGCAGTGGCTGTCGATCACCTGACAACCTTAGCGTATGAAGGCGTAAGAATCTCGTGAGAAGCGTGTGAGACTTCTGTAATACGGCGGTTGCTACCTTTCGTACCAGAAGGCGGCGAGCCACGCCCGCCGACGGTGAGAGGGCAGGACGCCCCCGCCCTCATTGGAGAGGAAATGGTGCAGGAGCGTACGATGAGCGAGCAAATCCGCAACCTCAGCAACGAGGAACTGAGCGAGATCATCGCCAACTGCGAAGCGGCCATCAGCGAAGGTACCGCCGCTATCGATGACTACGAGGCGTTCGTCCTCTGCCAGAAGGAGCTCGCCCACCGGACCTGGGCCTAAGCCAGGGACGTTAGAACCACCGTAGGAGCGCGGCGCTGCTGGGGGCAGTCGCCGCGCTCCCGTTCGTGATGGGGCCGCCGCGGCTGCGTTCGTAATAGCATTGGCCTATGTTCACGCGTGCGCAGCAGCGAGTTCTCGATGACAAGCCAGCTCAGTGCCGTCAGGGACGCAGCTTCCCGCAACGCTCTCGCAACTACCGACTACGGGCGCTGAGGCGCGGTTGCGCCCTCACGCTCGCCACCGCCGTGCTCGTCATCGGTTGCGCGCCAACAACGGCTCACGCCGACAACTCGAGCCGGCAGGTACCCCAGTCGGTGGCGGCGGTCATCCCCGCTTCGCAGCTGCAGCAGACGGGCTTGGCGTCATGGTACGGGCCCGGTTTCGCCGGCCGGCTAACCGCTAACGGCGAGGTGTTCGACCCGAGCCAGCTAACGGCCGCCCACAAGGAACTGCCGTTCAACACCTTGGTGCGGGTCACCAACCAGTGGAACCAGCGCAGTGTGGTCGTGCGCATTAACGACCGCGGTCCGTTCCGGCCCGGGCGCATCATCGACCTCTCCAGAGCCGGGGCTGAGGCCATCGGCATGATCGGCGCTGGCGTCGCCCAGGTCACGGTGGAGGTGCTGACGCTTCCCGAAGGGGTGGTGCGCATCGAGACCGACGGCAGCTTGCAGGGTTTCGAGGTGAAGTCGCGTTTCCACCCGGTGGGCACCCTCATGGTTCTCGCACCCATGGAAGGTGGCGAGCCCATGGTGGTGCGGGTGGTGTCGCAGACCCTGCCGGTGGAGAGCCCTGCCGACATCCTAGTGGGCTACGAGCTGTACTCCATGGTCGGCTCGCAGGCGCGCCTTCACGTCAACTGACCGGACCGCGCCGCGCACCGCGCGCGATCTCGGCGGCGAGCGCAGCCACGTCCTCGCCGTTCGTGAGCCTTTGTATGAGGGCCGAGCCCACCACCACGCCGTCGGCTACTTGTGCCACCTGGGCGGCGCTCTCGCCGGACGCCACCCCGAAACCCACCGCCACGGGTAGGCCGGAGGCCTCCCGGGCGGCCGCCACCAGCGGGCCTAAGGAGCCGGGTACGGTGGCGCGCGCCCCGGTAACGCCCGTTACCGACACCGCGTACACGAAGCCGCGACACGCCTGACCCACGACCTGCAGGCGCTCGGCGGTGGAGGTGGGCGCCACCAGGAACACCGTGTCGAGGTTAGCGGCGCGCGCCGCCGCGATGAGCTCTGGGCCTTCGTCCGGCGGCAGGTCGGGCAGGATCAGGCCGTCGGCGCCGGCCGCGCTAGCGGCTGCCACGAACGCCGCGTCGCCGCCCGGGTAGCAGTAGATGGGGTTGTAGTAGGTCATGAGCAGCAGTGGCTTGTCGGTATGGGTGCGCAGCTGGCGCACGAGCTCAAGCACCCGTTCGGTGGTAACGCCCGCCGCCAACGCGGCTTCTCCCGCCCGCTGGATGGTGGGACCGTCGCCAAGCGGGTCGGAGAACGGTACGCCGACCTCCAGCACGTCGGCGTGCTCGAGCACCTCCAGGGCGGCAGCGAGGAAACGCTCCTCGTTCGGGTAGCCGGCCGTGAGGTACGCAACGAACGCGGCCCTGTTCTCCGCTGCGGCCCGCGCGAAGGCCTGCGCCGTGCGCGTGCTCGCGCTCATGCTGAGGCCCCCTTCAGGCGCAGCACCTCGGCCACGTCCTTGTCGCCGCGACCCGAGAGGTTCACGACCACGACCTGGTCAGAGCTCATGGTAGGTGCCAACTCGAGCGCGTACGCCACGGCGTGCGCGCTCTCCAGAGCGGGGATCACGCCCTCGCTTCGCGCCAGCCGCTCGAACGCGGCCAGCGCCTCCGCGTCGGTCACGGCCACGTACTCTGCCAGGCCCGCGTCCTTGTAGTACGAGTGCTCGGGCCCCACCCCGGGGTAATCCAGCCCCGCGCTCACGGAGTGCGGCGGCGACACCTGACCCCACTCGTCCGACAGGAGGTACATGAGCGAGCCGTGCAACACACCACGCTTGCCCGCGCTGATGCTGGCGGAGTGCCTGCCGCTTCGGAGACCCTCGCCGCCCGCCTCCACCCCGATCAACCGCGGCCGCTGCTCGTCCGGCAGGTAGGCGTACGGCGCGAAGATGCCGATGGCGTTGCTGCCGCCCCCCACGCACGCCACCACCGCGTCGGGCGTACTGCGACCCTCCGCGCGCTGCAGCTGCTCCATGGTCTCTATGCCGATGACGCTCTGAAGGTCGCGTACGAGCATGGGGTAAGGGTGCGGGCCGACCACCGAGCCGAGAACGTAGAAAGTGGAGCGCACGTTCGTGACCCAGTCGCGGATGGCCTCGTTGGTGGCGTCCTTAAGGGTGCGGGTGCCGCTGGTCACGGGCACCACCTCGGCGCCGAGCAGGCGCATGCGGAACACGTTGAGCTCCTGACGCCTCACGTCCTCGGCGCCCATGTAGACCACGCACTCGAGCCCGAAGAGCGCGGCTGCGGTGGCGGTAGCCACGCCGTGCTGACCGGCGCCGGTCTCGGCGATAACGCGCTTCTTACCCATCCGCCGCGCCAGCAGCACCTGGCCGATGGTGTTGGTGATCTTGTGAGCGCCCGTGTGGTTGAGGTCCTCACGCTTGAGGTACACGCGAGCGCCGCCGAGCTCCCTGGTGAGGTTGCTGGCCAGGTAGAGGAGGCTGGGGCGGCCGACGTACTCCGCCAGCACCCGTCGGTACTCGCGCATGAAGTCGGCGTCGGCGCGCGCCGCGCGGTAGGCGCTCTCGAGTTCCTCGAGGGCGGGAACGAGCGTCTCGGGCACGTAACGGCCGCCGTATAGGCCGAAGCGGCCACGCTCGTCGGGGAGAGGGAAGTTCATGACACCTCCGGGACGTGGGTCCTGATCTGGGGTTCTTAGGGGTGTGAGACGGGAGTAGAGCGCGCCGCGGTGGGCGCGGGAGGGGCGCCTACCCTGAGGGGAGGGCTACCCGAGAAGGGGCTTACCCACGCCACCAGCGCTGATGGCGCCGCTTGAACGCGCGCCTGGTTCGCACTCTGGGCCGGGGCTTCATGGGGGTGAGTCTACGCCTGCTTGCACGTGCCGCTCAAGCGGCGCCAGGCTGCCGGCACCTCACTCGCGTGGCGGCAGCGCTCCGGAACGGAGGGGCGCGGCCGCGTCGAAGCGCTCCAGCAGCTGCCGCGGCGTGATCGGCGCCGGCGTTGGCACTATCCCGAGGCTGTGAGCCAACGCGCCCACCAGGGCCGCGGGCGAGGTGCCCTGCTGCCGCAGTTCGTGAAGGGTCTGCGAGCCGCGTCGCTTGGCGAGCCGCTTACCGTCGGCCCCCAGCATGAGCGGTACGTGGGCGAAGCTCGGAGGCTGCAGCCCTAGGGTGGCGTACAGCAGGAGCTGGGCGGCGGTGCTCTGCAGCAGGTCGGCGCCGCGCACTACCTCCGTGATGCCCATAGCGGCGTCGTCCACCACCACCGCCAACTGGTAGGCGAACAGGCCGTCTGCGCGCTTCACCACGAAGTGGCCCACCTCGCCGCGCGCCTCCACCCGCTGCGGTCCCGCGTAGACGTCGTGGAAGCGCACCGTCAGTGCCGGGCTCAGGAACCTCGTACTGGGTCGACGCCCTTGCTGCGCCTTCTCGCTCGCCACGGCGCGGCTGGCGGCTCGTTCGGCCTCGCCGTACACGCCCTCCTTACCGACACCGCTGACGGGCCCATGCGGCGCGGAGGCCACCTCGGCTAGCTCCGCACGCGACAGGTAGCAGTGGAACGTGCGGTTAGCGGCTCGGAGGTGCTCCAGGGCGGCTTCGTAAAGGTGCGTGCGTTGGCTCTGCAGGTAGGGGGCGTGCGGACCGCCCACGTCGGGGCCCTCGTCCCAGTCGAGCCCGAGCCAGCGGAGCTCCTCCAGGTTACCGAGCACGGCCTCGGGCCTGGTGCGGGGGCCATCGAGGTCCTCGACCCGCACCACGAACGTGCCGCCTGCGGCGCGCGCCCGCAGCCACGCCACGAGCGCGGTGCGAGCGTTGCCGAGGTGCAGCCAGCCGGATGGGGAAGGGGCGAAGCGGCCCCTGTAAGGCCGTTCGCCCCTGCTGTTACGAATGGTGCCCGCGGTGCCTTGGGCTGCCGTCACGCGTGAGTTACGCCTTGCCGGCCCGCTTCATGGCTTCCAGCATGGCGCTGCCCATGTCGGACGGGGTGGTGGCCACCACCACGCCGGCGCCTTCCAGGGCGGCGATCTTCTCGGCGGCGGTACCCTGACCACCGGAGATGATGGCGCCCGCGTGACCCATGCGCTTCCCCGGAGGGGCGGTGGTGCCCGCGATGAAGGAAGCCACTGGCTTCTTCATGTTGGCCTTGATCCAGGCGGCCGCTTCCTCCTCGGCGCTGCCGCCGATCTCGCCGATCATGATGACGCCCTCGGTGGCGGGGTCGTCGTTGAAGAGCTTCAGCACGTCCACGAAGTTGGTGCCGTTCACGGGGTCGCCGCCGATGCCCACTGCGCTGGTCTGGCCCAGGCCGTTATCGGTCAGCTGCTTCACGGCTTCGTAAGTGAGGGTGCCGGAGCGGCTCACGACGCCTATGCGGCCCGCCTGGTGGATGTAGCCGGGCATGATGCCGATCTTGCACTCGTGCGGGGTGATGACGCCGGGGCAGTTGGGGCCCACCAGGCGCACGTCACGGCCTTCGAGGTACTCCTTGACCCGCACCATGTCGTTGATGGGGATGCCTTCGGTGATGGTGATGATGAGCGGTATGCCCGCTTCGGCTGCTTCCATGATGGCGTCGGCTGCGAAGGGCGGCGGCACGAACACCACCGTGGCGTTGGCGCCGGTGGCTTCCACCGCTTCGCGGACGGTGTTGAAGCTCGGCACGTCGACCTGGTAGGTGTCGGGGCGGCCGGGCACGCCGGAATGGTCGGTTTCGCCCTCGAAGCGCACCGACTGGCCGCCCTTGCCGGGCCGCACGGCGCCCACCACGTTGGTGCCGTAAGCGATGGCCTTGTCGGTGTGGAACTTACCGGCGTCGCCGAGACCCTGGACGATCAGCTTGGTGTTCTTGTTTACCAGGACGCTCACTGGTTACCTCCGGCCAGCTCCACGATCTTGCGGGCGCCGTCCTTCATGTTGGCGGCGCTGACGACGTTGAGGCCGGACTCGTCGATGATCTTGCGGCCCAGGTCCACGTTGGTGCCCTCCAGCCGCACCACCAGGGGCACCTCGAGGCCCACCTCCTGCACGGCTGCCACCACGCCGTTGGCGATGGTGTCGCACTTCATGATGCCGCCGAAGATGTTGATGAAGATGCCTTTCACGTTGGGGTCGCGCGTGATGATCTTGAACGCGGCCGTTACGTTCTCGGTGGTGGCGCCACCGCCCACGTCGAGGAAGTTGGCGGGCTCGCCACCGACCTCCTTGATGGTGTCCATGGTGGCCATGGCCAGCCCGGCGCCGTTCACGAGGCAGCCGATGGTGCCGTCGAGCTTGATGAACGAGAGGCCGTACTTGCTGGCCTCCACCTCGGCGGGGTCCTCCTCGCTGAGGTCGCGCATAGCCACCACGTCCTTGTGGCGGAAGAGGGCGTTGCCGTCGAAGCTCATCTTGCCGTCTAGCGCCATGACCTGACCGCTCTTGGTGACCACCAGCGGGTTGATCTCGACCATGTCGGTATCGAGATCAGTGGCGAGGGTGGCGATGGACTGGATGAAGCGCGCGCCGTTCTTATGCGCGTCACCTTCCAGACCCAGATCGAAGGCCAGGCGGCGCGCCTGGAAGCCCTGCAGGCCGTAGGCGCGGTCCACGCTCTCCTTCAGCACCTTCTCGG
>CAZFFG010000089.1:0-7215 GCA_964518275.1 uncultured bacterium | reverse complement strand
ACACGCTCTACCTGCACGTGACCCTGGTGCCGTACCTGGGCACCAGCGAGGAGCATAAGACCAAACCCACCCAGCACTCGGTGGCCACGCTGCGCGGGGTGGGCATCCAACCCGACGCGCTGGTGCTGCGCTCGCACTCGCCCGTACCCGCAGGCTCGATGCGCAAGATCGCGCTCTTCAGCAACGTTGCGCCGGAGGCGGTGTTCAACGCTTACGACGCCGACTTCGTGTACGCGGTTCCCGAGATGCTGGAGCAGCAGGGCATCGGGCGCTTCGTGGAGAAGATGCTCAACCTCGACAAGGTCACGCCCGAGTTGCGCGTGTGGCAAGACGCCGTGCGCACCTTGCGCAACCCCGACAAGCAGGTGGACATCGCGGTGGTGGGCAAGTACGTGGCCATGCCCGACGCCTACCTGAGCCTCATGGAGGCGCTCAAGCATGCCGGCATCGCCAACCGCGCCGCTGTGAACATCCACTGGGTAGATTCCGAGGAGCTGGGCGACGACGCTGAGGAGGCGCTGGCCCGCTACCACGGCATCCTCGTACCGGGCGGTTTCGGGGTGCGCGGAATAGAGGGCAAGGTGCGAGCGGCTGGTGTGGCGCGGCGCAGCGAGGTGCCTTACCTCGGCATCTGCCTAGGTATGCAAGTGGCCGTCATCGAGTTCGCCCGCAGCGTCGCGGAGCTGCCCGGCGCCAACTCCACCGAGTTCGACCCGTACACGCCGCATCCTGTCATCGGCCTCATGCCCGAGCAACTTGAGGTCGAAGAGATGGGCGGCTCCATGCGGCTCGGTAGCTGGCCCATGGAGCTCGCGCCGAGCAGCAGGCTGGCCGCGCTGTACGCCGAGCAGGGCAGCGACACCACAGTCAACGAGCGGCACCGGCACCGCTACGAGGTGAACCCCGAGTACGTGGAGGCGCTCACGGCGGCGGGTCTGGTCGTTTCCGGCGTCACGCCGGGCATGGCCGGGCGCGGCGCGGGGCTCGTGGAGGCCATCGAGTTAGAGGAGCACCCGTACTTCATTGGCCTGCAGTCGCACCCCGAGTTCAAGTCGAGGCTCATGCGCCCGAGCCCACCCTTCACCGGCTTCATCCGCGCCGCAGCCGCTAGGGCCGAAGCGCTGGGCGAGGCCCACGGCCCGAACGCTGAGCACGGCGCTGGCTCTGGCCCAGCTGGCGACGTAGGAGCGGCTTGAGCAGCCTCGGCCCGCTCGTCATCGGGTTGGCTGGAGGCACCGGCTCCGGCAAGACCACCGTGGCGCGCGCCGTGGTGGCGGCCGCGGGTGAGGCCAACGCCCTGCTGCTACCGCAGGACGCCTACTACCGGGCGCAGGGAGACCTGCCGTTCGAGCAGCGCGAACTGACCAACTACGACGAGCCGAGCGCCTTCGATACCGACCTGTTGGTGGAGCACGTGGACGCCCTCAAAGCCGGCCGCGCCGTGCAGCGTCCCCGTTACGACTTCACCCGCCACGACCGCGCTCCAGACTTCGTGCCTACCGAGCCGCGGCCGGTGGTCATCGTGGAGGGCATCCTGGTGCTCCACTCCGCCGAGCTCCGTACGCGCATGCACCTGAAGGTCTTCGTGGACGCCCCACCCGACGAGCGCTTCATCCGCCGCCTCGAACGCGACGTGAACGAGCGCGGCCGCTCGGCGCAGAGCGTCATCTCGCAGTACCGCCGCACCGTGAAACCAATGCACGACCTCTACGTTGAGCCCACCAAGCAGCACGCCGACCTCATCCTCCCCGAGGGCGGCAGCAACCGGGTGGCGCTCGAGGTGCTCACCAGCTACGTCGACGCCTTCCTGAGGACCCGGAGCGAGGCGTGAAGCGCACCGGCGGGCTAGAGGCCGCCATGTGGCTGGTCATGGCACTGGCGCTCGTGGCGGCGCTGGTGCTAACCGTGCGCCGCGTGAACGCTGAGGGGTCGCGCGAGCAGGTGGCGCTGGTGATGGACGAGATGGCGCTAGCGCAGCAGGGCGCTTTGGTGGGCCTCACGAGCCTTGAGCTGGGGCGCCGTTACCAGCAAGCGGGCCTCACGGGCGTGGCCCTCTACGAGCAGACCGTGCAGACGCTGGTGGCGCGCGGTTACGCCGCCTCCGTGCTGGGCGCCGACCTGCGGGCACAGTTCCTCCTACAGGGGCAGGCGCCGCCCCCGATCCCGTCCGATTCCACGCTGGTCACGCCCCTGCTGCCCGGCATCCTCGACGACCTGATAGCCAAGAACATCCCAGCCGCGCGCAGCTTCGAGCTGAACGGCCGCACCTGGTACCTGTGGCCCGGTGACGTCACCGAGACGCTACCGGCGGGCGCCGACGCGGCGCAGCTTCAGCTCTGGAAAGCGGCCGGCTTCGACATCGCCTACCGGCCCCGCAACGCACCCGTGCAGCTACAGGTGCTTGGCGACTTCCCTCCGGAGGCGTCGTACATCATCTACGCCGGCACGCACGTGGCTGGCTACCCCGGCGAGCTCGCCGAGGTGGTGGAGGCCTCGCAGGAGTACCTCACGGCCATCATCGAGGGCACGCCGCAGAACGGCATGGGCGAGATCTCGAACAAGGTGCCCACGGTGCGGCTGCTCAGCTTCAACCAGGATTACGTGGATAGGCGCCTGCGGCCCGCGGACCTCGTAGACAAGTACCTGCTGGCGGTGGAGGAGCGCAACGTGCGCCTCCTCTACCTGCGGCCCTACACCACCAACGAGCTCGGCGACCCCGTGACGAACACCGAGGAGATGGTGCGGAGCCTCACGGCAGCGCTGGCGAGCCAGGGTTACGAGGTGGGGCCCCTCACGCGGCTGGGCATCGATTACCAGTCGGTGCCGTGGCTACGCGCTGTGGCCGCGCTGGGCGTCCTCGCCGCGCTCGTGCTGCTCGCGTTGCGCTTCCCGGCCCCGTGGGGCGCTGCCGTGGCCGTTGCGCTGCTCCTGGGCAGCGCTGTGGTGGCGGGACCCGACTGGGACGCTCTGGCGCTGGTGGCGGCGTTGGTGTTCCCGGTGCTCGGTTTCCTCACCTTCAGGGAGCGGTTGCCGGCCCTGCTGTACGCCACCGTGCTCTCGCTAGCGGGGGCTCTTCTACTCGTGGCGGTGGGCAGCGAGCGCGACACGCTGCTGGCCATAAGGCCGTTCGCCGGCGTGGGGCTCACGCTGGTGGTGCCGCCGGCCCTGTTCCTGGTTGGTTACATGCTGCGCTTCCACCGCCCCGCCGTATGGGTGAAGAAGCTGTGGAGCGCTGAGGTGCGGGTGGGCCACGTGGCCATGGCCATGGTGGCGGTGGCGGCGCTGGCGGTGGTCATCTTGCGGCGCGGTAACGACCCCGTCATCGGCGTGAGCCAGCTCGAGCTCACCTTGCGGCAGCTACTCGGCGAGTTCGTGGCGCGGCCACGCTTCAAGGAGCTGTTCGGGCACCCAGCCGCGTTCCTCGCTCTCACCCTGCCCATGTGGCCCACCTGGCTGCGGGGCACCCTGCTGACCGCGGGCGTGGTGGCACAAGCGAGCATCCTGAACTCGTTCAGCCACTACCACACGCCCGTGCTCATCTCGCTGGAGCGCACGGGGGTCGCGCTGGCCATCGGCGTCCTCGTGGGCGTGGTGCTGCTGCCCGTCGCGCTCCTCGCCACGCGCCTCCTGGTGCGGTGGCTTTCTAGCGCGCAGGACGAGGCGTTGGATCCGGCGTTGGACGGTGCATTACTCGGGGCCGCGGCCGAGGCCGACGGAGGCACCCCCGGCGCCGAAAGCGAGCAGTGACCCGGCACCGCCGGGGCGGTGAGCTGCCCTGCCCGGCCACCGGTGGCGCTACCGGTGCGCGCTGGGCGCGTCATCATGGAGAAGCGTGCGCGTTCTGGTAAGCGGCTACTACGGGTTCGGGAACCTCGGCGACGAGGCGTTGCTGGCGGGTCTACTCCGTGGCCTCAAAGGTATGGGCCACACGCCGGTGGTGCTCTCGGGCGACCCGAAGGCCACCACGCAGCAGCACGGTGTGGAAGCGGTGCACCGCTTACGCGGTTTCGTACCGGCGCTGGCACGCGCCGACGCGCTCGTGTCCGGCGGCGGTGGCCTGCTGCAGGACACCACGAGCCGGCGCAGCCTCGACTACTACCTGAACGTGGTTCGCTTGGCGCGCCGGGCTGGTAAGCGCGTGGTGGTGTACGGCCAGTCGCTTGGCCCGCTCAGCGACGCCGGACGCGCGGCGGTTGCCCGCACGCTGAAGGGCCTGCCCGTGGCCGTGCGCGACGACCAGTCGCTGCGGCTGGCGGCCGACATGGGCCTCGCGGCCACGCTGGTGGCCGACCCGGCGCTGCTGCTCGCCGAAACGGGCGCGGAGCCGCTACCGGAACCAGAGCAGGCGCCCGTCGTGCTGGTGCCGCGCGGGGGGCAGCCGCAGCTGAACGAGGCGCTGGAGGAGCTGGCGCTGGAGCTGGCAGACGCCAGCGTGCCCCTGGCCGGCATGGCGTTCCACCCGCGCGAGGACGAGGGGCCGCTGCTGCGCATAAAGCGCATGGTTCCGGAACTGGAGTTGTGGGAGGAGAGCGACCCGGTGGCCACAGTTCGTCGCTTGGAGCGGGCGCGCTACGTGGTGAGCATCCGCTTGCACGGCTGCATCCTGGCTGCCGCGGCGGGGGTGGGCTTCGCGGGCATCTCGTACGATCCGAAGGTGAAGGGCTTCCTCACGCAGGCGTTCGCGCCGTCGTTCGAGCGGCCCGTAGACAAGCGTGCGCTCCTCGGGCTGGCGCTGGCGTCACCGCAGGCGGAGGAGCACGCCGTAGCGCACCTGCTGCGGCTCAGCCAGGAGGGGATGGAGTGGCTAGCGGAGGCGTTGGGGAAGCCGCGTTCTCGTGGTGGCGGCGGCTGAGTTCCTCAGTGGGGTCCGGATGGACGGGGCGGCGCGCGCAGCGGAACTTCTCCACCTTCGTTCTCATGCGCCTGCGTTAAGCTTGCCCCGTGCAGCACTTTAGTTCCACCATGCGCCCGCTCGCTCGCCAGCTCCTGGCGGCACCGCGGGCTGGGTTGAGGTTCGGCGCCGTAGCGCTGGTGGCGGCCGCCGCGTTGGCGGTAGCGCCATGGTCGGCTCACGCTCAGGCCGCGCCGAGCGCGACGGAGCTGCGTCAGATGCAGGACCTGCTCGATCAGGGTTACTACAACTCCGCTGCGCGCCTGAACGGTCCGGACCTGGTGGCGCGGTACCCGAACAGCGGGGAGGCGCATTACCTGTTCGCTCGCGCCCTGTACCTCACGAACGATTGGGAGCGCGCCGCCACTCAGCTGCAGCTGGCCCTCGAGTTGTTGCCAGACCCCGACCCGCACGTGGTGAACCTGCAGGGTCACATCCGCGCCGCGCAGGGCGACACGGCAGGCGCGCTGCGCGCGTTGCAGAACGCGTTCCTGCGCAGTCGGCTTTACGAGCACGCTATGGATTGGG
The DNA here is from genome assembly GCA_964518275.1 of uncultured bacterium. Taxonomy (GTDB): domain Bacteria; phylum Deinococcota; class Deinococci; order Deinococcales; family Trueperaceae; genus JAAYYF01. The sequence continues at coordinate 1,796 of CAZFFG010000089.1, read as the reverse complement.
GTCGGGTGGCGTGGCAGTCCGCTCAGTACGAGGAGGCTATCCAGGCGTTCGACGCCGCAGCGCAGACGGAGCGGGGCCAGCGTGAGCTGTGGCCGTACGTTGATAAGGGCCGCCTGCTCATGCTCTTGAACCGCTGGACGGAGGCGGCACAGGCGTTCACGCGGGCTATCGAGGTGTTCGAGGCCACCGACCCGGGCGGTTCGAGGCCTACGCCCGCGTACGTTGAGGCGTACTTCCGGTTGGGTGAGGTGTACGAGCTGCAGGGCGACCTGAACCGCGCCGAGATCAACTACCGAGCGGCGCGCACCGCCGACCCGAACTACGCGCCGGCGGTGCAGGCTCTAGATAGGTTGTCGAGAAGCTTCGACTGATTCGGGTTGCGGGCGGGTTAGTGCCGGCCTGCGGCAGTGGCGGGCCGGCACTGCACTACGGCAATGGCTGAGGAGCGCCGCGCTGTGGAGCTGGTTGTTACTCGGCCGCCGTGCCGATGGCGTAGACCACTCGCACGGTGACGTTGACAGCCAGCTCGCCGCCTTCTACGGGCGGGGCGCCAGCCACCATTGCGAACTCCTGCGCGCGAGCAACGACCTGCGGAGCGTTGTAGCTGGTCTCTTCAACGAACACGGGAGCTCCTAGGCTCACGCCGGCGAGTTCGGCGAGTTGGCTGGCGCGTGCGTGGGCGTCGGCCATGGCTGCTTCGCGCGCTTGGCTCTGCAGCGCGGCGGTGTCGGAGATGGTGAAGCGGATGCCGCCCACGTCGTTGGCGCCGGCGTCGATGGCGGCGCCTAGGAGTTCGCCAACGATGTCGGTGTTGTCGACGGTGATCTCGAAGCTGTGGCGGACGTGGTAGCGCTCGCCGGTGGGTTGACCGTCGCGGTCGGTGAGCTGCTGGCGCCAGACGTTGAAGGAGGCGGTGCGGATCTGCCGTTCCTGTACGCCGAGCATGAGGGCAGCGGCGCGTACGCGTTCCATGGCCTCGTCGGATCGGGCGAGGGCGTCGCGGACGTTGTCGGCCACGCTGTCGGTGCCGAGCGTGACGATGGCGCGGTCGGGTTCGCCGAAGGCGGCGCCGGAGCCGTTGACGGTGATGCCGGTGGCTTGGTAGCCGGTGTTGGGTACGCTTTGTGCTCTCACGGTGCCGAAGAGTACCAGCGTGGCGGCCGCCAGTAGTAGGGCTGCGAGGCGGTACGTGGTTGCCTGTCCGTTCAGGCGGCGGGTGCTGACCATGATGGGTACCTCCTGGTGGGAGAGTTCTACTCCGCCTCGGATTGTGGCTTCGCTGCGCGTGAGTTTGTTACCGGGGGCGTTCACCGGCGGTTAATGGCCGCGGGCGGGAGGTTAGTTGACGAGCTTGGTGCGCTTGGCTTGGTAGTCGAGGAGCACGTAACGGCCGATGGTGTGGGGGGTGGTGAAGTACGCCTTGCCGCGGGTCATGGCGCTGACGCGCTGCACGAAGGCCACGAGTTCTGGGTCGCGGGCGAGCATGAAGGTGTTGATCTGGATGCCGGCCCGGCGGCAGCTGCCTACCTCGCGTAGGGTTTCGCCGAGCACGAGGGGGTCTAGGCCGTAAGCGTTGCGGTAGAGCTTGCCGCCTGGGAGGGTGATGGCCGACGGCTTGCCGTCGGTGATCATCACGATCTGCTTCATCTCTTTGTTCTGGCGCTTGAGGATCTTCTGCGCCAGGCGCAGGCCTTCGGCGGTGTTGGTGTGGTACGGGCCCACCTGGGCGTGGGCCAGGCGCTGGAGCGGGATCTCTTCGGCACCGTTGTGGAACAGCACGAACTTCACGGTGTCGG
>CAZFFG010000088.1:3142-7539 GCA_964518275.1 uncultured bacterium | reverse complement strand
CTGTACGGCGATGTGGTATATTATACCGAAGCATTTATGTCGAAGCCGCTTCCGCGGGAAGACATGGTCTCGGTGATGAACCAATGCATTGCCGACATGAAGGCCCATAAGGACAACCTGCCCTGGGGCTACTCCGATCCTGCCCTGCGTGGGGTCCGTGCCAGCCGGGGAGGAGCCATTGCACTGCTGATGAACATGAACATGTGGAATGCCGGTTTCGATCAAAGCAATAGAACGAAATACTATACGGAGACAGCCAACCTGGGCCAGGAATTGATTGAAAGCAATGCGTATAGTCTGGTTCCGCTGTCGGAATGGGCACGCGTGGTGAAAGGCCGTTCGGAAGAAAGTCTGTTTGAGTTTTACCGGAGTATCAATTACGGTGATCAGAATTCGGCCCTGTCTCCGTTCGCCGACCATTTTCTGCGCTACCCCTTCAAACGGCCGGAGTTTTATCACCGGGTGAGTCTGGCTTATTACAAGGCCCTTTACATGATGAAGCTCTTCCCCTCGGATATTGCCGATGAACGCCGTACGCTGTGGTTTGAGGATATCTATGCGGATGACGGTCGGTTCATGATCCTCAAATACGCGCATAACCGCTACGCCTCGGGAGAGGAAGACCGGAACCCGGACAATACCTTCCTGATCTTCCGGTATGCCGGCGCCATTCTGCTCCGTGCCGAAGCGCTTGCCGAACTGGGCCGGGATGACGAGGCCATTGCCATGGTGAACATGGTCCGTGCACGTGCGCAGGCTTCCCTGTATTCCGGTGGCGGCGGGCTTGAACTGAAGAATTTCATTTTCATGGAACGTTCGCGTGAACTGATTGGTGAAGGACATCACTTTTTTGATCTGGTGCGCAGCCGGAGGATCCTCAGCGCGCAATGGACGTACAATGTGCTGACCCTGGATGAGTTCAACCGGCGTGCCTGGACCTGGCCGCTGAGCGCCAGTGCAAGAAATAATAATCCGTTTGTTGTATTAAATGAATATTGGGAGAACGAAAGCTTTTAATAACCGTGAAGAATATGAGTAGCTACATGATAAAATACGGAAAAGCAGTCTTTGTGGGCTTGCTTTTCGCGGCTGTCCTTGCGGCATGCGCGAAGGATGACTACTACATGGACGGAGGGCTTGCCAATCCTAATTTCGATGGCAATATGCTGGAATACCTGGAATCCAAACCCGTGGAGTTTGATACAATTGCACAGCTTGTAAGGCTGGCGGGATTGGACGAGGAGTTTCAAACCGAAGAGCTCACCTTTTTTGCCCCCAGTGACCGGGAAATCAAAAATTTGATCGGCTATGTCGGCTGGGGTGGACTTAACCATCATCTGTATGGTCTCGGCAAGGACACAGTTAGGGTATTCGCAGATGTGGATTCACTGATCTGGAAAAAATACCTGGAGCGGCACCTATTCCGTGGAACCAATATGCTGGCGGATTATCCTCAGGTTGATCACAGTTTGCGGCAGATTTACCCCGGTCAGAATTACTATTCTTTGAATAATACCGTGCTCAATATCGGGGTGGTATACCACGATGTAAACGGAATAAAATACGCGGGATACCGACAGCTTTCCATTTCCTACATTCCAGACCTTTCGCGTCCCGATGAAGGATGGCGGACGGTGATGATATCCTCTTCTGATATCAAACCAAGGAACGGGGTAGTGCATACGCTGGTTAAGGAAAACGTGGAATTCGGTTTCGATGTCGATGAGTTTTTTAATGATGTGGCTGCATCCAAATAAGAATTATTGAACGATGAAAAAGAAGTACCTATATATCGCTTTCGGTCTGCTTACATTGGGGATTTCAGCATGCAGCAAGGAAGAGGCCGTTTTTGAGGAACCCTATCCAAAAGGGAAGGATCCTTTGGGAATAAAGATTGACCCTTCTCAAACGCCACAGCCGGCTGCAGGTCTTCCAGGGACAGTCGTCAGCATCGCCGGGACCGGGATGCTGGAGTATCGCGACAACTTGGTTGTTATGTTCAATGGCGAACCTGCGGAAATAGTGGAGGTAAACGAGAGCGGCCTCAAAGCGAAAGTGCCCGATTTCGCCAGCACAGGAATTACGTCCGTCGCGGTCGATGACATGATTGTATTTGGTCCCGAATTTACAGTGACCGGTCGCATCAGGGTGGATCCTACTTTTCGTGTCACCGCCGGTACCAATGGGATCGTAGAGCGGGTCGTTGATATGCCGGATGGAAAGAAGATTGTCGTCGGCCATTTCACCAATTACGATAACAAAGGGGTCGTTCGCCCTCTTAATCGCATTGTACGGACGTTTTCTGACGGAACTTACGATCCTTCATTTAGGACCGGAAGCGGCGCAAACGGTTTTTTGACTTCCTTTCTGCCGTTCGGGAACAAATACGTGATCACCGGACGATTTAGCGGCTACGGACAACGGACCGAGAATATCAGCAATATTACCCTGCTGAATACCAACGGGACCATCGATACGATGGGAATCCATACCTTCCGGCGTCCGGATCAGACCGATACCATCAAGTATTTCCCCAGTTTTAACGGAGGAACGGACGGATATATCGACGAAGTGTATGAACAGGACGGAAAGTTGATCGTGACCGGGAACTTCCGGTACTACATCAGCAGGCGTTACGATGAACCGAATTTGTATGAAACGCGGGATACAGTCATCCTCGACAGTGTCGAGGCCAGGCAAATCATCCGCTTAAATGCGGACGGCAGCCTCGATAAAAGTTTCCGGTTCAGCGGTGACAAAACTTTCCAGGGAGGCAATGGCGGGATAGGGACCTACATGCATCAGCAAGGAACGTTGGCCGGCAAAATCCTGGTTAGAGGGGAATTCACCACGTTTGACGGACAGCCCGCAGGATATATCACGCGATTGAATCCGGATGGGACCATTGACCCGGATTTCAAGTCCGGATCGGGTGCGAACTATTACATCCGTTCGGCGACGTATAACGAACAGATGGAAAAATACGTAATTGCCGGTCCGTTCAAATCCTACGACGGAACGCCCGCAGTGGGGATCGCAGTCCTTAACAAAGACGGAACAATTGACCCTTCATTTAAAGCACGGACGCTGGAGGGCGGGCATGCGTATTACGCGGAAATGTTAAATGACGGTTTGATTGTAGTGAGCGGGCTTTTCACTAAATATGACGGAGTCACGCGGAACGGATTCATGGTGCTGAATCCCGATGGATCCCTGGCGCCTGGATACAATGCAACCGGTGCGTTCGGCGGCTTTATGTCGGATATTGTGGAAACCAAAACGGAAGACAATAAACGCGCATTACTACTGATGGGTGATTTTTACCGCTTTGACAATGAAGAAGTCAATAATTTCATCCGAGTAGTACTGGAATAGCACCTTAATTCTGAGGATATGAAAATGATCAAAAAATATACATTACCGGGTGTTACGGGATTTCTGGTTGGGCTTATGGGGCTCCTGACCGCCTGTAATGGGAACTTTGAAAAAATACTGCCCGACACCGATTATAAGGACAGCGTAAATGTCATCTATGGCAATCCCAAAGTGCTTTACCTGATTGTGGACGGTGCCCGGGGTGTTTCGGTGCGGGACGCACAGGCGCCCAATATTACCTCCCTGCTTCCGAATTCCATTTACTCTTGGGTGTCGCTCAGCGATGACGAAGCAACCGGACAGGCTGCCAACTGGGCGAGCCTCCTGACTGGGGTAAATAAGGAAAAGCATGGCGTGCTCGGAAACGACCTTACGTCCGCGAATCTGGATCGGTATCCTGTGATCTTTGAACGGGTGAAAGAAGCGCTTCCCGAAAGCAAGATCAGTGTTTTTGGAAGGTCAACGGTCTTTACCGAAGAGCTTGCCCGTGGAGCGGATGAAAAGCAAGCTTTCGCGGGCGACGCCCAGGTGGCCTCGGCGGTCATCGATGCGCTTGCCGACCGGGATGCGACCTTCATTACCGCACAGTTCAGCGAAGTGGACCAGGCAGGCGCTGCCCATGAATACGACCTGAGCAGTCCGGAATACAAAGCGGCGATCCTCGCGTTCGACAGCCGTTTGGGCGACATCCTCAACGCGCTTAAAAGCCGGCCGGAATATGAATCGGAAAACTGGCTGGTGGTCGTAACTTCCAGCAGCGGCGGCCCGTTCACGCTTCCTCCCAACGAAAATGATAATACGGTTTTCAGCAAACCGGCCGTCAACACTTTTACCATTTTTTACAGCCGGACCTACGACCAGCGCTTCGTCGGTAAACCCTACTTGGGTACCCGTTTTCAGGGTGAATTTGTCCGTTTCAATGATCACCGGAATGCCAGGCTGCTCCAGGGAGTAAACGAGGTGTATAATTTTGGTGAAGATGAGGAATTCACCATTGAAATGAAGGTGAAAAAGAATCCCGG
>CAZFFG010000088.1:0-3042 GCA_964518275.1 uncultured bacterium | reverse complement strand
CCGGATGAAGTGATCTCCCAGTTTGCCTGCGAAACCTATATCGACGCATCGCATCCGTTTTACGATTACCTGGCCGGGTACTGGCCGGTGTATGGCGGCGTCGAAGGTGATACCCTGATCCGCGACGAAGGACCGCTTGGAAATCACCTGCGGCTATCCGATCATGATTTCTCCTGGGATCACTTGAACGAATTCATTTGTGCGCCTTCCACGGCCGATTTAGGCGAACTGGTTCCGGGCAATGCGGATATTCCGGCTCAACTACTCAGTTGGCTGAAAATAGCCCGCCAGGAAAACTGGCAATTGGATGGAAGGGTTTGGCTTGATCAATAGAACAAAACGCAAATCGATATGAACAAGACCTCTATATATTCATCCGGTTTACTCGCCTTTTTGGCCGCCGGTTTGGTCTCCTGCAATAAAAGCGAATTGGAGGATTTCCGCCAACCGGATGTTTCCCCGGTTACGGTCAACGCCGGTCCCATAGCCGAGGCGCCGAAAGCCAATAACGAGACCATCGTGGTGTCCTGGAGAGTAGATCTTTCCGCCCCGGTTCAACAGGCTTTTGAAGTGGGTGTGGAATTGCATACCGACACAGTCCAGGCGCTGGTGGATAACGGCACGCTTGAAAACACCGTGGTGCTGGATGGCGACGCCCTGCTGGTGCCATCCCATCTGGAAATCCCTTACGGGGTTGAGAGCGCTGTGCTGGACGTGGAAATAAGCAGAACCATTCTGGAACGCAGTTTCGGTAAGCAGGTCGCCTTCGCCCTTCGGCTGATCCAGCCGGGTAAGGGGAATAAGATAGGAATTCCAACCGGCGTGATTGTACTCAATACGTCCGATATTCTGCAGGAAGACGATCTGCATTATGTTTCCTTCGAAAACGGGGGCGGCGGCCAGTTGATTGTTGGAAACCGCCAGAACTACGTAGTCACTTCGGCCGGGGTACAGGTTCCCTTGAACGTCAAACTGACCGGAGCGCCTAACCGTTCGTTTTCGGTGCGGGCAGTCCTGAACAGCGACACCATACCGGGTCTGATTGACCAGGGCGTGTTCCCTGCCAATGCCATGGAACTGCCGGCGGGCTCCTATACATTGGATACGGCCGTGGCTGTGCCCGGTAATTCAAACAGCGCGCCGCTGAATGTAGTCATTCCTTGGCCCACCCTGGAGGAGCGGGTAGATTCCATTCTGTTGCTGGCCGTGGACATGGTAGATCCAAGTCGGCATGTATTGCACCCGGAAAATTCGCGGGTAATCATTGTAATCGATCCGCGGAACGTGGTGGAAACCGATGTGACCGACAACGGTGCATTGTCGGTATCCAAAGACAATAACGGAGGTCCGGATGCAGGCGAAGGGTCCAAGAAAGTGGTGGACGGAAATGTGAACAGTAAGTTCCTCAACGAATACAGTAACGACCTGTGGATGGAACTGGCCTACGATGAACCGGTGGTTGTACGGGCCTACACCCTTACCTCGGCCAACGATGCCGACACGCGCGATCCCAAGGACTGGATCTTTATGGGTTCCGACGACCGGGTGAACTGGACCGAACTCGACAGGCGGACCGGGGAAAGCTTTAATGAACGCTTCCTGACACGGCGGTTTGATTTTGACAATTCCCACGCCTACAAATATTACCGGATCTACATTACCGCCAATAACGGTTCCAGCTTGTACCAGTTGGCTGAGTGGAGGTTGATACGAGTCCCCTAACCGATTGAATAAAGAAGTTGTTAAGCGTTAAATTATGAAGAAGCTGATAATTTTTCCTCTTTTGTTACTGCTGGCCGGCATGGTTTCCTGTAAGGAGGACGAAGTAGTGCCGGATAAGCCGGAGGCTCCCAAGCCGACTGCCGATTTCACTTTTCTACAGGTGGATGAAGACGATCCGTTCACGTATGCATTTTCCAGCAATTCCACCAATTATAAAGAACTCCGCTGGGAATTTGGGGACGACAGCGTTTCCCTGGAGGAAAGCCCCACGCACACCTTTGAGTTTGCCGGCGTATATAACGTCGTGCTGAAGGCGACCAATGAGGACGGCTATTGGGCTGCCAAAGAGTTCATCATTGATATCAATGCCGATTCGGTAGTTAACTTTACGGTGACGCCAACCGCCAGCGGTGGTCTGAAATTCGACCTGGTCTCCAAGATCGAAACCGATTCATTATTCTGGGATTTCGGTAACGGAGAAACCTCTACAGAGCTGTCGCCTGAAATAACGCTCGAACCAGGCCAGTTCTACCATGCCTCCCTCCGGGCTGTCACGCCAAAGGGATCGGTTGCAATTGCCAACCGCCTGATCTGCGACATCGGTATTGTGGAAGACATTACGCTGGACGGAAGATATAGCGTATCCCGTGACAATAACGGCGGTCCTGAAGCCGGTGAAGGTTCCCTTAAGCTGATTGACGGCAACATTCAAACAAAATTCCTCCAGTTTGACTACTCAGGCGATTTGTGGATTCAGTTGGAATACATTGAACCAGTTGTGGCAGGGGCCTATACAATGACCTCGGCCAACGACGCGCGTGAACGCGACCCGAAGAACTGGAATTTACAGGGCTCCAATGACGGAGAGACCTGGATCGAACTGGACAATCAGGTGGATCAGGAATTCCCGAACCGCTTCCAGACCTTCACGTATATTTTCGACAACCACGACGCATACAAATTTTACCGGATGAATATCACTGCCAACGCCGGAGCAGGACTGTTCCAGCTTGCAGAATGGCAGTTGTTGAAATTGCCACAGTGACGTAGCAGGGCGAACGATAACAGTTAAAGGCTTGATTTCCTTTAGTAGATGTGTGACCATTAAAAAGCAGGTATCGACGAAGACTTGATTGATCAGTGAAAGGGTTACCTTCATAACTCGAATATGAAAATGACCAACGGAAAAACGAAGTTGGGAATTATCTGTCTATTTTTCTTGACCTTGTCAGCGCGTGTTGACGGACAAGAAGTTCCCGGTTACGTTTATCCGGGGAGGGAGTTTAAGGTAACCCTTTCTAATGGTAACAGCTTTTTCGT
>CAZFFG010000087.1:0-7546 GCA_964518275.1 uncultured bacterium | reverse complement strand
CCTTGCTGCTTAGGGAAGCGGTTTCTGAAACCTACCTGAGGTCACCCGATGCGACCGGCAGGGTGCAGCTGAATCTGTTCAGCGCAGCGTGGAGCACTGGCCGTCGTAGTTGCCGTGCACGGTGTTGCCGCTGCCGGTGGGGGCGGGCACGTTGCTCTCGCACTGCAGGTTGCCGAGGATCTCGTTGTTGTTGATGGTCACGCCGCCCGTGTTCTCCTTGGGCTGCACGTCGCCGTCCACGGTGTTGTCGTTGATGGTCACCATGCCGTCGTTCTCGAGCGGCTGGATGTTGCCGCCGACCGCGACGCCCGTGATGGTCACGCTGCCGCCGCGGTCGTTCTGGACGTCGCCACCCACCGAGCCGCCCTCAACGAGCACCAGAGGGGTGCGGAGGGTCTGCACGTTGCCATCTATAACGGCGTCCACCAAGCGGATGGCGGCGGCTCTATCCGCCTGTACGTTGCCGCCCACAGATACGGCCGCGCCGGCGTCCGCCCGGTAGTCGGCACCCGTGTACACCTGCACGTCGCCGTCTACGTGGCCGCCCTGGTGCTCGACGTGCGAGTCTCGCGATAGAACCAGGTTGCCTTCTATGGTCACGTTGGTGAACACGCAGTGGAGCTCGGCGGGCACGGTGACGTCATCGTCGAACGTTTCGTCGGTCACCACGCAGGTGGTGCCGCCGCCGCCCGGATCGGTGCCGCCCGGCACGTCCGGTGGGAGCGGGTTAACACGGCCGTCATCGACTGGCGTTTGCGTGACACCGGCGCCACATGCGGCCAGCGCTAGCGTGACTAGCACCGTCAGCAGTACCAGTCCGGCGGGTGTGCGGTGGAGCGGTGCCCTGCGCGCAACGGGTTCTCGAACCTGAACCTGCCTCATAAGTGGCCTCCTGCCCAGATTCTTGGGCAGGTAGGAGCCACAACCATGTGCAGGCGTTACTGCGACAGTGTGGCCCGGCGGCGCTACCCGTTCTTAGCGGCCTTACGCGCTTCGTTACGTAGCGCCACGGGCCGGATCGCGGCAAGGTCGAGCTCGGCGGCCCCCAGGAAGCGCTGCAGGTTCCCTAACCCGCGCCCGAAGGCGGTAGCGAACCTAGCGTCCTTCCCGGTGGTCGGGTCCTCGAGCCAGAACCCGAGCACCTGCAGCGTGTTCGTGGTGCGGTCCAGCTTGAGGTCGGCGCGCGCCACCAGCGAGTCGCCCCACAGGATGGGCAGGACGTAGTAGCCCCAGATGCGCTTCTCGAGCGGCTTGTAGACCTCCCAAACGTAATCGAAACCGAACAGCCTGGCGGAGCGCCCCCGCGCGGAAACCGGGTCGAGCGGCGCTAGGAAAGTGACGGCTTCCTCGCTGGTCTCGCCTAGCGGTCGCCAGGCCGCCGGCACGCGACCCAGCAGGAGTTCCTCCAGCAGCGGCAGGTCGGAGCTCAGCATGTAGTGCTTGCCGCGCTGACCCTCCACCGCCAACTCGCGAAGCTCGCCGCTTTCTGCCAGTTCCTGCAGGAGAGCGCGGGCGGGTCCCACCTTGTACGCGCCCGGCACGGGGTAAGTGCCTCGGTCGCCGCGGATGCCGTCGAAGGCCACGTTCTTGAGCATCATGAAGCGCTCCGTCTCGTGAGCGTTGGCCTCGTAGATGAACTCGGCCGGAGCGATCCGTTCGGTGAGGTCGTACACGCGCTCGAAGCGGTTGCGGTCGTGGATCATGACGTCGCCCATGCGCCACAGGGTGTAGAGCGCCACGGCGCTGTCTTTGCGGCCTCGGTAGCTGTCGACCCTCTTGCGCGAGCTCATGTCGAAGTCGCGGTTCGAGAGGGGCCCCTCGTCTCTAAGCGCGGCGCGCATCTCGTTCAGCAGGCCGGAGTGCTCCTTCACCCAGGTGGCGACTTCGGGGTCGTGCAAGCTGTCGACCATGTAACGGCGGAAGTAGGGCAGCTCCTCCATGGGCCTCACGGCGAGCCAGCCGCCCCAGTCGAAGAACTGCCGGCGTCCGTACGCGTGGTGCTGCCACGCCTCAGGTTCGTAATCCGCCACGCGGGCGTGCAACATGAGGTCCTGGCTGCGTGCGGTGATGTTGAGGGGGTCGAGCTGCAGGTGCTCCACGGCGCGCATGGCCTGCTCCACACCCTCGGGGCCGGTCCAGCGCCTGCCGGGCCAAAGCCCCTGCTTGCCAAGCACGAAGCGGCGCGCTACTTGGGCGGGTACGGTGAGTTTCTCTCTGGGCACCTCAGCACTATATGGCCCTTGACGGCGTCGGTACTTCCGTCCCTCAGTCGGGCGCCTGCCAGGCCCTATGCTGAGGTAACCCGGTGCGCGGGCCTTGCGCGACGCTCCGAACCCCTATCTCCTCGCTGCGACGCCGTAGGCCCGCGTACCGGGGTGTACTCGTGCCGGCCGGCTCCTTCTGGCATGGCACCGGAAGGGGTTCTAAGTGGCACGTTTCGATGGGAAAGTAGCGATAGTGACCGGCGGAGCCAGCGGCATCGGCCTCGCCACCGTTGAGCGCATGGCGGCTGAGGGCGGCACTGTCGTCGTGGCCGATGTGCAGGACGACAAGGGCAAGGCGGTCGCCGAGCGGCTGAGCGGTCAGGGTTACAAGGTCAGCTACAAGCACCTCGACGTCACCAGCGAATCCGGCTGGGAGAGCGTGGTGGCAGAGGTGGTCAGCGAGCACGGCAAGCTCAACATCCTCGTCAACAACGCCGGCATCGGCGACAACGAAGCCATCGAGGTCACGTCCAAGGAGACCTGGGACAAGGTCGTGGCCGTGACCCAGACCTCAGTGTTCCTCGGCAGCAAAGCGGCCGGCGAAGCGCTTAAGGCGTCGGGCAACGGCTCCGTGGTGAACACCAGCTCCATGTTCGGCATCATCGGTGGTTTCGGCACCGCGCCCGCGTACCACGCCGCGAAGGGCGCCGTGCGCATCCTCACCAAGAGCCTCGCGCTGGGCTGGGCCAAGCAGGGCGTGCGCGTTAACTCCGTGCACCCGGGCTTCATCCAGACGCCCATCCTGGGTGAGACCGACCAGAAGATGCTCGCCGACATCACCCCCATGGGCCGCATCGGCCAGCCGGAGGAGATGGCGGCCGTCATCTGCTTCCTGGCCTCCGACGACGCCTCGTTCGTGACGGGCGCCGAGTTCGTGGCCGACGGCGGGTACACGGCGGCGTAAACCGGTCTTGCGGAACGGTTGTTGAGGGCGCGCCCCGGAGTACTGGGGCGCGCCTCCTCATTTACTGGCCGGCCGTCGTGCCTCAAGTGCTCAACCCGCTTAGGGCGCTTGTCGGGTCTGAGCCCGGCCGCCGGCCCGCGGCGTGCCAGACTCGACTCCTATGAGCAAACGGATCGGCTTCCTCTCGTTCGGCCACTGGAACCCATCGCCGCATTCGGGCACGCGCTCGGCCGCAGACGCCCTGCTGCAGTCCATCGACCTAGCTGTGGCGGTGGAGGAACTCGGCGGCGACGGCGCGTACTTCCGCGTGCATCACTTCGCTCGACAGCTCGGTTCGCCCTTCCCGCTGCTAGCGGCCATTGGCGCCCGCACCAAGCGCATCGAGATCGGCACCGCCGTCATCGACATGCGTTACGAGAACCCCATGTACATGGCCGAGGACGCGGGCGCAGCGGACCTCATAGCCGGCGGGAGGTTACAGCTAGGTATCAGCCGTGGTTCCCCCGAGCAGGTGGTGGACGGTTGGCGTTACTTCGGTTACCAACCGGAGGAGGGGAAGACCGACGCCGACATGGCTCGGCACCACGCGGAGGTCTTCCTAGACGTCATCCGCGGGGAAGGCTTCGCGCAGCCCAGCCCCACGCCCATGTTCCCCAACCCGCCCGGGCTGCTCCGGATCGAGCCGTACTCGCCGGGGCTGAGGGAGCGCATCTGGTGGGGCGCCGGCTCCAACGCCACCGCTCAGTGGGCGGGCCGGCTCGGCATGCACCTCCAGAGTTCCACCCTCAAGTTCGACGAGACCGGCGAGCCGTTCCACGTGCAGCAGGCGCAGCAGATCCGCCTGTTCAGGGAAGCGTGGCGCGCGGCCGGGCATCAGGGTGAGCCGCGCGTGTGCGTGAGCCGCAGCATCTTCCCCCTCGTAACAGACGCCGACCGCGCCTACTTCGGGCGGGGCCAGAACGAGCACGACCAGGTGGGTTACATAGACGAGCAGACGCGCGCCATCTTCGGCCGGAGCTACGCCGCCGAGCCGGACGCGCTCGTGGCGCAACTAGCTGAGGACGAAGCCATCGCCGAGGCCGACACGCTGCTATTAACGGTACCTAACCAGTTAGGTGTCGAGTACTGCGCACATGTGGTGGGCTCAGTGCTCGAGCACGTGGCGCCCGGCCTCGGCTGGCGCTAGAACCGGCTATCATCACGTCAGCGCGGGACAATCTCCTCTTCTTGCTGCCCGTTGGTCCTGCCGCCATGCTTGGTGTGAACGGAGCCACTGAGCTCCAGTGGCGCGCGGGTGCGGTTCCAGTACGCACTACCATCGTGAACCGCATCAGGAGGAGAACATGACGTATCCGGTACTCAAGGACAAGGTCGCCATCGTTACGGGCGCAGCCATGGGCATGGGTGAGGCCACTGCGCGGCTGTTCGCTGCCGCTGGCGCTAAGGTCGTGGTGGCGGACTTCAACACCGAGAAGGGCAACGCGGTGGTGGCCGACATCAAGGCCAGCGGTGGTGAAGCCACGTTCGTGCACGTGGACATCTCGAAGGCGGAGCAGGTCGAGGCCATGGTCGCCGCTACCGTGAAAGCGTACGGCCGCCTGGACGTGGCGGTGAACAACGCCGCCCTGACTCCGGACGACAAGCCCGCCCACGAGTTCGACGAGGCTTACTGGGATCGCCTCATGAACGTGGACCTCAAGGGCACCGCCCTTTGCCTGAAGTACGAACTGCGTCAGCTGCGCTAGCAGGGCCACGGCGGCTCGATAGTTAACATCTCCTCCGTGTCGGGCTTCCGTCCGCAGCCCAACAACTTGGCTTACGTGGCCGCTAAGCACGGCGTGAACGGCCTCACCAAGGTGGCCGCGCTAGAGAACGGCCCGCTCAACATCCGCGTGAACACCGTGGCGCCGGGCGCCATCGACACCCCCATGCTGCGCGGGGCGCTGGAGCAGTTCGGGTTGGACCCGGAGACGTACGCGCCGCAGCTCAGCCTCCTGAACCGCTTCGCGAAGGCCGACGAGGTGGCGCAGGCCAGCCTGTGGCTGGCGTCCGACGCTTCCTCTTACGTGACCGGCACGGTCATCCACGTCGACGCCGGGTACGTTCAGGGCCGCTGACTTACCTTCCCTACGCTCAGACCCGGGCTCGGTCGGCGGCCGCCGACCGGTGCCGGGTTCTTGCCCGCGCCCCCAGCAACTGGGGCGCGGGTTTATGTTGAAGTCGTGAGACCGGAACCCGCGCGCCTAGTTCCCGCTGGCTCCGCCTGGCTGGAGACGCCCCTGGGGCCCATGCTGGCGGTGGCTAGTCACAACGCCCTGCTGTTGCTCGAGTTCGAGACCCGGCGCGGCCTGACGGAATCCCTCGACCGACTCGGCCGGCGGTACCGCATTGGTGCTAGCCGCCCGGCCCCGCTGGTAAGCGTCGAACGCGAGCTGGCCGCGTACTTCGCGGGCGAGCTACACGAGTTCAACACGCCGCTCGAGCTTCACGGCACCCCGTTCCAGGTGGGCGTGTGGCGCGAACTGCAGCGTGTGCCGGCGGGCGCGACCGTTTCGTACCTCGAGCTCGCAACGGCGGTGGGTAACCCGCGCGGCGTGCGGGCCGTGGCGCAAGCGAACGGCGCCAACCGGCTGGCGGTCGTGGTGCCGTGCCACCGGGTGATCGAGAGCAGCGGGGGGTTAGGTGGTTACGGCGCCGGCACTGAGGTCAAGCGCCGCCTGCTCGAGCACGAGCGGGCCGCGTTCGGGGTGGGGTCGGGCCGGCTCTTCTGAGTGGGGCGCTGCCCGTGTCGTGCAGTGCGGGCCGCTTAGTCTGGTCTGGTGAGGCTGAATATGCGCCCGAGGCTGGCGTACTCGTCGCGGCCGAGGCGCGCTATGGGCGCGAGCTTGGTGGCGTCGGCTAGGCCGTCGGGGCCGAGCACGTCGGGGTTCACGTGAACCCTGAGCACGTGCCCGAGTACGAGGGTGGAGGTGGAGCCGTCGATGGGGATGACTTGCGCCACGCGCGCTTCGAGGGCTGCCATGGCGCTGGCCACGCGTGGCGGCTTCACGTCGGTTGAGGGCGCGGGTAGCACGCCGAACGCCTCGAACTCGTTGACGGTGGGGCCAACGGTGGCGGAGGTGAGGTTGACCTGTTCGGCTAGGTTGTGGTCGGCAAGGTTGACCACGAACTCGCCGGTGGCGGCGGCGTTGGCGAGGGTGTCTTTGGGTTCTCCGTCTTTACGCCGGCCGGAGGAGAACATGACCATGAGGGGCCGCCCGGAGACGATGTTGAAGAATGAGAACGGCGCTAGGTTGGGCGTGCCGTCGGCGGCGAGGGTGCTGATCCAGGCTATGGGCCGCGGCACCACTAGGCTGGTGAGGAGCCGGTAGGCGTGCCGGCCGTGCAGGTCGGCGATGGCGTAGCTGGTGGCGCGGGGTGCCGGTGTGGGCTCAGCCATCGACGACGGTCTGAAGCATGGCGCGCACGGCGTCTGCTTCGTCCTGGTTAACTGTGTGCCCGAAGTTGGGGTAGATGCGCTTGTCGACGCTGGCGCCGAGGCGGGTGAGGACCTCGTCGGTCTCGTGAACGCGCTCGACGGGGATGTGCGGGTCGATGTCGGAGCAGCCGAGGAACACGGGCGTGCCGTTCAGCGTGCCTTCGTAATCGCGGGGCGTGCCGACCGGGCCGATCAGGCCGCCCGATAGCGCTGCGAGGCCGCCGTAGCGCTTGGCGTTGCGGGCCACGTACTCGCTGGCGAGGCAGGCGCCCTGCGAGAAGCCGAGCAGCACTATCTTGTCGTGCGGCACGCCGGCGTTGACGACCTGCTCTACGACTCCGCCCACCGTTTGGAGAGCGGAGTCGAGCCAGGGTTGGTTGCTCTGCATGGGGGCCATGAAGGAGTTGGGGTACCAGGTGTTGTGGGTGGCCTGGGGCGCTACGTAGGCCGCGCCGGGCACGTGTATCGCGGACGCCAACCCGAGGATGCCGGCGGCGCTGTCGCCGCGGCCGTGAACCATGATCACGGCGGCCTTGGCGCCCTCGAGGGGCTCGCCCGCGGTGGCTGCTATGCGCTGTTCGTGAGGGCCGTTCATGGCGTTACTTTAGGGCTAAAGAATGGGTCCTGTCAATGAGGCGCACTTCTGCCTTCGGGGCTCGCGTCGGCCCAGTGGTGGTGGCGCGGGCTCGTGCCGGGGGAGAGTGTAGTTGCTGTGCTGGGACCCTCGGGATTTTGGGTTCTTTGTGGCAAGTTCGCGGCCAAAGTTGCCACAAGAGTCAGGAAAACCCGAGGGTCCTGAGCACCATGCATGCAACCAAGCCCGCGGCGCTTCGCCCGCGGCGCTACGCCCGCGTCGGCCCGCCCGCGTCGGCCCGCCCGCTGTTAGTCCGCCGCCTCCGG
>CAZFFG010000086.1:5929-7547 GCA_964518275.1 uncultured bacterium | reverse complement strand
TCCTCATCTCCACAGCGCTGTCCGCGCTGGGCATGGCTTTCGCGCTCTACAGCGTCGGCGGAGCCCGCGCGCTACTGAAATTAGGGGAGCTCGACCCCACCTACCTGCTGCTCGCGGCGCTGGCCCTGCTGGCGTCGTTCGTGCTGTCGGCCACACGGCTGCAGTTCATCTCGCGCCTACTCGGCTTCAAGGTCAAACTGCCACACGCGGTTAGGGCGCACGTGCTCGGCATGTTCTCGGCCGCCGTCACCCCTGGTGGCAGCGGTAGCATGCCCGGCTTGGCGCTCACGCTGGGCCTTCAGGGCATGAGCCAAGCCAAAGCCTGGGCCGCTGCCATAGCCACGCTGGCGGCGGACACCACCTTCCACGCCTGGGCCATGCCGCTCTCCCTCATCACCCTGTACGCCATGGGCGCCTACCCACGGACGCCCTTGTGGGCGTTCCTGGGAGTGGTGACCATAGTGCTGACTTTGGCCCTGGCCTACGTGCTGCTCTTCCGCGTGGCGTGGCTAAGGCCCATCCTGAGCTGGCTCATGCGCGGTCCCCTGCTGCGCTTTCGCCGCAAGGCGCTCCGCTTCGCGGACGGCTTCATCGCCAGTAGCCAGACGCTAGCCGCCGCGCCCCTCTGGCAGCACGGCGTCATCCAGCTTCTCACCGCCCTCGCCTGGACGGCGTACTTCATGGTCCTCTACTTCCTGCTAGCGGGGCTGGGTGTGCGGATAGACGTTTGGTTGGCGCTGACGGGCCAGACGGTAGTGACGGTCATGAGCACGTTCGTGCCCACCCCGGGCGCCAGCGGTTTCCTGGAGATAGTGCTGAGCTGGTTCCTAGTGGGGAGGGGCAGCGGTGAGGCGGGCCCGGTAGCCGTGTTCGTGTGGCGCCTGCTCACCTTCTACTCCCTGTTCGTGCTTGGGCCACTGCTGGGCGGTTACCTGATCGTGAAGCAGGCGGCGGCCAAAGCGGCGACCGATCAGCTGTCGCCCGCAGCGGACGAGAGCGGCGGCGCCTAGCCGCCGCCAACCGGGCGTTGCTCGACCACGGAGTCGTACACGGCGCGAAGGCGCTGCCAGTGCAGCTCGGCTGAGAAGTGCTTCACCACATGCTCGCGCGCTGCCCGGCCGGCGGCGGCCACGGCCTGCCTGTCGGCAGCCAACTGCTGCCAGGCAGCTGCCAGGTCCATCTTCACCGTCCGCGGATCCATGGTCAGGCCCACACCCTCCAGCACGCTTTCGTGCTCGCCTACGTCGGTGGCCACCGGCATGCAGCCGCTGGCCATACCCTCCAGCAGGCTTAGGCTCAGGCCCTCGATGGGGCTGGGGAGCACCACCACGTCCGTGCCGCGCCAGATGCTCTTACGTTCCTCAGCGTCCGCCACGAAACCCACGAAGTGAAGGCCGGGATGCTGCCCGTAGCGGGCGTGCAACCCTGCGTACAGCGGGCCGGCGCCAACCAGGGTGAGTACGAGCTCACGGCGCGCGGCCGCCACGAACGTTTCCACCAGTTCCTGCACGTTCTTGTCGGGCGACATGCGGCCCATGTACGTGACCCTGAGCTTGTCCGCCAGCCTGTACTCGCTCGCGCCGGGACGGTACTCCTGTACGTCCACCCCGTTCGGCAC
>CAZFFG010000086.1:0-5829 GCA_964518275.1 uncultured bacterium | reverse complement strand
GCCTGTACTCGCTCGCGCCGGGACGGTACTCCTGTACGTCCACCCCGTTCGGCACCACTGCCAGCCGCTCCTCGGCCACACCGAGCTTGGTGAACTCGCGCTGTAACCGGGGCCCGAAAACGATTACCCGGTCGTAGCGCGCCAGTGCCGGCGCGTAGGCACGGGCTACGGCCTGACCGACCAGACCGAACTTAGTCGGCCGGTAGTCCCAGCCGTGGTGGAAGGTGCCGACCAGGGGAATCCCGAGTTTGCGCGTCAGGCGGGGCAGTAAGTAATCGAGCGGGCTCACTGGCAACTGGGCGTGCACCAGATCTGCGGGCTGTGCGCTCAGGCGCCGCGCCAAAACCCCGTACGCGCCGGGGGCTGGCAGCGTGTAGCCCTGCGTGCGGATCAGGTGCGGCAGGCTCCCGGCGCTCTGCTGCGCCTGGCTGCCACGGTCCGAGAAGTGCATGATCTCGGCACTATGCCCGTCTGCCGCCAGGTGTTCAGCCAGCTGGCGCGTGTAGACCACCACGCCGTCGGCCGGGTTGAGCTTGCCCACCAGTGCAACGTTCATGGCTGACGATATCTAACGCCGGGGTTACCGTTCCCGGTTCCGCTTGTACACTGGCTGACGTGAGTACCACGCTGCGCCTCGCGCTCCGCAACCTGTTACGGCACCCCTGGCGCAGTCTAGCCACCCTCTTCGGCATCGGCCTCGGCATCGCGGCCGTGCTCACCACCCTTTCGGTAGGGGCGAACGTGGAGGCCAACCTGCGGCAGGCGCTGCAGGCCGCCGCGGGCAAAGCAGACCTAGTGATCACCCCCGGCGCAGGTGGCCGCGCCATCTTCGAAACCGAACCGCTGCTCAGCAACGTGAGGGCCAGGCCTGACGTGGCGGCCGCCTACCCGGTGCTGCAGACCCGTGCCGAGCCCGAACGGACCGACCCAGAGGTCGAGCGGTCCATCGTGCCTGGCGTGGACAGCGGTTTCCAGGTGCAGGGACGCGTTACTGAAGCCGTGGACGACCTGCCCGCCACCGTCTCCGCTGGGCGATTGCCGGTAGAGGGCTCCTTGGGCATCGCCGTGGCCGACGGTTTCGCGGCCTCGCGCGGTATGGAGGTCGGCCAAACGGTGGAGTTCCTCTTCTCCACCGGCCGCGTGGCGCTCGAGGTGACCGGCCTGCTCGACGACGGCGCGGGCGTAGCCAGCACGAACGGCGGCCGCGTGGGCCTCATGCACATAACCGATCTGCAGGAGATACTCCACTTGCAGGGCCGCATATCGAACATGGAGGTGCAGGCCACCCTGCCCCAGTTGGTAGAGCCCCTCCAGGCCGCGCTTGAGGAACTAGCCGGCGAGGGCATGACCGTGACCCTGCCGGCAGGCAGCGGCAACTTCACGTTCGGCATCGTGCAAACGCTGCAATCGGGGCTGAGCGTGCTGGCCGCCACCCTCCTGGCGCTCGGCGCGTTCCTCTCCTACAACACGTTCATGGCCTCCGTGGTGGAGCGGCGCCGGGAGTACGCACTGCTGCGCACGATCGCCCTGACCCGAACCGGCCTCCTGCGACTGGCGCTGTACGAGGCGCTGGCGCTGGCCGTGCTCGGCATCATCGCCGGCATCTTGCTGGGTGCGGGCTTGTCGGCGCTCATGACGTACCTGAACTCCATAACCTTCGGTTACGACTTCCGAACGCTGGTGCTACCGGTTGGCAACGTGGCCCTGGCGAGCGCGCTCGGCGCCGCGGCCGCGCTGGTGGCGGGGCTTCTGCCCGCGCTGTCCGCCTCCCGCACGCCGCCCATGTCCGCGCTGCAGAGCGCCGACCAGGAAACCAGCCCGCGCTGGGTCTGGTTCGGCGCGGCGCTGGTGGTGGTGGGCGCCGGGCTGGCGCTGGCGCCGTGGCAGGGCGTGGCGGCCATCTACGCCACCACGGTCAGCCTAGGTCTCTTCTTCGTGGGGGTCTCGCTAGTGGCGCCCACCCTGCTCAGACCCGCCACAACGCTCCTACGCCGTCCCCTCACCCGCCTGTTCGGCACCGCCGGGCGCTTAGGTGCGGCTTTCGCCGAGCGCAACGCCTCGCGTAACGGCGTGGCCATCGGCACGGTAGTAGTGGGCACCGGCCTGGTGATTGGTGTGGGCAGCATGGTGGCCAGCACCAACCAGGCCATCTCAGACTGGATCCAGACCACCGTGGTCGGCGACCTCTTCATCACCGCCCCCGTGACCTTCCCGGACGACTTCGTGCAGCGCACCGAGGCGTTGCCGGGCGTGGACGTGGCCAGCGGCGTGAAGATCACGGCCGTGCGTTTCCTGCAGGACGAGAACGACCGGCGCGGCCGCTCCATAGCGCTGGTGCTGGTTGATCCCGCGCGCTTCGACCCGACGGACGGCTTCGGCCGCTTCCAGTACATCCCCGGCGAAGGTGACGACTTGACCACCTACCAAGCGCTGCTAGCGGGCGACGTGCTGGTAGCCAACACCATGAAGGACCGTTACGGCCTGGCGACGGACTCGACCATCACCTTGCGGACCTCGGACGGTTTCACACCGTTCCACGTGGCCGGCGTGGTGGTCGACTTCACCGGCGGCGGCGAGACGGTGGTGGCCAGTATCGAGCTGCTCGAGCAGTTCGGTGGCGGTAACCCGGACCTGTTCATAGTCACGGTCGACGAGGGTGTGGCGCAGCAAACGGTGGCGGATCGCGTGGCGGCGGAGTTCCCCGGCCTGGGGCTCGACATAACCCTGAACGAGGACTACCGCCAGTACATCCTCGAGATCACCAATCAGGCGTTCGCCACCACGAGGGTGTTACTGTTCATCGCCGTGCTGGTAGCCGCCCTCGCGGTGGCCAACACCTTGGGTATGAACCTGGTGAACCGCGGTCATGAGATAGCCGTACTGCGCACCTTGGGCCTCACCCGCGGCGGTATGCGCACTCTCATAACTGCCGAGGGCATGGTCGTTACCATGCTGGGCGCCATCCTGGGCGTTGGCTTCGGGTTGCTGCTGGCGCGCATCATCACCGTTGGCGCCGCGGCGCTCACCGGCTTCCGCTTGGAGCCGAGCGTGCCCTGGAGCCTTGTGCTTATCGCCCTGGTGGCCTCACCCTTGGTAGGCCTGCTCGCCGCCGTCTTCCCCGCCCGCCGCGCCGCGCGGGTTTCGCCCGCCCGTGCCCTGGCGGCCTGGAGTGAACATGTCTGAATCGACGCTTGCCATCGAGGCGCTGGGCCTCGAGAAGACCTACGAGCTGGGTGAGCTGACCATCCGCGCCCTCAGCGGCGTGGACCTGCGCGTGTCTAGCGGCGAGTTCGTGGCCGTGATGGGCCCGAGCGGCAGCGGCAAGAGCACCCTGCTCCACCTGATAGGCCTACTCGACACGCCTGACAGCGGCACCATCAGCGTGGGCGGCCGCGACACGGCCGGCCTCAGCGACGACGAGCTCACGGCGTTACGCCGCGACGAGCTCGGCTTCATCTTCCAGAACTTCGAGCTCATCCCCAACCTGAGCGCGCGCGAGAACATCCTCCTGCCCGCCGAGGTCTCCGGCCGCCTGGCCGAAGCCGAGGCCGAGCTGCCGGCTTTGGCGCAGCAGTTGGGCATAGCCGAACGGCTCGGCCACCGGCCGCGTCAGCTGAGCGGCGGCCAACGGCAGCGCGTGGCGCTGGCCCGGGCGCTGGTGAACCACCCCGTGGTGGTCCTCGCGGACGAGCCCACCGGCAACCTCGATTCCAAGACCGGTAACGAGGTCCTGAACCTCCTGCGCCGAGGCGTGAGCGACCTCGGTTGGACGGTGGTAATGGTCACGCACGATCCCGCTGCCGCGCTCACGGCCGACCGGGTCGTCTTCCTCCGCGACGGGCAGGTGGCGGGCGAGGCCCTCACGACCGCGCCGGACGCGCGTCAACGCATAGACGAGTTCCTGGCAAGCTAGGCAGATGTTCGCGGCGATCGGCACCCTCGTAGCCAAGTACCCCAGGTGGGTGCTCGGGGCGTGGTTCGTGCTGGCGCTGGCCTCCCTGCCGTTCGGCATTCGCGTGGGCGAGGTGCTCACAGGTCAGCCGGAAGCTCCCGACACGGGGGCAGCCGCCATCGTGAAACGTGTTCTGGGAAGCGAGTTCGCGCAGTCTGAGGAAGACATCCTGGTCGTGGTGGCTTACGGCGGCAGGCAGCAAGTGGGCGGACCTGAGTACGAAGCAGCGCTCGACTTGTTGGCCGAGCGGTTACTAGAGCTGGACGAGGTCAACTATGTGCTCGACCATCGCTCCGCTGCTGGCCTCAACCTACTCAACGAGACAGACAACTTCTCTATCCTGCAAGTGGGTCTGCACACCGACGGCCTGGCTGAGGGCAAAGCGGTGACAGTTGCGGTACGGGAAGTGTTGGCCAGCGTCCCCGATCTCCGCTTCGACCTGTCCGGTGGTCCAGCCACAGTGATCGAGCTGGAGCAGGTGAGCGAGCGCGACGCCCGGCGCGCGGAGCTGTTCGGGCTGCCTATATCGCTCCTCATCCTGCTCGTGGCTTTCGGGGCACTTGTGGCGTCGGCGTTACCGCTCATCAGCGCCGTCACTACCATCTCCGTCTCCTCCGCCCTACTGTTCGCCCTCGGACAGTACTTCGAGTTCGCCGTCTTCACCGAAACTATCGTCACCATGCTCGGGCTCGCCACGGGCATCGATTACGCCTTACTGATCGTTAACCGCTTCCGGGAGGAGCTCCGAGCCAACTTCGACCCCAGGCAGGCGGCGCGGGAGACCACCATTACCGCCGGCAAGGCAGTGGCGTTCAGCGGGCTCACGGTGCTCGTAGCGCTAAGCGCTCTGCTGGTGCCACCCGTGGGCTTCATCCGCTCCATAGGGCTAGGCGCCATGGTTGTGCTGCTGGTTAGCGTGCTGGTGGCCATCACGGCCGTGCCCGCCACATTGGCGCTGCTGGGGCATCGCATCAACTGGCTCAAGGTCACCAAGCGCGAGCCGGGCCTGCGCAGCCGCGCCTTCTGGCGCGCGCGTGCCCATGAGATCATGCGCCGGCCGTGGCTATGGGCCATCGCCGGGGTGGGCTTCCTGCTCCTGCTCGCCCTGCCCGCCATCCGGATGCAAGTGGCCGACCCGGGCGCCCGTGGCCTGTCTGAAGCTACGGAAGCGCGCCGCACGCTCACCGCGCTCGAGAGCCTCGGTCTGGAGGGCGTGCTCAACCCGTTCGACGTGCTGGTGGACTTCGGGCAGGAGAGCTTCTATCACCCAAGCAAAGTGCGGCAGGTGTCGCTCCTGGCTCAGGATCTTTTGGAGCTCGAGGGGGTGTCGAACGTGCTGTCGCCCTTCGCGCTGGAGAGCATCCCGCGCCTCTTCCTGTACCAGTACTACGCGTCGCCGGAGGTGGCGCTGAACAGCGAGGTGGAGCCGTTGGTGCGCTCCACCATCAGCAGCGATGGCCGCTACGTGCTCTTCCGGGTGTACCCGGACGGCGCCGTGACCCCTGCAATGGGCGCTGAGCTGCACGATCAGATCACGGCCAGCCTGAGTAGCGTGGGGTTGTTTGGGTACATCGGCGGCGCCTACGTGGAGGGCACTGAGTGGACGGCGGCGCTCTACGACTACTTCCCGCTGGCCCTGGCGCTGGTGGCCCTGGCCACCGCGGTGCTGCTTGGCCTCGCGTTCCGCTCGCTCCTGATACCGCTAAAGGCCGTGATCATGAACGTGCTCACGGTTGGGGCCTCGTTCGGGGTGCTCACGCTGGTACTGCAGGACGGCGTGTTGGCAAACCTGTTCGGGCTGCCGCCAGCGCTCGGTTACATAGACACGGCGGCGCCGCTCTTCATCTTCGCCATCGTGTTCGGCCTCAGCATGGATT
>CAZFFG010000085.1:0-7771 GCA_964518275.1 uncultured bacterium | reverse complement strand
GCCCCTTCTGCAAGGTCATGCTCGGCAGCACCGACAGCGCGGAGAAGGAAGGCGGACCGGAAGTGCTCGACGTAGCGCAGTTGGTGGCTAGCCGCCTCGAGGGTATACAGGCCATGCTCGACCATCACCGGCACGAGATGGGCTCGGCGGGAGCGGCGCTCGACTGAAGGTTCGCTGAAGGCCTGGCCTACCTGTAACACAGGAAGCGAGTGGTATCTTCATCAGCCTTAGTGAGGCCGAGCCGCCTATCCTTGGGCTCGGACGGTGAGTTGCCGCGCAACGCGGCATGTCGCCACGATTCTCTAAAGCCCACGGAGGTTCAGTGGCCCGCGTTCGGTCGATGGAAACAGACAACCCCTCATCGGTAACCGCCGATTTGGGAGTGCTGTTGCTTGGCGAGGTCTTCGACCGCGTGGCCGACGCCCTGTTGGTGCTGGACCCTAACGACCAAGTTATCGCCGCCAACCGCGCCGCCGAAGACCTGTTCGGCGTGCGTGCGGGCGGCCTGTTGAACCTCGACCTCAGCCGACTCATCCCGGTAGGCGCGCCGCTGCTGGCGTTGCTGCTGGCGCCCGACCGGAACGGGCCGCTGGAGCTGGAGGTCAACCTGCAGCGCCCCGGAGGGGGCAACGTGAAGGCCAGCGTGAGCGCCTTCCGGTTGCATGACGGGCGCACGGTGCTCCTCTGCCGGGCGGAGTCGGACGAAGCTGAACCCGCTAGCGTGGCCAGCCGCGACGAGCGGCGGGCGGCGGCGGTGCTGGAGAGCTCGCGCGACGTCTTCCTGGTGGTCGACGAGCATGGCCGCATCAGTTACGCCTCGCCCAGCGCTTCGGCGTGGGGCCTCGACCGCACCGACGTGACCGAGGGCGACCTGTGGCGCGTCATGCACCCACGCGACCGCGACGCTGCCATGGCTGCCCTAGCGCCCCTGCGAGGCGGCGGCAACAGGCCCGCCGCGCAGTCGCGCACCGTGACCATCACGTGCCGCTTCAGGTTCAAGAGCTCGTGGCGCTGGTTCGAGGTCGTGGCTACCGACATGTCGGACGACGTGCAGGTGCAAGGCCTGATGGTGCAGGCGCGCGAGGTGAACGAGCGCGTTCAGAACACGCGCGAGCTGCGTGTGAACGAGGCCTACTTCCGCACGCTCTTCGAGCGCAGCCAGGAGGGCGTGGTCATCATCGGGCGCAACCGGCGCCTCGTGCACATGGGGGGCGCAGCGGCCAAGCTACTTGGCCTCAAGCCGGGCGAGCGGGCCGAAGCGGAGGGCCTCACGCAGCTGCACCCCACCGATCGCGACGCGCTGGAGGAAGCGCTCGACCTGATTGAAGCGCGCGCTGGGGCCGCCGAGAACGTGCGGTTCCGGCACAAGCGCGCCGACGGTAAGTACGTGCTCTTGGAGGGCACCCTAACGAACCTCCTACACGACCCGAACATCCGCGCGTTCCTACTGAACTTCCGCGAGAGCCGCGAGAAGGTGGAGACGCTCGACAAGATCCGTAGCCTCAACGAGGAGCTGCGGCGGCGCCTCACTCACCTGCAGTCGCTGCGACGCATCGACATGGCCATCAACAACTCAGTTGACATGCGCTTGGTGCTCGACATCTTCATGGCGCAGCTCCTGCAGGACCTGAACGTGGACGCCGTGGCGGTGCTGCTCTACGAGCCTGCCCTGCAGGTGCTGCGGCCGTTCATGGGGCGGGGGTTCTCGGTCGAGCTGCGGCAGCGGGCCGCGCAGCGGCTCGGGGAGGGCCCCGCTGGGCGGGCGGCGCTCGAGCATCGCTCGGTGTTCGTGCCGTCCACGCGGGGGGAGGACGCCTGGGGCGTGGCCATCGAACCCGAGCAGCAGGGCGAGTACACGAGCTACATGGCCGTGCCAATGGTGGCGAAGGGTCAGCTGCAGGGCGTGATCGAGCTGTACTCGCGGCGGCTCATCGAGGGTGACGACGAGTGGTCGGAGTTCCTGGAGACCTACGCGGATCAGGGTGCCATCGCGATCGAGAACTCACAGCTCCTGAGCTCGCTGGAGCGCACCAACCAGGAGCTGCAGCGCGCGTACGACCGCACCATCGAAGGCTGGGCCAACGCGCTGGACCTGAAGGACGAGGAAACAGCGGGGCACAGCAAGCGCGTCACCGAGATGACCGTGCGGTTGGCGCGGCAGCTGGGCGTGCCCGCCGATGAGGTGGTGCACGTGCAGCGCGGCGCTCTACTTCACGACATCGGCAAGATGGGTATCCCGGACGAGATCCTCCTCAAGCGCGGTCCGTTGACGGACGAGGAGTTCGAGATCATGCGGCAGCACCCGGTGTACGCCTACGAGCTGCTCTCACCCATCGAGTTCCTGCGGCCGGCGCTTCACATCCCTTACTCGCATCACGAGAGGTGGGACGGTTCCGGCTACCCGCAGGGGCTGGCCGGGGAGCAGATCCCGCTAGCGGCGCGCATCTTCGCCGTAGTGGACGTGTTCGACGCCCTCACGTCCGATCGGCCGTACCGGGAGGCGTGGCCTGTGGAGCGCGCCCGCGAGTTCATCCTTGAGGGCAGCGGTACGCACTTCGACCCGAAGGTGGTGGAGGCGTTCTTCGAGTTGATGGACGGTAAGCCGCCCGACATACAGGTCTGAGCCGTTAGCTCACGCTATGCTTCGTGGCGTGAGCCGTTTGTTCTGGGTCTCGTTCGTAGCCAGCGTCGTGGTTCTAACCGCCGCTGGCGTTCTGTTCTTCGTCCTTAGACCAGCTGCGCCCGTGGCTGGCACCGAGCTGAACAACCCCGTGCTCGTGAGCGGCCTGGATCTTGTGGATCACCGGGGTCAGGTGGTGGACCTCGCCGACGACTTCCGTGGCCAGGTCACGCTGGTGTTCTTCGGTTACACGCGCTGCCCTGACGTGTGCCCGCTCACCATGGCGCGGTTAGCGCAGGCTTACAACAAGTTGGAGCGTCCGGACGGCCTTAGCGTGGCGATGGTGACGGTGGATCCGGGTTACGACACGCCGGAGGTGCTGGCGGATTACGTGGGGCGTTTCCACCCGGACTTCGTGGGCCTGACGGGTAGTAACAACCAGGTGGCGGAGGCCGCTAAGGCGTTCTTCGTTGGCTTCGCTGGCGAGGCGCCTAGCTTGGCGCACACCGACATGGTGGTGGTGCTCGACCGGGATGGGAACATGCGCTACATGTACGGCCAGGAGGCCGTGATCAACATCGGCGACGACCTGCCGGGGCTACTGCGGCGCCTGTAACAAGCGCGCAATCACAACAACCTAGCGGCCCGCGAGCGCGGCGTCGTCCGCGAAGCGGGCGAGCGCGCCCGGTTCGAAGTGGTAACTGCCGCGCGTGCCCGACAACAACCCTTTCTGCCTGAGCTGCTGGATGGTGTAGGTGGTGGTCTCGCGCGCCGCCCCGACGAGCGACGCGAGGGTGTCGTGCGTGACGGGCAGGGTGAGCCGCACGGTGCCGTTGCCGGTGTGGTGACCGAAGCGCTGGCCTAACCGGAGCAGGGTGCGGGCTACCCGGGCTGGCACGGGGTGGGCGGAGTCTTCTAGCGCCCACGTGAGGCGCTGGATCTGTTCGCCAGCAGCGCTGGCTAGCAGCTCGGTGAAGGCGGTATCGGGATCCTGGGCTCTGCAGTCGGCGGCGGCTGGGCCGGTGGAGCTCGTGGTGCTGGTTGAGCTGGTGGTGCTGGTGGCG
This sequence comes from uncultured bacterium, assembly GCA_964518275.1. GTDB lineage: Bacteria > Deinococcota > Deinococci > Deinococcales > Trueperaceae > JAAYYF01. The sequence continues at coordinate 4,087 of CAZFFG010000085.1, read as the reverse complement.
CTGGTTGCGCGGGCGCCGCTGGGTAGCACGCGCGCTGCCACCTCGGCGCTGAGCGCGACTGCGCCGCAGCGGTGCTCGCCCAGGTTGGGCGTGATGGCGCCGATGACGTCGCCAGGGCCGGCGAGCGCGATGACCCGTTGCCGGTCGGCGACCGCCCCCAACGTGAGGGCCACTAGCCCCGCTTCGACGATGAAGGCACAGCGCGCCTCGTGGCCCACGTCGTACAGGTACTCGCCCTTAGCGAACGTGCGCCGCTGCAGGCGGAGCGCCACGTGCGGGATGACTGGAGCGTGATGGCCCTGAACGTGATGGTTCGGGACGTGAGGGCCCGGTTGTGAGGTGCCGCCTGCCATGCCCGGGGCCGCGGCGCCGGGCATGGCCGTGTTCGAAACTGCGGAGCTGGGACCTGAGGCGGTGGCTCCGCCCGTTGGGTGGGCGGACGCGCGAGCGTGGACGTTCCCGGCTGCAGTCATGCAGTGCATTGTAGTAGACGCGCACGGTTGCGTTACGTGCGGCGCTCCTCGTGCCTACACACTCTCGGCTTGTGCCGACCTCCGCCTCTCGAACTCCACGCGGCCCCCTATCATCGTCAGCAGCGGCCACCCCCGCAGGCTCTGGCCTTCCCAAGGGGTCCACTTCGCCTTGCTCCTCAGATCGGCGCCGCTCACCGCTCCGCTGCTCTCCAGGTCGAGGAGGGTCAGGTCGGCGGGGGCGCCCGCCTCGAGGCTGGGAGCTGGCCAACCCATCACTGCTGCGGGGCCGCCCTGAAGGAGGTGAAGCAACCTTGTCAACTCTAGTTCGCCCGTTAGCACCAGCTCCGTGTAGAGCAGCGGGAAGGTGACCTCTATGTTGGAGATACCGAACGGTGCGGTCAGGAGGTCGCGCTCCTTCTCAGCCCGGGTGTGGGGTGCATGATCGGTGCCGATGCTGTCTACCACCCCGCGCCGCACGGCCTCCCGGAGGTAGGCCACGTCCGTGGCGGTGCGTAGAGGCGGTGCCACCTTGTAGAGAGGGTCGAAGGAGGTGAGCGTGTCGTCGGTGAGCGTGAGGTGGTGAGGCGTCACCTCGATGGTGATGGGCGCACCGTTGGCCTTGAGCCACTCAGCCACCTCCATGCCGCGCTTAGAGCTCACGTGGGCCACGTGCACGCGCGCGCCGGTCATGCGGGCCAGCTCGCCGTCGCGGAAGATCATGAGCGACTCCGCCGTGTCGGGGTTGCCAGGCAGCCCAAGCAGGCGGCTCACGGCGCCCTCGTTCATCACCCCATTTGCGCGCAGGGCTGGCTCCTCCGAGTGCGTCTGGATGACCAGGCCTAGCTCCGCTGCGTACTCGCAGGCGCGGCGCATGAGGTGCGAGTCGGCTACAGGGATGCCGTCGTCGGTGATCATCACCGCGCCAGCTTCCTTCAGCGCAGCGAAGTCGGTGAGGCTGGCGCCCTGCAGGCCGTGGCTCAACGCTGCGGCGGGCCGCAACCGCGCCCCGGGCGTGGTGTCAGCGCGGCGCCGCAGGTCGGCCACTAGGCCGGGGTCGTCTATCACCGGGTCGGTGTTGGCCATGCTGATCACGGTGCCGAAGCCGCCGGCTGCGGCCGCCATCAGACCGCTGGCGAGGTCCTCCTTCTGCTCCTGCCCGGGGTCGCGCAGGTGAGTGTGGAGGTCCAGGAAGGCGGGCGTGAGGACGCGTCCGCGCGCATCGATCTCGTGGGCCACGCTGCCAGGCTCCACCGCAAGGTCCCAGCCCTCGATGCGGCCGGCCTGCACGTAGAGGTCGTGGACGCCGTGATCGCCGGTACCGTCCACGAGGCGCGCACCGCGGAACAGCGTGCGCGCGGTGACTCGTGCGGGGTGATGCTCGTGCGAGCGGCTCATCGCTGCCCTACCAGAAGGGTGTAAAGCACGGCCATGCGCGTGGGCACGCCGTTGGCCACCTGCTGCTCGATGACGCTGCGCTCGCCATCTGCTAGGTCGGAGGCTATCTCCAGGTCGCGCACGAGCGGTCCCGGGTGCATGACGATGGCGTCCGGGTGCGCTAGAGCCAGCGTCTCGTTCGTGAGCTGGTAGCGAGCCACGTACTCGGTGAGCGACGGTATGAGCCCGTGCGTCATGCGCTCCTTCTGCAGCCGTAGCGCCATCACCGCGTGCGCTCCCTCCACCGCCTCCTCCAGGCGGTTGGTGACGCTCACGCCGGGCAGGCTCGCGAACTCGCGCGGCACCAGCGTGGCGGGACCCGCCAGGGCAACCTCGGCGCCGAGCTTGGTGAAGAGCTCGATGTTCGAGCGTGCCACGCGCGAGTGGTCGATGTCGCCCACGATGGCCAGGCGCTTACCCGCGAAGGCGTCGTTGCCACCGAAGCGGTTACGGAACGTGTAGGCGTCGAGTAGCGCTTGGGTGGGGTGAGCGCGCCGACCGTCGCCGGCGTTCACGATGGCCGCGTCGGTCCAGCGAGCCAGTTGGTGCGGTACGCCGGCGGCGGGGTGTCGCACCACGTAGAGGTCGGCCTGCAGCTGGTCGAGGGTGCGGAGGGTATCGCGCAAGCTCTCGCCCTTAGCCAGCGATGAGCCGCCGGCGGCGAAGCTCATAACGTCGGCGCTCTGCGCCCGCGCCGCGCGATCGAAAGAGAGACGCGTGCGGGTGCTGTCCTCGAAGAACAGCGTGGCCACCGTGAGTCCCTGCAACGCGGGCACCTTCTTGATGGTGCGCGTTAGGACCTGCGCCATGACGTCGCTGGTATCGAGCAGGGCCAGCACTTCGTCCCGGCTCCAGTCCGCGAAGTCCAGCAGGTGCTGCTTGCGGCCGCGCCTAGGGCTGCCCTCGCGTGGCGCCGTGCTGGTGGGTTCAGGGATGGTGATGGGGCGGGCGGCGGCTGGTACGGCCGCCATCAGTCGCGCTCCCAGAGTTCCACGGCGTCCGAGCCGTCGATCTCTGCGAGCTTCACGAGCACGACCTCCGAGGCGCTGGTGGGCACGTTCTTGCCCACGTAATCGGCGCGTATAGGCAGCTCGCGGTGGCCGCGGTCCACGATGACCGCGTACTGGATGGAGGCGGGGCGCCCCATGTCGATGAGGGCGTCGAGCGCAGCTCGGGTGGTGCGGCCCGTGTAGAGCACGTCGTCGCACAGCACGATGCGCATGCCGTGCACGTCGAAGTCGACCTCCGTGCGGCGCACGATGGGCTGCAGGGCGATCTCCGTTAGGTCGTCTCGGTAGAGCGTGATGTCGAGCTTGCCCACCGGTGGGCGGGTGCCCTCGAACTTATGGAGCAGCTCGGCCAGGCGTTCCGCGACGGGCACGCCGCGCGTGTGAACGCCCACCAGGGCGAGGTTCGAGGCGCCCTTGTTGCGCTCCACGATCTCGTGAGCGATGCGCTTCAGCGCTCGGTCGAGTTCCGTTGCGCTCATGAGCGACGCCTTGAACGTCATGTTGGGGTGGCTAGCGGTGATGTTCGGCACTTTCACTCCCTTCCGGCCTCACGGGGCCGGTTAAAAGGCTCCGGAAAGTGTACCCCCTCGGCGGCGGCGCATGGCCGAGTCTTCGCTACGCATCGCACTGCGAACCGTAGAATCTCGCAATGGAGCGAAAGCGGTACCTAGCCGCCTACGACGAGCACCTTAGAGCCGAGGCCGAAGTGCTCGGGGCCGCTTCTACCGCGCGACTGGGGCCGCTCTGGTTAGCGCTGTTCACGGGAGGCTCCGGGTTCATCACCTACCGAGACCTGGCGGGCGCGAACGCCGAAGGCGTACGGCGGATAGTGACGGAGGCCCTCGACCATTTCAGGGCTTCGCCGAGCGTTGAGCGGGTGGAGTGGAAGACCAGGGCCCACGACACCGCGCCCGGGTTGTTAAAGGCGCTACTGGAGCACGGCTTCGTGGCCGAGGAACCCGAGTCGATCATGGTCGGTGAGGCGCGGAAGTTGGCGACCGACGTGGCGTTACCGACCGGGGTTCGCGTTAGGCGTGTGACCACGGAGCCCGACGTGCGCGCGGTGAGCGCGCTGCAGGACACCGTCTTCGGCGGAGTCGTTTCGGAGGCCGCCGCCGATGCGCTGGTGCGACGGCTCGCGAGCGAGGACCAGGTGGAGCTGTGGGCGGC
>CAZFFG010000084.1:0-7872 GCA_964518275.1 uncultured bacterium | reverse complement strand
GTGTTCACCGACCTCTACTTCGGCGAGTACGAGGTGGTTCCGCCGGTTTACGACAGTGGCTCTGGGTTCGTGACGGGGGTTCCATCCGTGACGACGGTCACGGTTGATGACAGTAGTTCGCCTGTGGTGACCATCGTGTTCACGGGGGTGGAGTGAGGGACTAGCCAGATGGGCGCTGCCGCTTGACTTGGATATCAAGCGGCAGCGCGAGAACGCACTTACGTCCGGCCAAAGTCGGCGCTAGCTTCCCAGTTCAGCGACTAACGCTAACGAGTACAGACGCCGGCGTGGGATCCCCTAGCGGTGGCGTTGGCGCCCACAGCGTGGCCTCGATACGGCATTGGACGTTGGCTCTACAGTGGCCGCAATTGGTCTCTGCACGGCCGGTCACAGTTACGGTGCTCGGAACCCGTTGATTGTTCTCATTTACGAAGTGGCCCGAGAAGGCGAGCGTACAGTATGTGTTACCACCCGCTCGGAGCGCAATTGCACGCGTGTTCGTCTCGTCCCAGTAACCGCCGGCAGGCGCAGTTTCGGTTCGCGTTACGGAGCAGTTATACCTATTGCCGAAGAGGTCCTGCTGGTTGGTCTCGCAGAAATTGGTGTCGTAGTTCTGGGTGCTAGCAGAGAAAGCCGGATCGCAGTCAGTAACGGTGTATTCAGCAGTCTCTCCGAACATCGCCGGTGTGTTGTTGGCGAGGTTGTTCACCTGGTACGAGATGGGAACGGCCGTAGACAGAGGCACGTTCTCCTTGAAGAATGCCCGGTAATCTCCCGTGCGAATGGCCTCAAAGGCCGAGTCCTGGGGACCGCCGATAGCGACCACCTTGATCTCCGCCTCCTCGAGGATCTTCCTCTGTTCCGCGCTCAAGTTCACGTTGACGCCACTCCCGAGGGCCTTATAGCTCGCGTCTAGCGTTCCGCGGATCTCGGAGTACGAGGCACTGGAGCTGAACGAGAACGTGAGCATCCTGCCGTAAGCGATGCTAGAGACGTAGACGGGCAGGTTGTCCGGCCCGATGCGCCCGAGCCGCTCCTGCTCAGCGATGGCTTCGGCAGTGAACTCCGAAGTGAAGAAGTGGCCGGGTTCCTGCGGCGTCACCATCGAGACAGTGAACAATCGCTGCTCAAGGGTTACGAGTAGGGTGCTTCGGTCTACGCGGCTGGACGTCGAGAGGGATGCCTTCACGCTCGTGCTGAGGTACTTAGCCGACATCCCCAACTGCAGCGCGGCCTGCTCCATGCTGTACGACGCGGTTTGCCTATAGTTGAGACTATTCGACAGCGGGACGGTGCTCGCGTCTAAGCCGATGATCATGTCGGCAATTGCCTGCTGCGTGCTTGCAGGACTCGGGTTGGCCACTTCACGGGTGACGTCCGAGCCGAGCACATCGACGTAGATGGTGATGGCTTCACGCTGCCTGATGGGAAGCTCAGCGAGAGAGCCTAGCCCACTCTTGTAGTGCTTCCCTTGTAGGAGGCTGCCCACCCAGAACGCGTCGATGTTGGGGTTCAACGTGACCAACGTGCGGGGGTTATCGGCGATGGTGAACTTCCGCTGCGCGCATACCAGAGCCCTGCCGTCTACTGTCTCAGTGAAGCGAACGGTCTCGCCGCTGGGCGCGTTCTGCGGTGCGACCGCGGGAGAGAACGAGCTCCACGACGGCAAAGTCGCGCTGTAGGAGTTGTAGTCGTTCTGTCCGGGTGGTGGCGGCGGTGGGGGTGGATCGGTCTTATCGTCGGGCTTCGCCGGATCGATGATGTTGCATGCTGCGAGTAGCGCTATCAGCGCCAGCAACCCAAGCGTTGCCGCCCAACCTGATCGGTTACGAACGAATCGTCTCACTTCTACCCCTTCCCTTCGAACTCCTGTGAGCGGTGTAACCGCTGTTCCGATGAAACGTGCTCAGGAGCTTGCCCATAGTTCTAGGGGTTGATGCCCGTCCAATACCCGTCCGATTAGTTCCAGAGCGTCCCAGCTGGTCTAAACGCCGCGCCTGTGCTTGCCCGCGGCGATTGCCGGGTACTGGACGGTTCTTGGACGGGCCCCAGGGCCTAGCATCACGCTGTACTTCCAACTCAGGCCGGCGAGCAGAAACCGCCGGGTCTAGCGAGGTGATTCGTAATGCACCGTCGGTACACACCGAGAAGCGCCCTCCTTCACATAAGCCTGGCGCTGGTGGCGATCGTCATGTCGGCTTGTGGGGGAGGAGGCGAGCGACAGACGGACAAGCGCTTCGGTCTCCAGTTCGACCCTGGGACGGTGCAACTGGAACTGGGGGTCGCCAGTACCGTCACTCAAACCGTGACCATTCGCAATCTCACTGGCGATGAGTTGGCCTACTCCTTGATTCCGCCGCCCGAAGATTACGGACAAGACGGGCAGGTGCTCTTTGTAGACGTCGATGTGCACACCGTGCAAGACAGCGTCGGCGGCGGAGCATCGCATGAGCTGCGAATCGACGTATCCTGCCCGGTCGTACCCGGCGACTACCAGTACCTGCTTCCCATGGAATGGCAGTCGGGCCGGACGGAGCTCGTAATCAGCGCTAAGTGCGTCGACGCTCCCATTGAAACGATAGTGGCCGAGGCCACGCGGATTCTCGATCTGGAGACCCGCAACTCCATCACCTCATATGACCCGGAATCCGGTGTCATCGAGGTGGCGACGCGAACACCGCTCATCGAACAGCTTGAACCGGGACACGTGCTAGTGAGCGAGCCCGCACCGGCGATCCCGGAGGGTCTCCTAAGGATCGTGCTGGACGTCATCTTTACTTCGAGTGGCGCAACGATCTTAACCGACGAAGCCGGCCTGAACGACCTCTTCGAACAGTTCGAAATCGACGAGGTGATGGAGCCAGAGTTCGAGCTGGCTAACCTCGCCCTCCTTCATGAGGACGCCGGGCTCTCCGCGGAAGTGCTCGATGCGGGCACCCCATCCGCTAGTCTCCGGTTCAACTTTGACCACGTGCTCTTCGACCGGGACAACGACCCGAGCACCACGGACGACCGCCTCACGGTGAACGGATCGATTGGCGTCAGCCTCAAACCCGAAATCAAGGCGCGCATGGCCGTCCAATGGAGAATGGTCTGCATCGGCGCAACGGCCTGGGGTCGCTGCATTGGTATTAAGACGAAGATTCCTGTTGGGCTAACTGCGTACTACTTCTCCGGTGTCACCGTCTCGCAGAGCTCCGACCTCCATGCTGAGGGTTCCGTTAGGTACAAGAACGATTGGCGAATACCCATCGCGCAGCACGTCTTCCCCCCGACCACGTTCTTTGTCGGCCCTGTCCCCGTGGTGATAACTCACAAGATCAGCTTCTTCCTCGACGCGAACCTGAACCTCTCGGCCGAGGTCGTGTACGAGTACAAGCAAACAGCCAGCCTTAGGGCGGGGGTCGAATTCGACGGCCGCTTGAAGCTCATTGGGGATGTGAAGAGATCCTCGAGCGAACACTTCGAGTTCGACGGCAACCTGGACGCAGGCCTGTACACGGGGGCTCGGTGGGAAAGCCGGCTGTACGGGGTAGTTGGGCCCTTTGCGCAGGTGAGAGCTGGTCTGCGCCTAGGAGTTACAGCTAGGGCAAGCAACGACACGGAGTTCGTATGGCGTCTAGATGGCTGCCTCTACGGGGACGTGGGTATTGTGGGGCGCATCCGGATCTTCTTATTGAAGATCGAACCGTCTTCACGTTCTATCTACAGTCGGTGCAACGTCCTACGCCAGGGCTCCACCGTGATGTCTGGAGAGCTGGAAGGGCGAGTGATCAGTTCCCAGACTGGTGAACCTATCCCTGATGCCACCGTCCGGGTCGGTTCGAGGGAGATCAGCTCCGGTCTGGACGGGACCTTCCACACGGTGCTTCCGCCGGGCAACTATCACTTGGAAGTCAGGCAAAGCGGCTACACGGTCGGAACCGCGGGTCCCGTCACCATTCGGAAGGGTGGATGGGTGGACGCTGGTGACATCTCGCTGATACCGCTGCTATCGCCCGACGAGCAGCTGACGATAGTTCTCGAGTGGGATCGATGGTTACCCGAGGACGCCCTGCTCGGTTACGAACTCGACCTCGACAGCTACTTTGGGGGCGAGCCTGGCTCAGAAGTCCTCGTCTACTGGGGCTACACGGGCAGTCTGTTGGAGTACCCGTACGTCGCCTTACTGAACGATGCACTTGGCGGTGAAGCACCAGAGGCGCGCAGAGAGGAGCTTCAGGTCACGTTCCTGGCGACCGAGCCACAGCACACCTTCACCGTGCAGGACTACTGGGCGACGGGCGACGAACCCATTTGCGGACTACTGGAGTCTGGTGCCCGCGTAACGGTGTACCGCGGCAGCACGGTGGCCGCCACGTTCTCAGTACCTGAGAGTTCCGGAGTTGTGTGCCCGAATACATGGGCGGTGTTCACCATCGATACACCCACGGGTGAAATCTACCCCCTCGGGGTTCTCTCGAGGAACGAAGACGTGTGGGGCGACAAGTACTAATGGAGGCGACGATGGTTAGGTCACTGCGTTCGTTGCGGGCAGGAACCACCGCAATGCTAGCCCTGCTGGCCCTAACGCTAACCGGCTGCACTACGGGCGGCGGCGAGGAGCCTAGTCTCACCATCAGCCTGGACAGGGGCCACGTAACCGTCTCTCCAGGTGAATCTGTCTCGGTGCAGGTTCAACTCGCCAGGGACGGCGGTTACTCCGGAGCCGTCAGCATGGCTGCTCTCGGAGTACCGGACGGCGTGTCGGTCAGCATCGTCGGGGACCGATCAGCCAGCACCGCGACTGTGAACCTGGAGGCGTCTCCCACCGCCGAGGAGGGTATGGAGGCAGAGATTACGGTACGCGCCATCGGCGCGGGGCTGGCAAAGGCGCCCGCCTCAGCGGTGTTCACTCTAGCTATCGTTCCTCCCGCCACCCTACCGATTCCGAGCGTCGTCATCGTTACCGATGGGTACGGAGCGAGCCGGCAGGTGCGACAAGCGGCAGGCTCGATAGACCTGGAGATCTCCAACCCGTTCGGTGGGGCCGACTTTACAGCGTACCTAGAAGGCGTGACTGCTTTCGGCGAGGATCTCGTTGGTGACTTGCTCGATGCCACCGCGGAACTCAGTCGAGTTCGGTTCTACGTGCCAAGCGGGGCGTCTATCGGCGAGAAGGCGCTCCGCCTCGAGTCCGCTCAACACTCTCTTATGGTGCCAGACGTTCTCGAGATAACTCCAATCGTGCTCTCGCCTACTGGGAGCGACAGCAATCCCGGCACATTCGACCTGCCTCTCCTGTCATTCACGCCGGAGGTGCTCGCCAGGGCAGGGGATCACATAATCCTCCTCGAAGGAGAATACGTGCTTAGTGAAGAGACACTAGTGCCGTTCGGGGTCTCGATTGCCGGGATGGGCGACGTGGTGCTACGACCAACTCAGCCGTCCACTGGCAGCCTCAACTTAGAAGGTGACGCTGTCGTGACCGACCTCACGCTGGACGGGTTCGGTATCGGGATCGTCGCCAGCACAGGAACCGTCAGGTTAGAGCGAGTAAACGTAACGAATCCCTGGGTGTCTGGGCTCCGCTTCGGAGCGGACGGCACCGTAGACAGCCCGACGGTGAAGCTAGTGGCAGTCGAGGTTCGCGATAGCGCCGGGTATGGCATCGAGATCCTCAACTCCACCGAGTTCACGGGTTCCAGAGTTCTCGTTGCCGGTACTGCGTGGCAGGGCATCTTGGTGAACGGTGACGCGCCCAGGATTCAGATGAGTGATGTAACTGTGGTGGGTGCAGGTAGTTCTATTCCTGCATCTGGCATCCTCATCGACATTTCGGGAGAGGGACTCTTCCGCACGCGGAGCACCCTTGTTTCTACTAGTAGTTGGTATGGCGTAGAGGTCCGGTCTGGTGAGTACGTCGACCTCGGGACCGAGGATGATCCTGGCCGGAACGTACTCCGTGCGAACCTCGAGGGGCAGTTCTTAGATGCGCGTCCCGCGCGTCTCGAACCCGACGGCCAGATCATCACGCTGGTCGGCACACAGTGGAACGGGGCTTACCTGAACATCGCCACGCACCGAGGCCCAGATGCTTGGTCGCACTCGTTAACGGGGCAGACCTATTGGTTGATCGAGAACTCCAACAACCGGATCCAAACCGGCAAGTAGCGACACATGACTCGCGGCACTCCATGGACGGGAGTTGGACAGCAAGCGAATCGCATAGTCGTACGTAGGTCCCGGCAACCACTTGGCCCGATTGCGCCGGAGCCGAATCCCACAGGTCGGATTGTTCCGACGGAGGCACACATGCGTAAAATGATTACAAGCTAAAAAGCCTCATCCGCAAGGCCACTCAGGGCGGCGCGGGTGCCATTGAATGGTGGGTTGCTGGTAGTGACCCTGGGCCTACTAATCTTGCTCGCGGCATGCAATGGCGCTTCGGGCTCCATAAGCGTCTCTCTGAATCCCACTACCGCTACCGTCACGCCTAACCAAACGGTGACCTTCACCGCGAGCGTGACCGGGGCGAGCAACCCGGACGTGACCTGGGCCGCAACCTGCGGGACGATAACTGGCACGGGCAACTCGGTGACCTACACGGCACCAGCATCTGCAGCTACCTGCACGGTGACCGTCACGAGCGTTTCCGATCCCAGCAAGACCGCCACTGCCACTGTGCAAGTGCAGGCGTCAACGGGCTCCATCGCGGGGATGAACATCCCAAGTGCGGTAGTAGCTACCGTAACGCAGATATTCGGACAGCTTCCCGACGCGCAAGCCGGGGGGACGTTAGTCACACTTGCGGACTTAGGCAATCTCGAGCCTTTCTACGATGAAGTCGCTGACGTCTACTACCTACGTCCGATAAGCCCTTGGTTACCCGGCACGATCGACAGCGCCGGCGCGTTCGCCGTCGAGTTCACCGGCACACCTGAACCAGGCACCTTTGGCATGGTTCTGTGCGAATTCGAGGCCGAGTCGCCGACCGCGTACACGATTCTCACGCACGACGGGCCACTCGAGAGTTCAGCCACGGAGATCTTGGGGGTCTACGCCCGAATGAAGAGCGACCTAGACCTGCCGGACACGCCAATAGACAGCGACGAAATGTTGCAGTACGCACCCATGGCATGGCAGGTTTTCCTCTACTCCGCTCAAGAAGAACACATCTCATGTAGAGGTGACCAGGGTGAGCTGATAATCGACGTAGACGTGATCCTCGCGCCAGGCTGGAACAGCCTGTGGGCCATCATGCGGCCCGAAATGGTCGACGGCGCCCAACGCGACCACGGGTACATTAGATCCACCTTGCTTGCCGATCTCGACGCCGAGTGGGTCCCATTGGTGAACATATTCGCTGAGCCCGACTAGCGTAGCGTTACAGCTTCTGCGGCAGCGGGGCCGACCACCCGGCTGCCGCACTTGGTACTACCGACGCATCTGTCACGTCACCACCACCGCCCGATAATCGTTCAGATTGTTCCCCGTAGGCCCCGTCACAAGCGCGTCATCCAGGGCAGCGAAGAAACCGTACGAGTCGTTGCGTTCCAGGTATGCGTCCACGCTCAGGCCGCGCTGGTTCGCCCGCTCCAGCGAGTCTGGGCTCAGGAGCGCGCCGGCGGCGGGGCTGTTGCCGTCTATCCCGTCGCTGCCGGCGGAGATGGCCCAGGCGCCCTCCGGGCCAAGGAACCTCAGCAGCCAGAGTGCAAGCTCCTGGTTCCTGCCGCCGCGACCTGAGCCCTTCACGGTCACCGTGGTCTCGCCGCCCGAGAGCAGCACGGTGGGGCCGCCGCCCGCCGGTAGCGCGCGCAGCACCTCCAGCGCCTCACGCTGGGCGGGCGTGCGGCCCAGGCCCGCGTCGTCAAGCGATCGGCCGGTGCGCAG
>CAZFFG010000083.1:0-7895 GCA_964518275.1 uncultured bacterium | reverse complement strand
AAGGAGCGTTGAGCATGCTTCTTCCCAAGCGCGTCAAGTACCGCAAGCAGATGCGTGGCAAGATGCGGGGCGAGACCAAGGGCGGCGACTACGTAGCCTTCGGCGACTTCGGCCTCGTAGCCATGGAGCCCGCCTGGATCAAGTCCAACCAGATCGAAGCGTGCCGCGTGACCATGAGCCGTTACTTCCGCCGTGGCGGCAAGATCTACGTGCGCATCTTCCCCGACAAGCCCATCACCAAGAAGCCTCTCGAGGTTCGCATGGGTAAGGGTAAGGGCGCCGTAGAGTACTGGGTCAGCGTGGTCAAGCCTGGCCGCATCCTCTTCGAAGTGGCCAACGTCACCGAAGAGCAGGCCAAGGAAGCTTTCCGTCTGGCCGGGCACAAGCTGCCCATCAAGACCAAGATGGTCAAGCGGGAGATCTACGATGAAGCCCAATGAGGTAAGGAACATGTCGGAGGGCGAGATCCTCGCCGAGGTCGACAAGCGTCGCCAGGAACTGTTCGACCTGCGCATCCAGTCGGCGGTCGGTCACACGTCCAACCCGCGCCGCGCGCGTGCCGCTAAGCGTGAGATCGCTCGCCTCCTGACCATCGTCAAAGAGAAGGCCGGTGAATCACGGTGAAGGTAACCAGGAGCATGCAGGGCCGCGTCATCTCTGACAAGGCCGACAAGACCGTGACCGTGAACGTGGAACGGCGCTTCAAGCACCCGCTCTACGGCAAGGTCGTCACTGTTTCGAAGCGTTACCTCGCGCACGACGAGGAGAACGCCTATCAAGTCGGGGATCTCGTGGAGATCTCTGCCGCTCGCCCCATCAGCCGTCGGAAGCGCTTCCGCGTTACCAAGCTGATCGAGAAGGCGCGCGCCTGAGGCCGGGAGACTAGAGCCGATGATCCAGCAGGAAACGTACCTCGACGTCGCCGACAACTCCGGCGCTCGTCGCATCCAGTGCATCCGGGTGCTTGGCACCGGGCAGCAGTGGGTCGGCAGCGTAGGCGACGTCATCGTCGCGTCCGTGAAGGACGCCATCCCACACGCGGCGGTGAAGAAGGGCGACGTGGTGAAGGCCGTCATCGTGCGGACGAAGAAGGAAGTCAGCCGCAAGGACGGCTCCTCCATCCGCTTCGACAGCAACGCCGCCGTGATCCTCAACCCACAGAACGAGCCGCGCGGCACGCGCGTGTTCGGCCCCGTGGCGCGTGAGCTACGCGAGAAGCGCTTCATGCGCATCGTGTCGCTGGCGCCGGAGGTCCTCTGATGGCCCAGGTGAAGAGCCGCATCAAGAAAGGCGACAACGTCCGCGTCATCGCCGGTAAGCACAAGGGCTCCGAGGGCGAGGTCATCGCCGTTCTGCGCGACACCAGCCGCGTTCTCGTGAAGAACGTCAACGTGATCAAGAAGGCGCAGCGCCCCACCCAGGAGAACCCCCGCGGTGGCTTCGTGGAACAAGAGGCCCCCATCCACCTGAGCAACGTGCAGTTGCTGGACCCCAAGAGTGGCAAGCCGACTCGCATCGGCTACCGCTTCGAGGACGACGGCACCAAGGTGCGTTACGCCCTCGCTAGCGGCACGAAGCTGGACGAGTGAGGAGCATGGAGAAGATAGAACTACCGATCAAGAAGCGCTACGCGGCCATCCTGCCGCAGCTCTCCGAGCGCCACGGCTACACCAACCCCATGGCCGTGCCACGCATCGAGAAGATCGTCGTGAACATGGGCGTCGGCGAAGCGCGCGAGGATTCGAAGGTGCTCGAGAAGGCGTCACGCGAGATCGCGCAGATCACCCTGCAGCGCCCCGCCGTGACCCGCGCTAAGAAGTCCGTGTCTAACTTCAAGCTGCGTGCCGGCATGCCCGTCGGCCTGCGCACCACCCTGCGTGGCGTGAAGATGTGGGCGTTCCTAGACCGCCTCATCAACATCGCGCTGCCCCGCGTGCGCGACTTCCGCGGCGTGCCAAGTAACAGCTTCGACGGGCGCGGCAACTACAGCCTCGGTGTACGGGAACAGATGGTGTTCCCCGAGATCAGCTACGACCAGGTCGACGCCACCAGAGGCATGGACATCACCATCGTTACCACGGCACAGACCGACGAGGAAGCGCGCAGCCTGCTCGAACTCCTCGGCATGCCGTTCAGGAAGTAAGGAGAGGAGAGAGAGTGGCGACCAAGGCACACATAGCCAAGGCCAAGCGCACCCCTAAGTTCAGCTCCCGCAAGGAGCAGCGGTGCAGCCGCTGCGGACGTCCCCGTGCGTACCTGCGCGACTTCGGCGTTTGCCGCATCTGCATGCGCGAGCTGGCGCATAAGGGCTACCTGCCCGGCGTAGTCAAGTCGAGCTGGTGAGCGAAGCGCCTACCGAGCGCTGTAAGCGAGAAGCAGCAATCACGGGGTAGAGGTCGGCGCGCGTTGCGTTGAAACCACCCCCACGGAGGAAGGTAAATGCAGACGGATCCAATCTCAGATATGCTCACGCGCATCCGCAACGCGGTCGCTAACGGCGACGCGAACGTGGACGTGCCGGCGAGCAAGTTCAAGGCGGCCCTCGCGCGGCTCCTGGTGTCGGAAGGCTACCTGAAGTCGGTGGAAGAGACCGACAAGGACGGCAAGCCCACCCTGCGCATCGGCCTCAAGTACGGGCACAAGCGCTCGCCCGTCATCCACTACATCCAGCGCGTCTCCACCCCGGGTCGCCGTGCGTACACCAAGGCGTCGCACGTACCCGTGGTGCGTGGCGGCCTGGGTATCGCGGTCATCTCCACCTCCGCCGGGCTCCTGCCCGACCGCGAGGCGCGCCGCACCAACCTCGGCGGCGAGATCATCTGCGAGGTCTGGTGATGAGCCGCATCGGCCGTTCCCCCATCACGCTCCCTAAGGGCGTGGAGACCAAGGTGGTGGAGCCGGGTAAGGCGAGCATCAAGGGCCCCAAGGGGAGCCTCGAAGTGGTGTTCAGCCCCCGCCTAGAGGTGAGCGTTGAGGACGGCGTCCTCACCGTTACCCGCCCCAGCGACAACCGCACCGACCGCGCCCAGCACGGTCTGGCTCGCACCCTCATCAACAACGCCATCGTTGGCGTGACCGAGGGGTTCGAGAAGAAGCTCGAGATCCACGGCGTGGGTTTCCGCTGCCAGAACAAGGGCTCCGCTCTCGAACTGAACGTTGGCTTCTCGCATAACGTCCTCATCGAAGCGCCCCAGGGCATAACCATCCAGGCCACCGAACCCACCCGCATCACCGTCAGCGGCATCGACAAGCACATGGTGGGACAGGTCGCCGCCAACATCCGCGCCGTCAGGCCGCCCGACAGCTACCACGGTAAGGGCGTCAGGTACGCCGGCGAGGTAGTGCGCCTCAAGGCCGGTAAGACGGCGGCACGCTGAGAGCCGAGGCTAAGGAATGAACATGAACATCGCAATCCGCAAGGAGCGTCGTGCCAACCGTACCCGGCGCCGCCTCCGCCGCCCGGTGGACACCGGCCGTCTCAGGCTCTCCGTGTTCCGCAGCGCCAGGCACATCTACGCGCAGGTCATCGACGACACTACCGGTACCACCGTCGCTTCGGCCAACAGCAAGGCCCTTGGGCTCTCGGGTAACAAGACCGAGCAGGCCAAGCAGGTGGGCAAGGCGCTCGCCGAACGGGCCCTGGCCGCCGGCGCTAAGAGCGTCGTGTTCGACCGTGGATCGTTCAAGTACCACGGTCGCGTCAAGGCCCTAGCCGAAGGGGCCCGTGAAGGAGGCCTCGACTTCTGATGGCTGAAACCGACTTCCAGGACAAGGTCATATTCATCCGCCGCACGGCCAAGACCTACAAGGGTGGACGCCGCTTCCGCTTCGGCGCCATGGTGGTCATCGGCGACCGCGCCGGTAGGGTAGGCGTGGGCCTAGGCAAGGCGCGCGAGGTGCCCGTGGCCGTGCAGAAGGGCCAGTACGTGGCCCGCCGCAACCTCATCGAGGTCCCCATCGAGGAGGGCGGCACCATCCCCCACGAGGTCTTAGGCGCGCACGGCACCAGCCGCGTGATGCTCAAGCCCGCGGGTGAAGGCACGGGCGTAATCGCCGGCATGGTGCCTCGCGCCATCGCCGAACTGGCCGGCTACACCAACCTCCTCACCAAGGAGCTCGGCTCTCGCAACCAGACCAACGTGGCTTACGCCGTCATCGACGGCCTCAAGCAGCTCCGCACCTACGACGAAGCGCGCCGCAAGAGGGAGCTGGCGGAATGATCAAGGTCACGCTGCGGCGTAGCCTGATCGGAGTCCCCAAGGATCAGCGCGCCACCGTGAACGCCCTCGGTCTCAGGAAGACCGGCGACGTTCGCGAGGTCAAGATCAACGACAGCACGCGCGGCATGCTGCGCAAGGTAGAGCACTTGCTTACCATCGAAGGGCAGGACAAGCAGTGAAGCTCAACGAACTCAAGCCCGCGCCCGGCTCGAAGAAGACACGCCGGCGCGTCGGCCGCGGTCTAGGTAGCGGCAAGGGTAAGACCGCCGGTCGTGGCCAGAAGGGCCAGAAGAGCCGTAGCGGCTTCTCGCAAGGGGCCGGTTGGGAAGGCGGCCGCTCGCGGCTCATCATGCGCCTCCCCAAGCGCGGCTTCACCCGCGTGAAGGAGCCCCTGCAGCTCGTGAACGTGCGTGACCTCAACGGCTTCGCCGAAGGCGACAGCATCGACGCCACCAAGCTCACAGCCGCGGGCCTCGTGCGCCGCCCCGACCACCCCATCAAGCTCCTCGCCGACGGCGAGCTCACCGTCAAGGGGCTCACCATCACGGTCGACGCCGCCTCCAAGGGCGCCGTTGAGGCCGTCAACGCTGCCGGTGGCAAGGTCGTTCTCCCCGTAACCGACGAGGAGAAGTAAGGATGCTGAAGGCGTTTCGCAACGCTCTGGTGATACCGGACCTGCGGGCCAAGCTGCTCGTAACAGTCGGGCTCCTGGCGGTGTACCGCCTGATGGCATCCATCCCGACCCCCGGGGTCGACGTCCAGGCGCTCTCGGGAAGCATCCCGGGCGCGTTCGGGCTCCTCAACTTCATCTCGGGCGGCAACTTCGAGCAGTTCTCCATCGCTGCCCTGGGAGTCATCCCGTACATCACCGCCAGCATCATCATCCAGCTCCTGACCTCCACCTACCCGCCCCTCCAGAAGCTCTCCAAGGAGGGCGAGGAAGGGCGGCGCAAGATCACGCAGTACACCAGGTGGGGCGCTACCGCCCTCGGTGCGGTGCAGGCGTTGTTCCTGGCCATCGCCCTCATCGGGCCCTCCGGCGCCCTGAAGGTGGGCTGGGACAACGGCCCGTTCTTCTGGTTCGTGGTCCTCGTCACCCAGCTGGCCGGCATCACCGTGGTGATGTGGCTAGGGGAGAAGATCACCGAGTACGGTATCGGTAACGGTATCTCGCTCATCATCTACGCGGGCATCGTGGCCGCCATCCCCGTGGCGCTGGGCCAGCAGTTCGAGCTCATCGGGCTCGGCGAGTCCAACGTCTTCGGTCTGGCCTTCTACCTCATCCTGCTGGTGGTCACCATCGCCGGCATGGTGCTGGTTCAGCAGGCAGAGCGCCGCATCCCCGTGCAGTACGCGCGCAAGGTGGTGGGCCGCAAGGTCATGGGTGGCCAGACCACCTACATCCCGCTTCGCCTCAACGCGGCCGGCGTGATCCCCATCATCTTCGCTGTGGCCATCCTCATCCTGCCCCAGACCATCATCGGCGCGTTCCCCGAGAACAACTTCGCCATCGCGCTGTCGGCCTGGTTCGACCCGATGCGCTGGCAGGGTCTGGTCACCAGCACGCTGCTCATCATCGGCTTCACCTACTTCTACACGCAGATCTCGTTCGACCCACGCCGGATCAGCGAGAACCTGCGCGAGTACGGCGGCTTCGTGCCGGGCGTGAGACCCGGCCAGCCCACCACCGACCACCTCACGCGCATCACCACCCGCATCACCCTGTGGGGCGCGCTCTTCCTCGGCGCCGTCAACGCCCTACCCACGCTCCTCGCGTGGCTCACCGGCGTGCAAGGCCTCGAGTTCGCGCTCTCCGGTACCGGCCTGCTCATCATGGTCGGCGTGGCGCTCGACACCCTCCGTCAGCTCGAATCGCAGCTGATGATGCGCCACTACGAAGGGTTCGTGGCCAAGGGTCGTATCCGCGGGCGCGGGAGGCGGTTCTAAGTGAGTAACGGCGTAAGCGAGGTGCTCCTCCTGATGGGCCCGCCGGGAGCCGGCAAGGGCACGCAGGCGCAGCGCCTCGCTGAAGGCCGCGGCCTCACCAAGCTGAGTACCGGCGACCTGCTGCGCGACCACGTGCGGCGCGGTACCGAGCTTGGCCGCGAGGCTAAGGTGCTGATGGACGAGGGCGTGCTCGTGCCCGATGAGATCATCATGGGCATGGTGCGCTCCGAGCTCGACAAGCAGTCGCCGGTGCGTGCGCTGCTCGACGGCTTCCCCCGCACCACTGGGCAGGCCGACGCGCTGGAGGAGCTCCTGGCGGAGTACGGCGCGCAGGTGGACCTCGCCATCGAGCTCGTTGTGGACGAGGAAGAGCTCGTGCGTCGGCTCGTGTCGCGCGCAGCCGAGCAGGGTCGTTCCGACGACAACGAGGAGACCATCCGCACCCGCATGAAGGTCTACCGCGATCAGACCGCGCCGCTACTCGAGTACTACGGCGCTAAGGGCAAGCTCCGCTCCGTCAACGGGGTGGGCTCGCTCGATGAGGTCACCGCCCGCGTCGAAGAGGCGCTGGCTGCGGAGGCCGAATGATCCTCAAACGCCGAAGCGAGCTGGAGGTGATGGCCGAAGCCGGGCGGATCAACCGCGAGGCGCTCGAGGTCGTCGCCGCTCTGGTCGCTCCCGGTGTTACCACCGCTCAGTTGAACGAAGCGGCCGAAGATGCTATCCTCTCACGCGGCGGAAAGCCGAGTTTCAAGGGCTATAACGGCTTTCCCGCCTCGATCTGCGCCTCCCCCAACGAGGTCGTCGTCCACGGTTTCCCGGACGACCGCCCATTGGTGGAAGGCGACGTACTGTCGATCGACATCGGGACGCACTACCGGGGCTACCACGCCGACATGGCCGTCACGTACCCCGTAGGTAACGTCTCCGTCGAAGCCCGCCGCCTCCTCGAGGTCACCGAACGGTCGCTGATCGCCGGTATCGAGAAGGCCCAAGCGGGCGCCCGCCTTGGCGATGTTTCCGCGGCCATTCAGGACGTCGTCGAAGCGGCTGGTTACTGGGTAGTGCGGGAGTTCGTTGGTCACGGCATCGGCCGTGATTTCCACGAGGGCCCTGAGCTGCCCAACTTTGGTCGTGCCGGAACCGGGCCTGTCCTCCGTCCCGGCCTCGTCCTGGCGATCGAGCCCATGGTGGCTCAGCGGCGCGCACGCGTCGTCATCGCCGACGACGGCTGGACGGCCTCCACCGAGAACGGTTCGCTGGCGGCACATTTCGAGCACACCGTGGCCATCACGGAAAGCGGCCCATGGGTGCTGACTGCAGGTAGCGGTGAAGGAGAGATCCCCACCGCAGAAGGAGGTGTGCATGGCGCGTAGACGATCGGGTCCCCCCAGGAAGCCACGCGAGCAACGCCAAGAGGAAACGACGCAGGACACTATTCGTACCGAAGGCGTAGTCCTGGAAGCACGTCCCAACACGACCTTCCTGGTTCAGTTGGACGCAGGGCCCGAGATCCTTGCCCACGTTGGTGGCAAGATGCGCCGGCACTACATCCGCATTCTTCCCGGCGACCGAGTGGTCGTCGAGATCAGCACCTACGACCCCGAAAAGGGCCGCATCGTTTACCGTAAGTAGGAGAGAGAAGCATGAAGGTAAGGGCTTCAGTTAAACCAATGTGCGATAAGTGCAAGGTGGTGCGCCGGCACGGCCGCGTGTACGTCATCTGCA
>CAZFFG010000082.1:0-7903 GCA_964518275.1 uncultured bacterium | reverse complement strand
AGTTGGAGTTGCCGCACGCGCGGCCCCGCCGGCAGTTGGAGTTGCCGCACGCGCGGCCCCGCCAGCGATGAACGCCTGCGATTGCTGCGACGCCTCCCTGAGGTGCTCAACCAGCACCCGCTGAGCGGCCGCCAAGTCGCGACGCCGGCAAGCGTCTAGCAGCGCCCGGTGCTCAGCCTGCGAGGCGCGCTGGTTGGCGGGCTGCGCCAGGTAGATGAGCAGGTAGCGCGCCACGCTGTGGTGCAGGGTCTCGAGCGTGCGCAGCAGGAGATCCATTCCTGCTGGCCGGTAGAGCGCCGCGTGGAACTCCCAGTTGAGGCGCGGCCATTCGCTGGGCTCGGTCACCGCGTCTATCTCGAGTAGGGCGCCTTCCGCACGCAGCAGGTCGGCCTCGCTCAACAGTGGCAGTGAGTTCTGCAGCGCCAGGAGCTCGAGCGCCTCGCGCATGGCGTACACCTCGGCCACCTCGGCCACGGAGGCGGCAACCACCACGGAACCGCGGTTGTGGTAGGTGGCCACCAAGCCCTCGCTCCTCAGCTGCTGCAGCGCCTCCCGCACCGGGATCTTGCTGACCCCGAAGCGGCGGGCCAGCTCGTCCTGGCGGAGAGCCGCGCCGTCCGGGTACCTGCCAGCAGCGATGTCCTCGCGCAGTTGCTCGGCGATCAGGTCCGGGGTGGTCTTGGGCTTAGCGGTCGACACCGAGTGAATCGTATACGATTATACGCCCGTCCGGCAAGCAGCTACCCTCGCCCCCGGCTATCCCGATAACGAGTGGCTGCTTAAGCCCGGCGGTTACGCGCCCCTGTAGTCCACGAACACCTCTTCAACACCCAGCTTGCGGTGCGGGCTGGGCAGCACCTCTGCCAGCCCATAGAACACGAACGCCACCAGGCGCGTGTTGGCGGGCCTCTCCGGCATGCCGAGCAGCGGCCAGAAGCCCTCGTGCTGGCTGACGGCGGCGGTGGACCACTTGGTGGCTATGCCCTTCGACCAGAGGTGCAGGCACAGGTTCTGCACCGCGGCGGCGGCGGCGGCGTAGTCCTCTTGCTGCGTGAGCTCGTCGGCGTCCTCGGCGCTGGAGCACGTAACGACCAGTACCCCGGGCACATCGGCCCACTCGCGCCGCTTGGCCTCCACCCGTTCCGGGCCCGAGCCGGTGCGCTCCAGGTGCTCGCCCCACAGCTCAGCCAGGCGCGCCTGCCGGGTAGCGTCGAGACGGTAGAAGCGCCACGGCTCGGTGCGCCGGTGGTTGGGTGCCCAGCGCGCCGACTCCACCGCCGCGGCCACCTCGGCGTGATCCAGCTCCGGCCCATCCTTCAAGAAGCCCTGCCCTACCGAGCGGCGGGAGCGGATGACGTTGACCGTTGTGCCCGCGGCCTCGGCGGCCATGAGCGCAACGCCAACCGGGCCCGGGTTGTGCGCCACCTCCCACACGAAGCCGGCGGGGTCGGCGAAGTAGCCCGAGTAGCCACCCCAGTCGCGCTGCGTGGCTGGCGTGAGCACCGCCGCGCCCGCGGCCTCGGCGGCGGCCATCACCTCGTCCACCTCCGCCGGCGAGGTCACGTTATGTGCCAAGGTCACGGGCGGGTGCCCGGGCCCGGTGCGAACAGGGCCCACCTCCGCCTCGAAGCCTGCCTGGTTCCATAGCGATAGCACCAGCGTTGGCGAGGCCTGCAGGAACACCACCTCGCCCGGCGCCTCGAACACGGGCTGCCAACCGAGGCCGTCGACGTAGAACTTGCGAGATGCGCCGATGTCGGCGGTAGCCAGCGTAATGAAGTTGATCCTTGGGTTCACGCCAGGGATTGTAACCAGACGTTCTGGCCGGCCCTAGAGCACTAGCGAGATGACACGCTCGAGCTGGCCCCGGTGATCCACGGGGTCGGCGTTGCCGGCGGGTAGGGTCCAGTCGGCACCGCTGCCCACTGCTGGGGGCGCGGACATGGCGGTCGACTCGGAAGCGATCAGCGCCCCACAAACTTTAGGGCGCTGCCTAAAACCACCATCTGAGGCACTCACGAGAACGACTGCCTTTCCTCGCAACTCAGTAGGCGATAGCCGCGCCGGTATTGGACGGAACGCGGTCGGAGGCGTCCCTGTATAACCAGCCGTAGAGTTCGCCCTGCACACTGCGCCGGGATACGGAGGGTTTTAGCCGCCTATGAGAGCCAACCGAGTTCCACACCGCGCCCTTGGCCTGATGGTCGCGCTGCTCGTGGCCGCCATAGTCACCGGTTGCAACCTAACCAGCACGCCGCCACCCCAGCCCGCAGTTTCGTCGGTGAGTGGCTACGTGAGCATCGGGTCTGCCGCTCGCGCCCTAACGCCTCAATTCGCCGCTAGGCCCGCGGCCGAGATAGTGCCCGGCCAGGTGGTGGTGAAACTGCGCCACGCCCCTGACCTGCGTAGCATGAGCCTCGAAGCGAGCCTGGCGGTGGGCGCCGCCTACCCAGCCACCGTGCTGCCGGGGCTCACCGAGAACAGCTTCGTGCTGAGCTACACCGGCGCCGACGAGGCCGAGACCTGGAGCTTAGCGGAGGAACTGGGTTCACGACCGGACGTGGTAACGGCCGAGGTCGTGCCGCTGGCCACCACATTCGCCTACCCGAACGACCCGCTCCTCACGCAGCAGTGGTCGCTCACGCAGATCGGCGCCGAGGCGGCCTGGCTGCTTGCCGGCGCCCACATGGGCGCGGTGCCCACCCACGTCATCGCGGTCATCGATTCGGGTAGTCGTCCTCACCCCGACATCGACTACCTTCCGGGCGTGAACCTGGTGGAGGGCGGCACCGACACCACCGACTACTCACCCTCGGGTGTGTCGCACGGCACGCACGTGGCGGGCATTGCCGGCGCGCGCGTGAACAACGGCCTAGGCGTGGCTGGCGTAAGCCCAGCGGCGCAGATCGTGCCTGTGAAGGTCATCGGAAACAACGGCAAGGGCAGTACGCTCGACTTCGCCCGCGGCATACTCTGGGCGGCCGGGGCCTCAGTAGAGGGCCTACCACGCAACCCCAACCCCGCCAAGGTGATCAACATCAGTGCAGGAGGCGAAGCCACCTGCCCCTGGTACCTACAGGAGGCAGTGGACACCGCCAACGCCAGGGGAGCAACGGTGGTGGTAGCCGCTGGCAACGACGCCGCCAACGTCGCCGACTACCACCCAGCCAACTGCGCCGGGGTGGTGGTCGTGGGCGCAACGGGCCCAACTGGAACCGCCGCGACCTACACGAACTACGGCACTACGGTGAGCATCATGGCGCCGGGAGGCGACTTCACGCTAGCCAGCGGTTCGGCGGGCGGCGTCCTCAGCACCGTCTGGGACGCCAGTGAGCACCGGGCGGACTACCGAGCCTATCAGGGCACCAGCATGGCTAGCCCGCAGGTGGCGGGCGCCCTAGCGCTACTGCGCGCGCGCTACCCCACCCTCACGGGCCAGCAGGCTGTGGACCTCTTACTGCGTACAGCGCAGCCGCTCGCCGCCATCGACTGCGGCGGCCGCCCGGCCAGCTACTGCGGGGCAGGGCTCCTCGACCTGCAGGCCGCCGTAGCCTCCGGCCCACCGCCCAACCCCGATGCTGGCGCGCTCATTGTGGTGGCCGCTCACTGCGAGAACCAAAGCTGCACAAGAGCGGTCACGGAGCTCACTCGCTGGTTGCGTTACCCCTCTACCACCACGGGAGCGCAGTACGCGTTCACGGGGCTGGCCAACGGGCTCTACCGCATGTGGGCTTACATCGACGTAAACGGTGACGGGCGGTGGGAAGAAGGCGAACCGTGGGGTGACCACCGTCCCCTCTTGGATCTCAACGGTCGCGCCGCCAGCAACATAAACATCGCCATCGCGGTCGGGGACACGGTGAACGTTGCCAAGGGCGACGCAGCCACCAGCTTAGGTTTCCGGAGGGCCTTTCAGGTGCCATGACAGCTCCCCAGCCGGTCCATTCCCTACCAGGCTCAAGGCCCGCCCGAGGCTTGCGAGTTTCGCATATGCGCCTCTCTTTCCGCATAATAGGGCGTGCTCCGAACCTTCGGCGGCCTGGAACTGGTGGGTTCCAAGGTCACGCGGCAGCGGCCGCTACTGCTGCTCGCGTACCTTGTGAGCAAAGGCGGCCGCCTGAAACGCTCCGAGCTCGCGGAAGGCTTCTACTCCCCGCAAGTGGACCGGAGCGACAACCTCACCACCGACCTGGCGCGGCTGCGGCAAGGCGGCCTTCCCGACTGCGTCGTGGTGGACGGTGGTCACCTGCAGGTCACCGTGCCGAGCGACTACACGGAGTTCCGTGAGCTCCTGGTGGCCAACCGGGTGAGGGAGGCCGTGGAACGGTACCGGGGCCCGTTCCTGCACGGCTTCACCATGCCAGCTCGGCGCGGGCGGGCCTCGGCCGTGGATAGCTCCGTGGAGACCTGGGTGCATAGCGTGCGGCGCGAAACCGCCGACGCGGTGCTGGCGTCCCTTGTTCTCCTCATCAGGCAGGCGCTCGCACGCCACGACGAGGCGGAGGCCGGTCAGTACGCGGAGCAGGCCAGCCAGATCGTGTGGGACGCCGAGGCGAGCCCCGAAGCCATCGGGCTCATCCAGGTGGCGTTGGCACGAACCAAGAGCTCGCGCGCGGCAGAGTTCGCTGAACAGGTGCGCTCTTACGGAGTGGAGTTGCACATTGCGCCGGCGCCCGCGGCCTCTCCCCGCCTGCGCGCCGCTGACTCGACGTTGCCCGTTCGCCTCACCAGCTTCGAGGGACGCCGCGAGGAGCTGCTCGACCTCATGCGGCGGCTGCGCAAGCGCACCTCCCGCGTGCTCACCCTTACGGGCGCCGGTGGCATCGGCAAGAGCCGGTTGGCTCTCGAGCTGGCCCACGCCGCAGAGCAGGAGGACCTATACCCCGACGGGGTGGTGTTCGTGGAGCTGGAGAACGTGAAGTTCACCGGCCTCGTGCCTATCCAGGTGGCGAAGGCACTCCGGCTGGAGCTACGGGTTGAGGAAGACGCCTGGCGCCAAGTGGCCAGGGCGCTGCGCGACCAGCGCACGCTGCTCGTACTGGACGACCTGGATCACCTTCCCGAGGTGGCGTCCGAACTGGCAGCGATCGTGCGCGAATGCCGCGACGTTCAGGTTCTCACCACAGGCCGGCAGCCCTTGAGGGTAGAGGGAGAGGCCACTTACCGCCTGACCGGGCTACTTGGCAACCACGCAGACGCTCGCGACCATGACGCCCTAAGCCTCTTCGAGACGCGCGCCAAGGACGTGGATCCGAACTTCGCGGTAACCGCAAACAACCGCGAGCTGGTGAGCAAGATCTGCAGGCTCGTGGACGGCTCACCAATAGGCATCGAGTGGGCAGCTGGCGCTCTGGCTACGCTGTCGCTGACCTCGCTGGCCGCAGAGCTCACGCGTTCGCAGGACGCGCTGGTGGGGACACCGCACGGGTCCCAGCGCCACCAGCACCCGGCGGCGCTTTTTCACGATTCCTGGCAGCGGCTCGAAGCCAACGCGAAGCGGGCCCTGGCAGCGCTGAGCCTCTTCCCGGGCGGCTTCACGCGTGCCGCCGCCGCAGCGGTGGCAAAGGTGGACCTGGTCATGCTCACGCACCTGGTGGAGGCCTCGCTCATCGAGCCCCTGAGCGACGACCGTTACGGCTTCCAACCGCTGGTGCGCCAGCAAGCGGCCAAGGAACTCAGGCGTCTCGGCGACCTGGAACACGAGGTGCTGGCGCGCTTCCGCGACCACTACGTGGACCTCGTTCGGGGCCTGAGGGAAGCGGTGGGCTCGCGGCGCTACGGCGCGGCCGCGGCGGCCTTGAACGCAGAACTGCCGAACGTGCGCGAGGCGTGGCGCGCCGAGGAGGACCAGCAGGCATTGTTCGACTACGCCGTGTGCCTGGCGCCGTACATGGAGCGCCGCGGCCTGTGGGACGAACAGCTCGAGCTGGGCGCCAAGGCGCTCGCTGCTGGCAGCGACCACCCTGAGGCCGCGGCCGTGCACTACATGCTGGCCACCGTGCGTCACAACCGCGGCGAGCTGCCCGCGGCCGAGGAGCACCTGCGCACCGCCCTTGAGGCGACCACCGACCCGCGGCTCAAGGCCGAGGTGCTGAACGCCATGGGCGGGGTGAGCTACCAGCTGCGGCGGCTGGACGCTGCCCGCCACTACTTCGAGAGCGCCCGCAGCGCCTTCGCGGAGCTCGGCGCCGAGGCGCCCCTCACCGCTGCAATCAACAACCTGGCCGCGGTGGAGTACCAGCTGGGCAACATGCCCGCGGGAATGACCCACTGGGAGGAAGCGCTGCGCCGCCAGCAGCTTGCGGGCGACACGCTGCAACAAGCGCGCACGCACAACAACATCGGCATGGCGCTGCGGGCCCAAGGCGAGCTGGACCAGGCCGCCATCCACTTCGACAAGGCGCTCCTCCTCCGCGAGCGGGCTCACGACACGGTGGGCGGCATGATCACCCAGGCCAACATCGCCGGCGTGCGTTACGAGCAGGGCGACTTCGCGGCCGCCGAGCGCATCTATCAGCAGCTCCTCAAGCAGCACGAGGCCATGGGCGACCGGGCTGGGCAGGCGCTGAGCCTCAACGACCTCGCCGCCATCGACGAGCAACTCGGCCGCCTTAACGAGGCGCGCCAGCGTCTGCTCGAAGCTGAGCTCATCCAGGACGAGATCCAGGACGCCACCAACCTAGTGACGACCCTCAACAACCTGGCACTGGTGGAGCTTAGTGCCGGTAACGGCAGGCGGGCAGCGGTGTACGCCGACCGTGCCCTGACCCTGGCCGAGTCGACCGGCAACCTAGCCGCCTCGGTGTACTCCATCACTTACAAGGCCGCCGCCAAGGTGCTCGCCAACGAGCCCGACACGGCCACCGAACTGCTCGAGCGCGCCATGGCGCTTGCCGCCGACCTCAACCTTCAGAGCGCGCGGCTGTATCCCCTGTTATGGGCGGCGCGTGCGCAGGCGGGCGGCGCATCGCTAGATCTGGCGGAAGGTTACGCGCGAGAGGCCGTAACGCTGGCTAACGAGCTCGGCCACAAGCCCATGGAGCGGCAGGCGGTGAAGGAGTTGGCGCAGATCTGCGAGCGCCGTGAGCAGTGGTCGGCGGCGGCGCCCCTGCTGAACCGCCTCCTAGAGCTCGACATCGCGCTAAGGCATCCCGACCTAGACGACGACAAAGCGTGGCTCCACGAAGTGTCCGGCCGCGCGGCGCAGCACGAGCACGACGGCGGCACGGCCACCACGGCCTCAGGGAGGGCGGAATCATGAAAGTTCGCAGCTACTCGGTCTGGTTACTGGCACTACCGCTAGCGTTGCTCCTCACAGCGTGCCCACCGGTGGAACCTACGCCACAGGGGCCGGTAGGGCCGCTTAGCGTTGGCATAGACATCCGTGGAGGGAACAACGACCACACTGACTTCGAGTCGCGCATCGACCTCACGCTCGACGGCACTGACCTCCAACTCTCCGGCGAGATCGACCGGGTTGACGTGCCGCCCACACGGCTCATGATCCGCGAGGGCAACGTGTGGGAGCACTACCTAACGCCGGGGCGAGAAGTGGCGCAGTACCCGCTCGAGGGCGAGTTCGAGGACACCATCGACCTGACTGGGTCGCTGACGCTCACCGAGGAAGACGCAGGCATGCTGAGGCTCGGCCTCTTCTACGTGGACGTTGACACCAGTTACACCGCCCTCGGGCAGATCGTGGCGACAGAGGAGCAACGCAAGGAAGGCGGCTCCGTGGAGATCGTCCTGGTAGGCCTCCCGCCGAACAACTCGGTCGATGTGAACCTCGTAAGCGACTTCCCGCACGTGAACCGGGGCCCGCTCGACTGGTTCGAAATGCCGGGCGGCGTGTTCACCGACCTCTACTTCGGCGAGTACGAGGTGGTTCCGCCGGTTTACGACA
>CAZFFG010000081.1:0-8306 GCA_964518275.1 uncultured bacterium | reverse complement strand
TGTTCGCGGTACGGGTGCAGGATCTACCGGGCTACACGCCGCACCTGAAGGGATCGGTGGAGACGCTGAACAACGCGGCGAGGGTGATGTTCTTCGCCGAGCTCCCCCGCTACACCCAGGCGCCGCAGCTGGCCAACCGGCGTCCGGCCGACCCGGACGCGCCGGCGTTGACGTACGAAGCGTTCGTGGCCGCGCTGCTGGTGAAGAAGAGGCAGCTGCAGATCAGACAGTTGAAGAAGAGTTAGCTTTGCTTAGTGAACTGGAAAGTGACAGCACTGATATTGCTGCTGAAGAGGGAGTTACATCTTTGTTCTCACTTCTGAGACCCACTGGCATGGCTACTGGTCCGGTTGTTGGTATTGCATCTGGTCGCAATAGGGATAAGATTGATGAATGGCTTGCCAGTGATCAGGTTAAGTCTGTACTTCCACGAGACCTTAAGCTGATGTGGGGAGTAAAAGCTATTCCGGCAAACGAACTGGCCCAATATTATGGTGTGGAAAATACCCGAGAAAGTTACTATCACCTTATAGCTATCAGAGCCACTGGTCATGACGGTCGTCCTCCACTCGAAGGAGATGCTATTACCACTGCAAAGGAAAGGGTAAGCCAGAGAGGTAGCTACGAAATTGAAATGTCGATGAATGCTGAAGGTGCCAAGACATGGGCAAGGCTTACCAAGGCAAATATCGGCAAGTCAATTGCAATCGTTCTTGATGGTTTTGTATACAGCTACCCGACAGTACAGACTGAGATTCGTGGTGGTCAAAGTTCTATAACAGGTAACTTTACTCCTGAAGAAGCCAAGGACCTTGCGACAATCCTTAACTCAGGTAAGATGCCTGCACCTGCAAGGATTATCGAGGACAATGTGGTTGGTCCCTCTCTTGGTAAGGAAGCCGTTCAATCAGGTTTGGTTTCATTTATCTGGGCTTTTGTAGGTGTACTGCTTTATATGATATTTTACTACGGTTTCAAGGCCGGAGCTATCGTTGACGTAGCCCTAATGGGTAACGTATTCCTGCTGATGGGGGTACTTGCCTCGTTCAATGCAGTGCTTACCATGCCGGGTATCGCTGGTATCGTGCTGACCCTGGGTATGGCTGTCGACGCGAATGTGTTGATTTATGAACGGATACGGGAGGAACTAAGGAGTGGTAAGGCTCTGAAAGCCTCAATTCATGATGGTTATAAGAATGCTTTCTCAGCGATCTTCGACTCCAACCTTACAACCTTTCTTACTGGTTTGATACTGTTTATTTTCGGTACAGGACCTATCAAAGGTTTTGCTACAACTTTGATGATTGGTATTGCAACATCATTCTTTTCTGCTGTATATATCACCCGTTTAATCTATGAATGGTTGATGAAGAAGGAAAGCTTTAATGTTGAATTTGCTACCGGACTGACAAGGAACCTATTTACTAAGGTTAATATCAACTTCATGCAAAACAGGAAGATCTATTTCGCATTGTCAGCTATTGTTCTTCTTGTGTGTGTTGGTTCACTTGCAACACGTGGATTAAAGCAAGGTATAGACTTTACTGGAGGTCGTACTTATGTTGTCCGTTTTGAACAGGAAGTTGATGCTTCTAAGATTTATGAGAGCATGGCAGATGCATTTGCTGGTGCCAATGTAGAAGTAAAGACATACGGAAGTGCTAATCAGATAAGGATTGCAACCAACTACATGGTTCTTGATACTGAGGAGAGTGGAGACAAAGCTGTTGAGGAAGCTTTGTATGCGGGTATTAAACCCTTCCTGCCTGAGGGTACAGCAAGTGATGAGTTCTCTGACAAGTATCTGATGAGCTCACAAAAGATTGGTCCCACTGTTGCTACTGATATGCGTTCTAAGGCTGGTTGGGCTGTGGCTCTGTCTATGCTTGGAATGTTCCTCTATATAATGTTCCGTTTCCGCAACTGGGAGTTGAGTCTTGGTGCTGTCGTAGGTTTGATTCACGATACATTGTTAATATTTGGTGTGTTCTCATTGTTTTACTCAGTGATGCCATTTGCAATGGAGATGGATCAATCATTTATAGCAGCAATCCTTACAGTAATCGGTTACTCTATCAACGATAACGTTGTAGTTTATGACCGTATCCGTGAATACCGTGAGCTATATCCAAAGAGGAAGATATCCGAGGTGTTTAATACAGCTATGAACTCGACCATCGGACGTACAGTCAACACTACACTGTCCACAATGGTTGTGCTTATTGTAATCTTCATCTTTGGTAGTGAAACAATTCGCGGATTCGTATTTGCAATGACCATCGGTGTTGTAGTCGGTGTTTATTCAACTCTTTGTATCGCATCACCAATATCATACCTGCTACTTCGCAGAAAAGCCGGTGGTGATGTTGAAATAAGCAAGGTATCTACCAAGCTGGTAGGTTAATAATATTTCTACAGATAAGAGACCGAGGGCATTTCCTGCTGGAAATGCCCTCGGATTGTTTTCAGGCTAAATATATTATCTTTGTATAAAATCATAAGATATGCCAGTATTTCTCTTTGGACTGTCGATGGGTGAGCTTTTTATAGTGATTCTTGTGGCCCTTCTGTTGTTTGGCTCCAAGAGGATTCCTGAGCTCGCAAGGGGACTAGGAAAAGGTATACGGGAGTTTCGCAAGGCAGCTGAAGATATTAAGAATGAAATTGAAGGAGCTGCCGGAAATGATGATAACCCCGGAAAATCATAGAGGTTGCAGCTATTTAATTGTGGTGGGAGTTAGTCCCTGTATTAAAGGGTTGCCACAAACACTGAGAGAATTGGTTGTAAGGATCCGGACAGAAAACTACATAATACAGGATTGATGGTAGAAGGAGTCAAGATAAATAAATCCTTTGGGGATTTGAGGGTGCTTAAGGATATAGATGTTACTATCGGCGAGGGAGAGATAGTCAGCATCCTTGGTGCATCAGGAGCTGGCAAGACTACGCTTTTGCAGATACTTGGTTCCCTGGACAGACCTGATAGCGGAGAAATCCTGATTAAAGGCAATCCGATTCACAAAATGTCGGAGAGTGCCCTGGCTCGTTTCAGAAATAAGAACATTGGATTTGTTTTTCAGTTCCATCAGTTGCTCCCTGAATTTACTGCTTTGGAAAACTGCATGCTTCCAGCGCTTATAGGTGGTGTCAACAAGGTAGATGCCATAAAGAAGGCTAAAGAATTGCTTGGTTTTCTGAGCCTGAGTGACAGACTTGAGCATAAGCCTTCCGAATTGAGTGGGGGAGAAAAGCAAAGGGTAGCTGTCGCACGTGCTCTGATTAATAATCCACTTGTGATATTTGCTGATGAGCCATCTGGCAATCTTGATTCAAAGAATCAGGAAGAACTTATGTCTTTGTTTATTTCATTGAGAGACAGATTTCACCAGACTTTTGTAATAGTCACCCACGATCAGCATCTTGCATCCAGGTCTGACAGGACCATTATGATGCGAGATGGGAGTATAATTTCGTAAATATTTATTGCCTTGATCAGCGATAGAGTAAGGGACTTCCTTGAAAGGAAGGCTGAGCAGTATAATGGCAGGTGGTTTATTGAAAAAGACCCCATTTCAATTCCCCATCTTTTCACAAAAAAGGAAGATATAGAAATCAGTGGTTTTCTTGTTTCAACGATTGCCTGGGGCAGGAGGTCGATGATTCTTCAGAAGGCCAGGATACTTATGGAGTGGATGGATATGTCTCCACATGATTTTGTGTTGAATGCAGGTGATAGGGAGCTTAGCCGTTTGTCAGGCTTTGTGTACAGAACATTCAATGGGGCAGACTGTCAGTATTTCGTCAGTGCATTACGAGAGATTTACCTCAACAATGGAGGCTTGGAGAAGGTAATTACAGATGGTTACCGGGATGGTGGATCGGTTTATGCTGCGCTTGACAGATTCAGGCAGATATTTATGCAATACGAGCCGCTTGAGAGGACAGGAAAGCATTTTGCAAATGTGACAAAGGGATCATCCGCAAAAAGGCTTAATATGTACCTGAGGTGGATGGTGAGGAATGACGGCATTGTTGATTTTGGGTTATGGAAGGGAATTAGGACTGCTGACCTTATGATACCTCTGGATGTACATGTAGGCAGGATTGGTCGTCAGCTCGGATTATTAGAAAGAAAACAGGACGACTGGAAGGCTGTTGAGGAACTTACGCAGCAACTCAGGTTGCTGCGTCCCGATGACCCTGTATATTATGATTATGCGCTATTTGGTACCGGGGTCTTTGAAAGTGAGGCAGATCTGGAGCTTTAGGGTAAGATAAGCAAAAAGGGTATCCTGAGACTGGGACACCCTTGTATGCCTATAGAAATATTGGGGTGAGACCTAGTCTATAACCTTGTTAAGGACGATGTGAGCCAGGACTCCCGAAATAACTGCGATAATTGATGCAAGTAATAGGGTGTTTTCAGTTTGCTTTTGGAAGGTATAAATAGTCAGCAGAACTACACCAATCAATACTACAAAAACCCCCAGGTATTTGGCAAATTCTTTCATGATGAATTGTATTTTTAGTTTGGCGCTAAATTACAAAGCCGATATTATTTTTCAAATTATTTACTGATAAATTCTGCCATTAATGTAAGGGAAATCAGAGGGATCGTGCAATACATGGCGCAGCGCTGGGTTTATGAAAGGCGAAACTCGGGAAATTCTTGTTATATTTAGAGCTCATCTAAATTATCTTTGAAACCAAACGAACGAAATTATATGGCATCAAAAAGCGATATAGTTGAAACCCCTCTTATGAAGCAGTATCTGGGAATAAAGAAGAAATATCCAGATGCTATACTGCTTTTCAGGGTTGGAGACTTCTATGAGACTTTTGCTGAAGATGCTATTAAGGTATCAGGAATCCTTGGAATAACATTAACCAGGCGTGCTAATGGAGCTGCCAGTTCGGTAGAACTGGCCGGATTTCCTCATCACGCGCTTGATACTTATCTACCCAAGTTGGTAAGGGCGGGGGAGAGAGTTGCAGTTTGCGATCAGCTTGAGGACCCCAAATTGACAAAGACCATAGTAAAGCGTGGAGTTACCGAACTGGTGACCCCTGGCATTTCAATTAATGATAATATACTTGACCGGGCTGAAAACAACTTCCTGGCTGCAGTGCATTTAGACACAAAAGCCTGCGGTCTTGCCCTGCTTGATATTTCTACCGGGGAGTTTTTGACTGCCGAAGGTTCGTTCGATTATATCGACAAACTGCTTGCTGGATTCAAACCCAAAGAGGTGCTGTTTGAAAAGGGTAAGAAGCGTGACTTCCAGGAAAAGTTTGGTACCCGTTATTATAGTTACCCTCTGGATGACTGGGCCTTTGCTTTTGATTCGTCTAGGGATAAGCTGTTGAAGCACTTCGAGACAAGTTCGCTCAAAGGATTTGGTGTCGAAGATATGAAACTGGGAATAACGGCTTCGGGAGCCATTCTGCAGTACCTCGAACTGACTCAGCACCATCAGATATCGCACATCAACAGACTATCCAGGATTGAGGAAGACAAGTACGTTTGGCTTGATAAGTTTACTGTCCGTAATCTTGAACTGTTCCGCTCAGTTAGCGAGGGAGGTTACTCACTAATCGATGTAATTGACCGCACCATAACCCCGATGGGTAGCAGGATGCTGAAGCGCTGGGTGGCATTGCCGCTCAAAGATGTGCAGGCAGTAACTGACAGGCATGCGGTAGTGGAGCATTTCTTCAGGTCTCCTGAACTTAAGGATGAACTTCGCAGGCTTCTGTATCCGGTAGGAGATCTGGAACGCCTAGTGTCAAAGATTGCAACAGGCAGGATATCCCCGCGTGAGATGATGCAGTTGCGTCATGCTCTGTATAATATTGGGCCTATCAGGGAACTGACAATGTCTGCAGATAATGAAGTGCTGAGACGAATGGGTGAGCAACTTGACGAATGCCGCAGCATTCGTGAGAAGATTGAAAGGGAGATAGAGCCGGATCCCCCGGTGATGCTTTCCAAAGGAAGGGTCATTCGTCCGGGAGTATCAGCAGAGCTAGACGAGTTGCGCGACATCCTTTTTTCAGGCAGAAATTATTTGGAGAACCTTCAGAAGAGGGAGAGCGAACGCACATCCATCCCTTCGCTAAAGGTTGGTTTCAACAATGTATTTGGGTATTTTATAGAGGTAAGGAATACACACAAGGACAAGGTTCCATCTGACTGGATAAGGAAGCAGACTCTTGTAAATGCCGAGCGTTATATAACTGAAGAACTAAAAGTTTACGAGAGTAAGATTCTTGGTGCAGAGGAAAAAATACTATCAATAGAAGGGGAACTCTACAACCAGTTGCTACTTGAGGTTTCACAGTATATACCGGTTATTCAACGTAACTCAATGCTTCTGGCTCAGCTAGACTGTCTGCTTGGTTATGCTGTCCTTGCAGAAGAGAATCGTTACGTAAGACCTGTTGTTGATGACAGTGATGTGCTAGATATA
This sequence comes from uncultured bacterium, assembly GCA_964518275.1. GTDB lineage: Bacteria > Deinococcota > Deinococci > Deinococcales > Trueperaceae > JAAYYF01. The sequence goes on along the minus strand of CAZFFG010000081.1, from coordinate 1,836 downwards.
AAGGCCGGCCGCCATCCGGTGATAGAGACAAGGATGCCAGTTGGAGAGTCATACATCCCCAATGATCTGTCTTTAAATAATGACACGCAACAGATTATAATTATAACCGGTCCCAATATGGCAGGTAAGAGTGCCCTGCTGCGGCAGACAGCACTTATAGTGCTGTTGGCACAGATTGGCAGTTTTGTCCCTGCCGACAGTGCCAGAATTGGGATAGTAGATAAGATATTCACAAGGGTAGGAGCTTCAGATAATATATCTCAGGGTGAGTCAACTTTTATGGTTGAGATGAATGAAGCTGCAAGTATTTTGAACAACCTGTCAGACCGCAGTCTGGTGCTGTTTGATGAACTTGGACGAGGAACCAGCACCTACGACGGTATTTCAATTGCATGGAGCATAGTGGAGTATATTCATGAAAATCCAAATGCAAGGGCAAAGACTTTGTTTGCCACCCACTATCATGAGCTTAATGAGATGGCCAAGAGTTTCAAGCGTTGCAAGAATTTCAATGTCTCAGTAAGAGAAGTTGACAATAAGGTGATCTTTATGCGCAAGCTTGTTGAAGGAGGCAGTAATCACAGTTTTGGTATTCATGTGGCTCGTATGGCTGGTATGCCCAAAAGCGTAGTCAAGCGCGCAGATGAGATTCTGTTGGAACTTGAGGGCTCCAACAGGAAGGGCAGACTTTCAAAACCTGTAGGCGAAATTGCTCAGCATAGGGAAGGTTATCAGCTTAGTTTTTTCCAGTTGGATGATCCTGTCTTGAGGCAAATCAGGGATGCAATTGCAGGTTTGGATATAAACAATCTGACTCCAATGGAAGCCTTAAACAGATTACATGAAATAAAGAAGATTGCGGGACTCTAGCTATTGCTCTCTGTCTGAATTTTTTGTGTGGATCTACATCTGCAGGGCCTATTTTTTAAGGGTTGGAATGAAAATTTTTTTGAGTTCAGTATTTGGAGATTTAAAAAAACGATATATATTTGCACCCGTATTCGAAACAGCAATGCAGCCAGCAGGGCTGAAACGAGAATAAAGTTTTGAAATGCGGAAATAGCTCAGTTGGTAGAGCACAACCTTGCCAAGGTTGGGGTCGCGAGTTCGAGTCTCGTTTTCCGCTCCAGTAAACGAGATCCTCAGAAAGAGAATCTCGTTTTTTGATATATAAGAAATGGTCTGCCCGGGTGGTGGAATAGGTAGACACGCAGGACTTAAAATCCTGTGGCCATTGCGGCCGTATCGGTTCGATTCCGATCCCGGGTACCTTTTAGAAGCCCTCTGACAGTCAGAGGGCTTCTTTGTTTTTGGGCTAAATAAACGTACCTTAGTTTTTATATCGGGTTACTGGTTTTATTAGGTCCGGTAGTATGATTTGACCATATCTAGCTCAAGCCATTTATGAAAAAGCAAGAAAATAAAAGGAGAAACAGGGTAGAAGCGTTTGATAAGCAATTTTTCCTGGTATTGATACCTTTGATTCTTCTAATGATTCTGTTTTTATTTTTTCCCTATTGGTTTACAACACGATCATGGTTTGGTGTTGACTTTTCAAAAACCGGTCAAATCGGAGATACTATTGGGGGCATTCTTGGGCCTTTTATTGCTATTGCTGCTGCCATATTAACCTTCCTGGCATTCTGGGTACAGTTTAAAGCCAATGAGCAGCAGAAAAAGGATCTGCAGATCGAGAGGTTTGAGAACAAGTTTTATAACCTGATGGAGATCCACAGGAACAATGTCCATGAGGTTATAATTGGTGAAACCACAAAGGGAAGAAGAGCATTTATATCAATGTTCAAAGAGCTGAAATTTACATACCTGATTATTACG
>CAZFFG010000080.1:0-8530 GCA_964518275.1 uncultured bacterium | reverse complement strand
ACGTGTGGTCCGGCAACCACCCGTTCTACACCGGCGAGCAGCGCTTCATCGACACCGAAGGTCGCGTGGAGAAGTTCCAGAAGCGCTTCGGCGACAGCTACCGCAGGGCCGCCCGCAAGTAACCTCCTGTCGGCATAAGGCTGGCAGTATCGGCCCCGCACCGCAGCTGGTGCGGGGCCTTCTCTATGCCGCGTGGACGGGGCCACTGCTGCGGCGCCAACGGCCCGGCTCGCAGCGCCAACGCGCGCTAGGGCTCAATCGGGCACGGCGGCTCGCACGCTGGTGCCGGCGCCCACGCTCGACTCGATGACTAGGCGCCCACCGCGCGCCTCCACTCGCTCGCGCATCTGGCGGAGGCCGAGGCCACCGGCGCTAGTTACGCGGTCGCCTACCTGCTGGAGGTCGAAGCCCGCGCCGTCGTCCTTCACCTCGACGAACACCATGCCCGCCTCGTCGGTACCGAGGCGGACCTCCACCAGGTGCGCCTTGGCGTGCTTGGCCACGTTATGCATGGCTTCCTGGAAGATGCGGAACAGCACCCCTTCCGACTTGGGGGTGAGCTCGCCCACGTCGCCTAGCTCGAGGCGCACGCGCACCTCGTTCTGCTGCCCGAAGTCGGCTACGTAACGGCGCACGGTCTCCACGAAGCCGTAACGCTCGAGGTCCACGGGCCTGAGCGCGAAGATGGAGCGGCGGATCTCGCGGATGGTCTCGCGCACCGTGTCGCGCGCCAGGTCCAGCTCGACCTGTGCGCGTTCCTGGTCCTTATGCATGAGCTTGGAAACGAGGTCGAGCTTCAGCGCGCTGAACGCCAGCAGCTGCGCCACACCGTCGTGGATCTCGCGCGCGATGCGGGTGCGCTCCTCGGTGATGGCCAGTTCCTCGGACTGCAGGTAGGCGGTAGCGTTGCGCACGGCCAGGCTCACCTGGTTGGCGAGCAGGCCCAAGTACGGGGTGTCGTCCACCGAGAAGCGGTCAGGCTCCGGGTGCACCAGCAATGTAACGCCCAGCAGCTTGGAGTCTGCCAGCAGGGGCAGCGCCAACACAGAGCGCGCGCCCCGCAGGAGCGGACCAGCGGTGGCGCGTTCGGCCTCGCTCAGGTCGGGCACCACGGTGGGTTCGCGCCGCGCCGCTACCTCCCCTACCAGCCCTTCACCAACGCGGTACGCCTGCGGCACGGAGCCCTTGGGCAGGCCCACGCTGGCGCTCATCTGCAGCGTGCCCTCCTCGTCGGCGAGGAACATGCCGCCTGCGGGCGCCGCCACGCGCTTCATCATCTCGTTCAGTACCGTGACCAGCATGCGCTGCAGGTTGCCTTCAGCCCGCACGGTGCGGTCAACCTCCATGAGGGTGAGCAGGTCGCGCATACGTGAGCGGGTCGACTCGGCCGCGGCCGAGTACTGCCGCGCCAGGATGCCGAACGCTTCGCGGCTGCGCTGGTCGGGCGGCGCCTCGTAGTAGGCGTGCAACGAGCCCTCGGTGCTGCTCCCCCACTCCAACGTGTGGCTCAGCACCGTGTAGCGCTTGCCGCTAGCGGTGAGCAGCCGCGCCTCATCGGTGGCAGGCTCCTCGCCCGCTGGGCTCACCATCTGCCGGTCGCGTTCGCGCGCGTCGGCCTCCAGCTCGGGTGTGAGGTTCACGCTGTACGAGGCGCCCATTCCCACAGAGCCCACCACCAGGCCCACGGCCGCCGCGTCCGTGACCTCCACCACGCCCTCGGCGGCCACGCGCATGACGGCCTCGAGGTCTGGCGCGGCCGCGTAGCGAGCGGTGACGTCGTGGATGGAACCGAGCATCTCGTGACTGGCTTGCAGCTCGAGGTAGAGCCGGGCGAGGTCGGCCTGCGCACGCTCGCGGCCCTGAACCTCGCTGGCGATCCAGTTGAGGGTCACGTAGGTGGCGATGGGGCCAAGGACGCTGTAGAAGATAACGGGGGCCCACACGCGGTAGGCGCCTTCGCCAACGGGCAGCACCACGAACTGGAACAGCAGCACCACACCCACGATGACCAGCGGCAGCCAGAGGCGGGCCAGCCTGATCTGTTCGTACAGACTGCTTTGGGGCGTCATCCACCCGATTGTAGAACGCCCCCGCGGTCCGCCTGACGGTAGACTCTCCTAATGAGTGTTGAGAACGAGCCGGCACGCTTGCCGGACGCCGGTTCCGAGCCCACGCCTGCCGAGCCAACCCCCGCTGAGCCAACACCGGGGCAGCTCCAGGCGGGCGGCCCTGCTGCTATGGCGGCGCAGTCACCCTCCACGCCCGCACCGCGGTTCACCAACGACGAACTCGCCGCTATGGCGGGCGACCAGCCCGTGGCGGTGGTGGAGCATGGCGGCGTGCGCTTCACGCTGCTCGGCACAGCGCACGTTTCGAAGACGAGCGCGGAGGTCGTTAGCGCCATGGCTAGCTCGGGTGCGTTCGACGCCGTGGCCATCGAGCTCGACCAGGGCCGCTACGCGTCGCTGACCGACAGCCAGAACTGGCAGAAGGTCGACCTGTTCAAGATCATCCGGCAGGGCAAGGCCGCCATGCTAACCGTGAACCTCGCCCTCTCCGCCTTCCAGCAGCGCCTGGCCGACCAGTTCGGCATAGAGCCAGGGGCCGAGATGCGCGCCGCTATAAGCAGCGCGAAGGCCGCCGACCTGCCCCTCCTGCTCGTGGACCGCGACATCGGCGTGACCCTCAGGCGCGTGTACGGCAACATGGGGTTCTGGAAGCGCATGATGCTCCTCTCCGGGCTGCTGGCTAGCGTGTTCAGCCGCGACGAGATCGAGGAGGACGAGATCGAGCGCCTCAAGGAAGGCGACATCCTCGAGGCCACCTTCACCGAGTTCGCAGAGAACTCCGAGCAGATGTACCTGCCGCTCATCACGGAACGCGACCAGTACATGGTCTCCAAGCTCATCACCGGCACGGGCGCCGGTAGCGCCAAACCGCGCCACCAAGACGTGCTGGTTGTTATCGGTGCTGGCCACCTGAAGGGCATGCGCAGCGCCCTGGAGGGCGACGGCGTGGTGCCGGGCATGCCCGCCCCGGCGGAGGGCGAGGAGCGCAGCGACCGGGCCACCATCGCACGGCTGGAGCAGCTGCCACCGCCGGGCCGCTGGATGAAGATCATCCCCTGGATCATCGTGGCCGTGTTGGTGGCCGGGTTCGTCATCGGCTTCGCGCGCAGCCCCGACCTGGGACTGAGCCTGATCGGCGACTGGGCGCTCATCAGCGCCTCGCTGGCGGGCCTGGGCTCCATCGTGGCGCTGGCTCACCCGTTCACCGTCCTCGCCACCATCGTGGCGTCGCCCTTCACTGCCCTGCACCCGCTCATCGGTATCGGGCCCGTGGCCGCGTTCGTGGAGCTGTGGTTCCGGCGCCCGAGCGTCGGCGACTTCGAGACGCTGAAGACAGACGTCACCACTTGGCGCGGCTGGTGGCGCAACCGCGCCGCGCGGGCGCTGCTCGTGTTCGTGCTCACCACGCTGGGGGGCGCCACCGGTACCTGGGTGGCGTTGGGGCGCATCTTCGGCCGCCTCGCCAGCTGAGCAGGTCCCGCCCGCTGTACCGGGAAGCTAAAGCGCCGGCCGCGCATCGTCGCGCGGCCGGCGTTGCTAGCTGGGTTCCACCTTGCTGGTGGCCGGTTAGGTTCGGTTAGGTCAGGGCGTTCCGTCCACTGCCCACTGCGCGAACCCGTCCACGAAGGTGAAGCGGGTGTTACGGGTGTCGGTGCCGGCCACGTAGGCGAGGAACTCGGCCACGTCGCTGGCCGAGGCGGTCTGGAAGACCTCGGCACCTCCCATGCCATCGAAGCGACCGCCCTCCACCACCGGCAGGGCGACCTCGGCCATGGGGGCGGCGTCGCGCAGCTCCTGCACCATGCGACCAATGGCCCGGTCTGGGTTGTCGACGTCCGTCCGGCTGTAGAGGGGCGAGTCGACCTCGAGACCGGTCATCACCACGTTGCGGCCGAACAGCTGCCTGAGCGGCACGGGCTGGCCCTCCACGTTGAGGGTGATGAGCGCGGCGGCGCTGAGCTCCTCGCCGCTCTCGGCGCTGATCTGCAGTTCGTAAGCGCCCGCCTGAAGGTCGGTGGGGAGCTCGAGCGCGATGGTGTCGACCACGAAGCCCACCGCGCCGGCTGGCACCTCCACCACAGCGTCGACGGAGACCACGGGCTCGGCGTCGCCCTCGCTAGCGACCGGCGCTACCGAGAGGGTCACGTTGACGGTGCCGGGCAGCTGATCGCCCGGCGTGCTGAGCTCGAAGCTCGGGTAGATCGGGTCGCCGGGATGGAACGGCGCCGCTTCCGGGCCGCGCTGGCCCAGGCGCACGCTCACGTCGCCGAAGATCTCGAGCGGAGGCAGGGGTGCACTAAGCGACTCGATGCGGCTAGCAGCCACGTCGAGGTAAGTGGCGTACTCCTGTACGCGGCCTTCGGCCTCAGCCGACCGCTGGAAGCGGCGGTAGGCGGTGCGCGCGTCGAGGCGCTGCCCCTTGGCGTCGTAGAGGCGCGCTAGCGCGTACTCAACGGCGCTCACGCCCGGGTAGAGCTGGCGCGCGTTCACCAGGTCCACGATGACCTCGTCGTTGATGGCGGGGTCGAGGGCCACGGCGTAGTCGTACGCCTCCAGGGCCGCGTCGAGCCGGCCGTTGACTGCGTGCACCAGGCCCAGGTTGTAGGCCGCGATGTAGGCGTTGCTATCGAGCGCGATGGCGCGCTGCGAGGCTTCGGCGCTGGCGTCGAGGAAGCCCAGCAGGTAGCGCGCCCAGCCCAGGTTCGTCCAGTAGAGCGACGACTCGGGCTCCAGTTCCACGGCCACGGCCAGCGCTTCAGCCGCTGCGAGGGCGTCGTCCTCGTCGAAGGCGATGAACGACAGCGCCTGGTGCGGGTAAGCGAGGAACGGGACGGCGCGTGCCAGGGCCTGCAGGGTGGTCTTCTGCCGCCCAACGTCGTCGGCCACCAGCGCCACGGTGTAGGCGCCCAGGAGCGCGGCCGAGCGCGCTTCGGGCCCCCGCTGCGCGAGCGTGTCTACCAGGTTGAGAGCGCGGCCAGCGTTGCCCTGCGCGTACTGGAACGAGGCCTGCAGCGCGGTGGCGTAGGCGTAAGTGGTCTCGTTCGGCTGCGCGAAAGCCACCTCAGCGGCGGAAGCGTCGCCTCGGTCCGAGGCGAGGATGCCTCCCCACGCGTACGCCACCGGCAGCCCGGTTAGCTCTGCCAGCGCAGCGAACGCGTTCTCGGCACCGGCCTCGTGCAGGCTATCGAGCGTGAGGGCCATCAGGGCGCGCCGGCCGACGCGCCGCGCGGCGTCGGCGGCAGGCAACGCGGGCGCCTGCAGGAGCTCGAGGTTGCCGGCGTCAACGGCGCGGAGGTCGTCGAGCAGCTCGGATCCGCGCTCCGGCCAGCTGGCGTCGGCGTTAACGGCGGTGGCCTCGCTCACCAGCCCGGTGGCGGCCAGGCCCACGGCCCGCACGAACTCTAGGTAGCTGCCCTCCAGAGCGGGCGTGGCCACCGCAGCCGGCACTACGTCGGTGCCGAGGAGGGGAGCCACCAGCAGGGAGGCCTGCCGTACGAGACGGGCGCGGTCGCCCGGTTCGGCCGTGATGCTGCCACCGCGGCTGCCGCCGTCGAAGGCGATGTGTAGTCGCAATAGCGTGTGATCCTCGTACTGCTCCACAGCACCGGTCACCGCCACGTTCACGCCGCCGCCGCTATGCAGCAGCGCGGCGCCAGTGGGCGTGGGCCAGACGTCTCCCCCTAGCACGCGGCCGAGGTTGATGTAGCCGTCGACCACCACCACGGGCGGTACTAGCCCCGCCGCTACGTCGGGGCCGAAGACGATGGCTTGGTCGTGGAACGCGGCGGCCAGCTCGTCGGCGAGCGCCATGCCGAGCATCGGGTCCTCGCTCGCGAACGGGTAGATCGCCAGGCTGGGCAGGGGTTGGGGTTGCGACTCACCGTTGGAAGCGGAAGCGCCGCCGAGGATCACGACGGCGATCAGCGCCAGAATCAGGCGGCGAAGCAGTGCTTTGGTGCGAACATGCATCCAGGCTCCTCCAATGGCCGTCAGGCTAGCACGCTGCCTGCTGCCACCGAGCCTTCCTAGACTTCACTCGAGCAGGCTCTCGAACTCCTCTAAGACCTCCTGCGCCACGGTGGCCGTACGGCACACCACTAGGATGGCGTTCTGGCCCGCTAGGGTGCCTACGATCTCCTCCCGGTCGAGCTTATCGATGACGAAAGCCACGCCGGAGGCGTGCCCCTCGTCGGTGGTGACCACGATGATGTTCTCGCCCCGGTCGAGGTGGCGCACGAAGAGCTTGAAGCGCTGGCCGAGTTCGTGCATGACGTCGTGCTGCTGAACGAGCGGCGTGGCGCGGTAGCGGTGACGGCCGGGGGCCGCGGGCACGCGCACGAGCCTCAGCTCGGTGACGTCGCGGCTGATGGTGGCCTGGGTGACCTTGATCCCATGTTCCGCCAGCCGCTCAGCGATCTCGGCCTGGGTGGAGATGAACTCGTTCTCCACCAGCTCGGTGATGAGCCGCTGCCGGTAATCCTTGCTTGGCATATTTATGCAGTATATCAGCTGGCCTTACAGCGCTGGCCCGCAGCTAGCGCGTCCGAATACAGCGAACCGCGGTGGCCATAGGCTCACCGCGGTCCTTCGGGCCAGCGCGCTAGCGCGCCCGCGTAACTGAGCTACTCAGTCTTCGTCGTCGAACGGCGTGCCGGCGAAGGCGGGCACGGGCTCGGGCTTAGGCGGCTCCGCCACGCGGCGCAGCTCGTCCATGCTGGGCAGGTCGTCGCCCCACTTAACGTCGTCGGTGAGCTCGAGCTCCTTCATGGCGATGGTGACGCTGTTCTCGGTGCGGGGCAGGTCGTCGAGGTCCAGCACGCTAGGGATACCCGACTTGAGCTGCGCGGCGCGCCGCGCCACGATCATCGACAGGCGGTAGCGCGAATCGGTGAGCGCTATGAGGGTGTCGTAACCTTCCTGTGCCATGCAAGTACCTCCGGGAAGGCGCCGCCGGGGCGCCGGGTAGTGAGTGGGGGTCAGCGGGAGCCGGGCCGGGTGGGCCGCCAGCTTGCCGCGTTTAGCGTTGCATTGTACACCACCACGCGCGGGTGTTACGGCTCACGAAGGAACTGGTCCACACGCTCCTGGCTCAGCAGCCGCGCGCGAGCACGCTCGGCGCGGATGATGCTGAGGAAAAGCGACGCGGCCTCGTTCACCTCGTCGTTCACAATGAGGTAATCGAACTCGCGCAGCGCCCGGATCTCTTCTCGCGCTCGCGCTAGCCGCTTCTGGATCTTCTCCTCCGTTTCGGTACCGCGCCCGCGCAGGCGCCTCTCGAGCTCCTGCAGCGAGGGCGGGGCGATGAAGATCATCACGGCCTCCGGCATGCGGCGCTTGACCTGGCGCGCGCCCACGAGCTCCAGTTCGAGGAGCACGTCGCGCCCCTGCGCCAGCGCCTCCTTCACGGGCTCGAGCGGTGTGCCGTAGTACTCGCCCACGAAATCGGCGTACTCGAGGAACAGGTCGTCCTCGATCATCTGCTCGAACCTCTGGCGGGCTAGGAAGTAGTACTGAACCCCATGCTCCTCGCCCTCGCGCCGGCCACGGGTGGTGGCGGAGATGGAGAACTCGAGGTCGCTAACGAACGGCAGCGCTGCGTTGCGGATGGTGTCTTTACCCACGCCCGAAGCGCCCGTCATCACGAAGAGGACACCGGACCTCTCTAGAGACCCCTCTTCTGCCTGCAACGGCGGTTGGCCATCTGCCACTGTGCTTTTTGCCTCCCACTCGCGCGCGCCTGAGGCTTCGCGCAGCTTCGCGGCTCCACCCCGTGCCGCCGGTTAGGCGCGACTCTATCACGCCCCCAGCCGCGCTCCTCGCGAGGGCCCACTCAGGGGCACCCGTTACGCCAAGCGGCGGCCGCCTGGGTGCTAGCATGGAATCCCGGGAAGGTGAGGCATGGACCGCAAGTACATCTTCGTTACCGGTGGGGTCGTGTCGAGTCTCGGGAAGGGCATCTCCACATCTAGCATCGGAGCGCTCCTCCGGGCGCGGGGTTACCGCGTGACGGCGGTGAAGATCGACCCGTACGTGAACGTAGACGCTGGCACCATGCGGCCTTACGAGCACGGCGAGGTGTTCGTCACCGACGACGGCGCCGAGACCGACCTCGACATCGGCACCTACGAGAGGTTCCTCGACGTGGACCTCTCGCGCATCAACAACGTCACCACGGGCCAGGTCTACCTGAGCGTCATCGAGAAGGAGCGCCGCGGCGCCTACCTCTCGCAGACGGTGCAGGTGATCCCCCACATCACCGACGAGATCCAGGCGCGCATCCGAAGCGCCGGCGAGGCCGCCGACGCCGAGATCGTGCTGGTGGAGGTGGGCGGCACGGTCGGCGACATCGAGTCGCTGCCGTTCCTGGAGGCCATCCGTCAGATCCGCTTCGAGGTCGGGCGCGAGAACACGCTCTACCTGCACGTGACCCTGGTGCCGTACCTGGGCACCAGCGAGGAGCA
>CAZFFG010000079.1:0-8686 GCA_964518275.1 uncultured bacterium | reverse complement strand
AAGCCAACCTCATCCTCGACGACCAGCTGAGCCAGCTCCCGTAAGCTGACCAGCGCGAGAAACACGGCGCCCTGAAGTAGGCGCTACCAACACCAGGACGACACCCGGGCTACGCTCTACGGGTGTCGTCCTCTTCTAGCTCTAGAGAGGCCCCCTCCGGCGAGAGCGTCCACGCTGCCACCTCGGCCGGCCAGCGCAACCCGGAGCCAGCCCCCGAGCAGCCGCGCGCGCTGTACGTGCACGTGCCGTTCTGTCCGAGCGTGTGCCCGTACTGCGACTTCCATAAGATGCTCCGCTCGGAACCGCTCGTGGCGCGCTACCTAGACCGCCTCGAGCAAGAGATCGCGGCGCTGGCCGCGGAGTACCCGACAACCAACGGCGCCCTCAGCACCGTCTACTTCGGCGGCGGCACGCCCTCACACCTTTCCGACCGCGAGCTCCAGCGCGTGTTCCAGGCGCTGGCAACAGCGTTCGGCGGCCCACGCCTGGCCAGTACCGAACTGACCCTCGAGGCCGACCCCCTCACGTTCGACGCACGCCGCCTGGAGCTCTTCGCCGCCCTGGGCGTCACGCGCCTCTCCATCGGGCTGCAGTCCACTCAGAACGAGGTGCTGTCGTTCCTCGGTCGGGTGCATGACCGGGAAGCCGGCCTGGAGGCCGTGCGGCTGGCCCTCGCCTCGGGCCTAGCGGCCAACGTCGACATCATCATGGCCGTGCCCGGCCAGCGACTCGCGGACGACCTACGCACCGTGCTCGACCTGGGCGTGAACCACCTCAGCGTGTACAGCCTCACTATCGAACCGAACACACCGTTCGGTCGCCGCGGCGTGCGCGTGGACCCCGAAGCCGACGCCGACGCGTTCGAGCTGGCTGGCGAGGTCATCGCCGAGTACGACCTTCGACGCTACGAGGTGAGCAACTTCGCCACCCCGGGCCACGAGTCACACCACAACCTGGCGTACTGGCGCGGTCACTACTACCTGGCGGTGGGGCCCGGCGCCTCCGCCTACCTGCCGGCCGGACCTTTCGGCACGCGCCTCAAGAACCCACCCATCAAGACCTGGCTGCTGGGCGCACCGCCTGAGCGTGAGGTGCTGACCGCCGACGACGTGGTGCTGGAGCGCCTCATGACGGGCTTACGCACGGTGGAAGGGGTGAGCCTCACCGCGCTCGCCGCTCGCACCGGCGCTCACGTGGCCGACCTAGCACCCGCCTGGCTGCGCGACGCCACGCGCCACGGCCTGCTCGTTCTGGATGAGGACGACGTGCTGCGCACCACCCCCGTGGGCATGGAGCGGCTCGACGCCCTGCTGCGCACGTTCGTGGGCAGCAGGGCGTCTATTAGTTAGCGTTAGTCTCCCCTTCCGCGCCCCTTGGCGGCAGCGCTCTCGGCCTGGCGCAGGAGCCGCACCATCACCGTGCCGGCGGCCAGGTCTAGGGTATCCGGCTCACGCAGGCTGGAGAGGGCGCGGTGGTAGCGGTCGAGCGGAGCCAGCGGTTCGAGGAAGCCTTCCATGCCGCCCGGCCGTGCTTCGCGGAAGTAGGTGGCGGTGAGGCGCTGCTGAACGTCGCGCAGGTCCATCACCAGGTCGGTGAGGGCGACCTTCGCCCAGGGGCCGGTGGCGGGCATGTCGCTCAGCTCGTCGCGCAGCCACCCCAGCGACAGCCGTTCGCCCAGGTCGAAGAAGGTGCGGGCCGCTTCCGGTAGGGGCGTGCCCGTGGTAGCGGCCACCTCTATGACGCCGAAGCCGGTGGGGAGGTACTCGAGACCCACGATGTCGGCGGCGGTAGCGGCGTCGAAGCCCAGCTCCTGGAGGCCCGCCACCCGCTCGGCGAACTTGGCCGCTTCGGCCGTGGGCATGAAGCCACGTAGGCCCGCCCGCAGCTCCGCGAGCGGGGCACGGTAGCGGCTCACCACGTGCTCGAAGTCGCCGTGACCGATGTTGTTGAACAGCATCCAGCTCACCACGCCCTGCACGGCCAGCACCATCTCGAGGATTGCGGTGTACTGCCCCTCAGCCCCGATGGTCGGCCCGAGCTCCTCCATGCGGCCGAAGAACGGCAGCGCGTCCATGACCTCCAGGGCGATGAGCGTGGCGCGCACCACGTCGATGGCGCTGGCGCCGTTGTCGCGCATGGCGCGGTGCACGAACGCCAGGCCGAGGTTATCGACCAGGGTGTTGGTTATCACCGTGGCGGTGATCTCGCGCTTCAGGCGGTGCTGGTCGATGGCCTCCGGCAACCGCTCCCGGATCTGGGTGGGGAAGTAGTCGTGCAGGTAGTGCTGCAGGTGCGGCTCGCCTGGCAACTCCGTCTCGAGGAGCCGGGCGTAGAGGCCCATCTTCACGTAAGCCAGCATGACGGCCAGCTCCGGCCGTGTGAAGCCGGCCCCGCTCAGGCGGCGCTCCTCTAGCTGGCGTGCGCTCGGCAGGAACTCCACCCGCGGGTTGAGGCCAGCCGACTCCACGAGGTACTCGAGCAGCGAGGCGTACAGGGCGGGGTCGCGCTGACCGGCGCGCTGCGCCAGGCTCAGGGCCCGCGCCTGGTCGTGGTTGTGGCGGAGCACTAGCCGCGCCACCTCGTCCGTCATCTCCGCCAGCAGCGCCCGGCGGTCGGGCTCCGAGAGGGCCCCGCTAGCGGTGAGCGGCTGCAGGAGGATCTTGATGTTCACCTCGTGGTCCGAAGAGTCCACACCGGCGGAGTTGTCGATGGCGTCGGTGTTGAGGCGCCCGCCAGCCAGCGCGTACTCGATGCGCCCCAACTGAGTGAAGCCGAGGTTGCCGCCCTCGCCCACCACCCTGGCGCGCAGCTCGGCGCCGTTCACGCGCACGCCGTCGTTGGCCGAGTCACCCACCTCGCCGTGGCGCTCGTCGGTGGCCTTCACGTAGGTGCCGATGCCACCGTTCCACAGCAGGTCCACCGGCATGCGCAGCACGGCCTTGATGAGCTCCTGCCCGGAGAGGGCCTCGTCGTCCACGCCCAGCATGGCCTGCATCTGCGGGCTGAGGGGGATGCTCTTAGCGGCGCGCTCGAAGACGCCACCACCCTCGCTGATGAGCGAGCGGTCGTAGTCGTCCCAGGTGGTGCGCGGCGTCTCGAAGAGGCGCTTGCGCTCCTGGTAGCCGCGGTCGGGGTCGGGGTCGGGGTCGATGAAGATGTGCAGGTGGTTGAACGCCGCCTGCAGGCGGATGCGATCCGTGTAGAGCATGCCGTTACCGAACACGTCGCCCGACATGTCGCCGATGCCTGCGGCGGTGAAGGTGTCCTCGAACACGTTCACGCCCAGCTCGGCGAAGTGGCGCTTCACCGCCTCCCAGGCGCCCCGGGCCGTGATGCCCATGCCCTTGTGGTCGTAACCAGCGGAGCCGCCAGAGGCGAAGGCGTCGCCGAGCCAGAAGCCGTACTCGGCGGCGGTCTCGTTGGCCAGGTCGGAGAACGTGGCGGTGCCCTTGTCGGCCGCCACCACCAGGTACGGGTCGTCGCCGTCGTAGATGACGAGGTTGGCCGGCTTCACCACGCCGCCCTCGACGAGGTTATCGGTGAGGTCTAGGAGCCCACGCACGTAGGTCTGGTACTGCTCGCGAACGTAGTCGCGCAGCTCGGGGCCCTGCGGCGCGTTCTTCACCACGAAGCCGCCCTTGGAGCCCACGGGCACGATCACGGCGTTCTTGGTGGTCTGGGTCTTGAGGAGCCCTAGCACCTCGGTGCGGAAGTCGTCCGGCCGGTCCGACCAGCGGATGCCACCGCGAGCGACGAGGCCGCCGCGCAGGTGCGTGCCCTCCACGCCCCGGCTGGCGACCGCGATCTCGTACATGGGCCGCGGCTCGGGCATGAGGCCCACCTTGGCGGAGTCGATCTTGATGCTCAGGCGCGGCAGGTTCAGGAAGTAGCTCGCCCGCACGGTGGCCTGCATGAGGTCGAGGAGCCCACGTAGCACCTGGTCCTCAGCCAGCGACTTCACGGCCGCCAGCCCGTCGGTGAACTCGCTCGCGAGGGCCTCGAGCGCTGCCAGGCGCTCGGCGCTGGGTTCGGAGCCGTTACCCGCGAAACGCTGGGGGTCGAACTTGGTCTCGAAGTAGCGCACCAGCATGGCCGCCAGCGCCGGGTGCGCCAGGAGGGTGCTGTTCACGAACGCGCGACTGATGACCGGGTTTATCTGGGCGTAGTACATCTGGTAGAGACGCAACAGCCCGACCTGCCGCAACGTGAGCCCGGCGTGGAGCACGAGCCGGTTGAGCCGGTCGTTGTCGGCTTCGCGCGCGAGGAGCGAGCCAAGTGCGCTGACGATGCGGTCGCGGTTGTCGGCCACCCCGATGGCGCCCCCGCCTGCCTTCACGACGGAGTACACGTCCACACCGCGGTGCTCGCCCTCCACCGTGAGGTTGTAGGGGTTCTGTTCCATAACCCTGAAACCGAGGTTCTCCAGCAGCGGCAGCACGTCGGAAAGCGCCAGGCCGTGGTCGCGGTGGTAGACCTCGAGCGTGGCGGCGTCGGGCGCCGGCATCTCCGCAGCCGCGGTAGGGCTCGGCTCCAGCAGGTCGATCACGTGCGCTACCTCACCGAGCTTCTCGAGGTTGCCCACGTCGAGGACGGCGCGCTCGGGCTTGGTGTCGGCGCGGTAGCGGTCGTCGAAGGCGGGCAGGTAGCGCGCGGCCAGGCGTGCTCCCTCCGCTTCGCCGTGCGCTGCCACGAGGCGTTCCTTCACCTGCTCGTCCCAGCTGAGCGCCAGGCGCGCCACGGCCAGCTCGAGCTCGGCGGCCAGCTCCGGGCTAGCCTGCTCGTTGGTGGCGAAGAAGAAATGGAAGCGGGCGTGACCCTCGTCCTCGCCCAGCGCCAAGCGCGAGTCGACCCGCTCGGCGCTAAGGCGCTCGGTCAGGTACTCCTGCACCCTCTGGCGCACCTCGTCGGAGAGGCGCTCGCGCGGCATGACCACCATCACGGCCACGCCGCGCTTGAGGGGATCGGCGCGCAGGGTGAGGCGCACGGCCTGCTCCTGCTCGAGCCTGAGGATGGTGCGGATGTCGGCGTGGATCTGTTCCGCATCGGACCAGAACAGCTCCTCGCGGGGCATGCCGTTGAAGGCGGCCACGATGGCCTTGTAATCGTGCGAACCGGGGATGGCCTGATCGAGCTCGAGCACCTGCTTCAGCTTGAGCCGGAGGATCGGCACCTCCTCCACGGGGGTGCTGAGCCCCTTGGTGGTGAAGAGGCCCATGAAACGCCTCTCGCCCAGCACCTCGCCCGCCGGCGACAGGTGCTTGACGCCCACGTAATCCATGCGCCGCGCCCGGTGCACGGTGGCTTCGGCGTTGGCTTTGGTCACGATGAACAGGCGCCCGCCGGTCACGCGCTCGCGTAGGTCCTCGGGAAGCTGCTCAACGGGCACGGGCTTCAGGTAGCCGCTGTCCTCGAGCTTGCGCAGGACGCCGAGGCCGCTGCCGGCGTCGGCGCGCAGCGAACGAGCGCCATCCACGTCCACCAGCTCGTACTCGCGGTAGCCGAGGAACACGAAGTTGTCCTCGTCGAGCCACTCCATGAAGGCGGCGTACTCGCTCAGGTCTTCCTGAGGGACCGCGAGCGGCCCGGCTACGCCCCGTTCTGCCAACCCGGCGAGGTACTGTTCGACCTCTTCGGAGCGGCGCAGCATGGCGTGGTAGTCGTCCGTGGCGAGGATCACGTCGGCCAGCACCCGCGTGAGGGCAGCCTGCAGGGAGTGCCGCTGCTCCTCGTCCTCGATGCGCTCAACGAAGAACAGCTCGAACGCCTCCAACGTGCCGGAGGCGTCGCCCACGCTAAGCAGCTCGCCCGCTAGGTTGCGGCTCACTCTCATGATGGGGTGAAGCTGGATGTGGAGCGGCCGACCGCGCCGGCGCAGCTCAGCCTGCACGGAGTCGACTATGAACGGCCGGTCCGTGAGCGTGAGCATGACCACCGTGTGGGGCGAGCGCCACCCGGATTCCGGCTCCTGATCGGGGTTGAAGACGCGAACCTGCGGCTCGCCCTTGGACGCGGCTAAGAACTCGAAGCCCTGACGCGCCATGGCGGCCAGGGCCGGCGCGTCGTACGTGCGCAGCAGGGTGTCGTCGGTGCGCTCGAAGAGGATCTCGGCGAAGCGGGCGAGGTCGCCGTTGCCCTCGTCCGCCAGTAGCTGCCTAACTTCTTGGATGGTTGCCGGCATCGATAATCGACCTCCAGGGGCGTACCGAGCTCGGTTGGGGGCGCCCCGTTAGTGACGTCACTGCGACTCGGCCCACCATACCGCCGGGGCGCGAAGCTGTGTACCTGCCGGGGCCGCACCTTTACACTCCATGCGCGCCGCTGGCACGGCGCTGTACCCGTATACTGCCCCACGTGGCGATATTCCTGGCGGCCCTACTGGTCGGGCTCGACCAACTGACCAAGCTACTCGTCGTTAACGGACTCACCCTGGGGGAAAGCGTTCCGCTCGCCCTCGGGTTCTCCATCACCCACTCACGTAACACCGGCGCCGCCTTCGGCCTGCTCCGCGACCTCCACGTACCGCTCGGCCCCATCAGCATCGACATGACGTTCCTGCTGGGGCTCCTGTCGGCAGCGGTGACGGTGGGCCTCGTCGTGTACCTGCTACGTAACGGCGCGCGGCTCAGCGTGCTGGCCGCCACCGCGCTCGGCCTCGTGCTGGCAGGCGCCGCCGGCAACATGATCGACCGTTTCCGCCTGGGGTACGTCATCGACTTCATCCACTTCAAGGTGGGCTGGTTCGACTTCCCCGTCTTCAACGTTGCCGACAGCTGCGTGGTCATAGGCGCCGCGCTCCTGGTGTTGGCTAGCTTCATCAGCGGTTCACGAGAAGCCGCGCAGGCGGCCGGCGCGAGCCCCAGTGAAAGCGGTCGGGGCGGCTCCGGCGCGACCGACTTCAAGCGCGGACCCGCGCCGCGCCAGCACGTGCTGGAGGAGATGCCCGAGCTACCGCCGCTCGAGCGCAGCGCGCCCGCGGAGCCCGACTAGCGCCCGCGGCGGCCACGCCGCCACGCCTCGTCGGCGCCCGCGATGTCGTTTATCCCGTCGTAGGCGTACTCGTAGACCTCGTCCACAGCGTGGTCGGCGTACCAGACCTGCGCGAAGTACGGGCTGAGCCGGGCCCTAAGCCCGCCGTTCCAGGTCGTGTCGCACGTCGGGCACCAGTGACCCGCGTGCAGAACCGTCACAACCGACGCTTCGAAGCCGTGACCGAAGGCGCACTCCCACGGCAGCGGCGTGTACACGTCGCCGCCGTACGCTTCCGCCAGGCAGCGACCCCCGCGGTACTCGGCCGCGCCCTGCAGGTCCGCAAGAGTGAGTAGCGCCTGCCCCTCGTCGTAGCCGTGATCTAGCCGGCGCCAGGGCGCGTTGGGCCGCGCGTCTACAGCTGCCCCCTCGCCGTGCCAGCCGGGGATGGCCTCGTAAGCCGCCCGCCCGCCGAAGAACGCCTGCAGGCGCGGCTCCACCGCGTGCAGGTACCAGTAGCGCGGGCTGTTGCGGTGCCCTTCGGCCAGGCGCCGCAGGGTGGCGTGGGTGGCGCGCTCGGCCAGGCGCCTGACCAGCGGCACGCGCCGGGTCAGCCAGCGCAGCCCCTTCAGGTGCCACGGCATGCTCTCCTCCAGAGCGGCGGCGAAGCTGGCGCTGTCGTCGCGCCAGAAGCGCAGGTACTCGTTGGCCACATGGCTGTCCTCGTAGTGCTGGAGGTGGAAGTTGCGCAGCGCGTACCAGTTGCGCTCCGAGCACGCCTCCCAGTCGAGGCCCATCTGCGCGTACACGCTCCGCAGGTACTCGAAGGCGGTGGTGCGCATGCCGGGGCCGCCGCCCAGGTTATAAACGCGGCGCCAGAACGGCGAGTCGCTGGCCTGCCGCAGGCAGTTGGCTAGCGCCAGGCCCCCGTCGCGGTCGGTGATGGCCTCCATGCGCGTGTCAAGCGGCATGTGGAACGCGATCGGGTCTAGGAGGCCCATGAGGCGCGCGTGTTCGGTGGGCATGATGAACGACATGCGCAGCGAGACCCACTTGCGCAGCGGCGACTCCAGCACGCGGCGCTCGCCCGCGATCTTGGTGATGGCGTAGGCGTCGAACACGGACGGGTTCATGGGGTCGCCCACGCGGCCCACGTGCACGCCAACGGGGCGGCTGCCCGTCTGCGCCACCGAGCCCGTGTGCACGTAACCGATGCGCTGAGCGCCGTCCGGTTCGGCGGCTATGGCCGCCAGGATGTGACCCACCGCGTCGTCGTTCACCTGCTGCGCCAGCTCGGGCCGGTAGTCGGCGGCGGGCGAGATGACGGCCATGGCGTTGATGACCCAGTCCGCGCCGGCCACCGCGCGGCGCACGGCGGCGGGGTCGCGGGCGTCGCCCCACACGAGGGTCAGGCCGGCACCTTCCTGCACCAGCAACGTGCTCTCCCCGGCGGGCGCCGGTTCCCAGGGCAAGCCGGCGGCGCGCGCGTGCGGCCTCAGGCGCGCCGCCGCCGCTTCGCCCGGCAGTAAGAGGAGGGTCAGGTGGTAACCGCCGCGGCGCATGAGCTCCTCGAACGCCCTGAACCCGAGCGTGCCCGTGGCGCCGAAGAGCGTCACCCGCTCCACGCCCGGCGTCCCCGCTGCGCTCCCTCGCGGCTGGTCGCTCACCGCCGCGCCAGCACGAAGCGGTGGCGGCCGACCAGGTCGCTCTCCACGCGCAC
>CAZFFG010000078.1:0-8771 GCA_964518275.1 uncultured bacterium | reverse complement strand
ACGGCCTTCTTGCTGAAGGTGCGGATGGTGCTCTTCTTGGCACGGCCAGCGGCGCGTCGCTTCTCGGACTGCCGGTGGCGCTTCTGAGCTGATGCGTTCTGTGACACGGTTCTCCTTATTGCTCCAAGTTGCGCCGCCAGGCCTGCAGCGGCGGCATCTTCTGCTCTAGGTATGACCACCGGCGGGCGCTAGGCCGCGGTGGCGCCGCCCCTCGCGGGTCGGTAACTTAGGGATATTAGCACAGGCGGGGGTATCCCCTCAAGCCGCGGGGGCACGTGGCCACCGCCCCTTACGACCCGGGCTGCCGTCACCTGCTAGATTGCGGCTGATGCTTGAGTTGGGCGCGGCAGCCGAGCTACTCCGCGACGTGCTGGGCATTGCCAGCGGCTTCGCCGACGCGGTGGTTAGCACCCCCGGTGCCGGCAGGCTGGCCGTGATAGTGGTGATCCTCGCGGGCCTCTCGGAATCCGTCGGCGAGAGCGTGGTGCTCTTCGTGAACCGAGTGAAGCCCGATCACTTCCTGCGCAGCATCGTCATCTCCGCGTTCATCTTCGCTTTCACGTACTTCTTCCTGGCCGCCTCCATCTGGGCGGTGGCACGCCTCTTCTTCGTGCCCGACGCGCGCTTCACCCAGATCGCCACGGTGGTGGCGCTAGCGCAGGCGCCGCGCCTCTTCGGCTTCCTCGTGTTCCTGCCCTACTTCGGGCTGCCGATCTCGATATTGCTCTGGATCTGGGGCTTGCTGGCCACCACCGTCGGCGTGGTGGAGCTCCTCGGGCTGACCGCGTGGCAGGCCGCCGCGGTGGTGGCGCTCGGGAGCCTCCTGCTCCTCACACTGCAGCGCACCGTCGGGCGGCCGCTGCTGGCGCTAGCACGCTTAGCCAGGCGCCGCGCCGCCGGCGTGGAGCTGGTCACCGACCGCCGGCAGTTGCGTGAGCTCATCGATTCGGGACCCGACGAGGGCCTGCGGCCGCACGTGCCGGAACGCCGCCGGAGGCAACGCGTGTGATCACGTTGCTCGTCTCGGTGGCAGTGGCGGCGGTGGTGGTGTCGCTGATGCTCTCCCCCATCGAGACGCTGGGCTGGTGGGCCGGCTGGTACGGCCATGGCCTGCACGATCCACGCAGCGCGGCGCCCGCCGAGGCTGAGGAGCGGCGTCCCGAACCGGCCGAGCATTACATCGTGTACCTAGACGGCATCGCCAACGTGGGCCGCTACCATTACCGCGACGTTCAGGGCCTCCTGGACGGGCTCGAGGAGCGCCTGACCAGGACCCGGGTGGTGGGCGACATCATGCCGTACTCGGTTCGCGACGTAGCCCTCGTATCTAGCGAACGGCCCTTGGCGCGCTGGTGGCGAAGCATGTTCCTCAAGAAGCTGCGAGAGGAGCGCTCCCCGCTCAGCTTCTCCATCAACCTGCGCAACCTCTTCCAGGTACTGGTGGCAGCCGACCCGCGCTACGGCAGGATCTACGGCCAGGGCCAGGCTCAGGTCATCCTCACCGCGCTGCTCAAGGCCGGTTACCAGCCGGGCAGCGGGGTGCCGTTGACCGTGATCGGTTACAGCGGAGGGGTGCAGGTGGGCCTAGCGGCCGCGCCGTTCCTGAAGCGCGCGCTGAAGGCGCCGTTGGCCATGATCTCGCTGGCGGGCGTGATGGCCAGCGAGGCGGGTCTCGACTGGGTGGACCTCATGTACCACCTGGAGAGCCCCACGGACCGGATCCCCATGTGGGGGCAGGTGCTCTTCCCGGGCCGTTGGCCCATCATGCGCGGCTCGCACTGGAACCGCATGCTGAGGAGCGACCGCCTACGCTTCGTGAACATGGGACCCATGCGCCACAACGGCCCCGGCAGCTACCTGGATGACAGCGTGGTTAAGCACGGCGAGAGCAACCTGGAGCGCACCACCACCGTGATGGTGGGCCTCGTGCACGAGATCATGGCGCACCACCGTCAGCACGCCTCGGAGCCGGGCGAGCCCCGTCCGCGCTCGCGGCGCATGAGGGCCGTGTAAGCCGGCGCTCACCGCTTCTCACTTCGGTGCCCTATACTAGCCACCGCTTTCCGCTTGCCCTGATTAACTTCCTGGCTCGTGGTTGGCCAGGAAGGATCCTCAACTGATGCAAGAACAACTAGGTTTCGACGCGTTCGGGTTCGACCCGCGCGTCAACGTCGGCGTGCGCGCTGCCGGTTACGAGCAGCCCACCCCGATCCAACGCGACACGATCGCGGAGGCCATGACCGGCCGCCACGTTCTGGGCCTCGCCCAAACTGGCACCGGCAAGACGGCCGCGTTCGTGCTCCCCATCCTCGAGCGGCTACTGGCCGGCGAGGGCCCCAAGGGTGAACGCCCGGGCGGTCGCGGCGGCAGGCGCAAGACCCGCGCCCTCGTTGTCGCTCCCACCCGTGAACTGGCCGAACAGATCAACGACGAGTTCCGCACCCTCGGGCAGGCCACCGGCCTGCGTAGCGCCACCGTTTACGGCGGAGTAGGCTTCCAGCCCCAGATCGAGGCGCTCAGGGGCCGTGCCGACATCATCGTGGCGTGCCCCGGTCGGCTCATCGACCACATGGAACGTGGCAACGCCGACCTCACCAACGTAGAAGTGCTGGTGCTGGACGAGGCCGACCACATGTTCGACATGGGCTTCCTGCCACCCATCCGGCGCATCCTCAAGGCGGTGCCGGAAGGCGCGCAGCGCATGCTCTTCTCCGCCACCATGCCCAGCGAGGTCTCGCACCTCGCCGACGAGGTCCTCACCGAACCGCACAAGGTGGAGGTGGACCGTCAGGCCCCAGCCGAAACGATCGATCACGCCCTGGTGGCTGTAGACGAGAAGGTGAAGGCCGACCTGCTCCTGCACATGCTCAAGACGCAGGATCACCGCTCTACGCTCGTGTTCACCCGCACCAAGCACCGCGCTAAGAAGCTGGCGCGCCAGCTGGACGAGGCCAACATCTTCGTGGCCGAGATCCAGGGCAACCTATCGCAGCGCCGCCGTCAGGAGGCCCTCGACGGCTTCAAGGACGGCACGTACCACGTGCTGGTGGCCACCGACATCGCCGCCCGCGGCATCGACGTGGCGCGCGTGTCGCACGTCATCAACTTCGACTTCCCCGACACGCCCGAGGCCTACACCCACCGCATCGGCCGCACCGGCCGGGCGCGCCGCAGCGGTAAGGCCATCACCTTCGTCACGGAGTACGACTTCGCGAACGTGCAGCAGCTCGAGCGCAAGCTTCAGATGCGCATCGAGCGGGAGAGCTTCGACGGCTTCGCCGGCCCCACCGACGCACTCGAAGCGCTGCGCCCCGGCACCGCCACCCGGCAAGGCGGCGGCCGCGGTGGTCAGCGTCAGGGCGGGCAACGTCAGGGCGGTAACCGCGGCGGTCGCGGCGGCCAGCGCCACGGCGGGCAGCGTCAGGGTGGGCAGGGCGCGGGCTCACAGGGTCAGGACGGCCGCCGCGCCGACGGCCCTCGCACGGACGGAGCTCGCCAGGACGGTCAGCGCCCCTCCGGCAACCGCAACCGGCGCCCGCGCCGTCAAGGGGGCCGCTCGGGTGGCCGGTCTGGTGGCCGGTCAGGCGCCGCGCCCAAGAGCGACTACTGACCAGTCCTACCCATCCCCGGGTGACGGCCCAGACCTAGGGCTTATAAGCCTACGGCCATAGCACCCCATAGCGCCCTCGTCCCAGACTGGTGACGAGGGCGTTGTCATGTCGGGTTCCTACAAGCAGGGCGCTCCCGCTACCCCCAGCCCGCCGCAGCGGCGCGTGCTGGCTTTCGTGGCCAACGAGGCCGGGCACGGTGTCGTGGAGGCCACCGCCGGCAGCGGCAAGACCACCACGCTCGTCCAGGTGGCACAGTTGCTACCGAAGGAGCGGCCTGCCTGTTTCCTGGCGTTCAACCGGGCCACGGCCGCGGAGCTCAAAGCGCGGCTCCCCTCCCACGTGGAGGCCACCACCATCCACGCTCTGGGCCGCAGGATGGTGGTGGAGGCTTACCCCGCGCTGGCCGCAGCGACGCCCGATGCGAACAAGTACCGGCATCTCGCCCTGGAGCTGGTGGAACAACGTTGGCCCCATGGCGGGCATCCGGCCGACCTTGCCGACTACCTGGCGCGCCTGGCCGGTTTCGCGCGGCTTGCCACCAGCGCCGACCAGCGGCGTCCACCGTTAGCCACCGTTCATACCCGTCACGGGCTGGAAAGCCCCGTCACGGCCGCCGCAACCGCGGAGCTCCAAGCTCTGGCCGATCCGCTGCTGGAACTGGGCCTCCAGCGCCTGGCGACCGGCAGTTTCGATTACACCGACATGCTCTACGCGCCGCTAATGCTCGGTCTCCCACCGCCCGCCTTCGCTTTCGTTTGTGTAGACGAGGCGCAGGACCTCAGCCCACTCACGCTCGCGTTGGTCATGCGGTTAGTTGGCGCGGGCGCCCGGGCTCTGTTCGTTGGCGATCCGCAGCAGGCCATCTACGCGTTCGCCGGCGCCGATAGCCGCTCGCTTCAGCGCATCGTGCGCACCACAACCGCTACGGTGCTGCCGCTCTCGGTGAGCTTCCGCTGCCCCAGCCGGCACGTGGCGCTGGCGCGCCGTTTCTCCCCCAGCATGCAAGCGGCGCCCGGCGCCCCGCCCGGTAGCGTCAGCGTGATCGAGCTAGAGCGCCTGCCCCGCGTGGCCGGGCCGGGCGACCTCATCATGTGCCGCGTCAACGCGCCCCTCGTGGGGTTGCAGTTGCGCCTGGCCGAAGCCGGCGTGGCCTCCCGCGTACTGGGCGAAGACCTGGCCGAGACCACCCTGGCGCTAACGCGGTTCCTGTTCGGTGACCGCCTGCCGCCAGACGCCGAGCGGCGAGTGGCCGAACACGCCCGCCAGGAGACCGAGCGGTTAGAACGCGAGCTGCTGACCAGCCCCGCCCTGGCCGAGGTGCTCAGGATCAGCTCCCACCGGCACCAGGCGCTCGGTATCCTGCTGCGCCGCCTGGCCAAACGGGGCCCCTACAGCCTCGCCGACCTGGAAGAGAGCGCTCACCGCCTGCTGGGCGGTGGCGCTCCCCCAACGTCCGGGCGCGGGAGCCAACCGGTGAAGGGCGCGCCCCTCGGCGCACCTCGGCGGCCGGGCGTACCGCCCGCGCCGGCGGTGCTCAGCACCATCCACAAGGCCAAGGGCCGCGAGGCTGACCGGGTCTTCCTGTTGTTCCCCGAGGAGTTGGCCCCAGGCAGCGAAGCCCAAGGTGCGGTAGCCGCCCAACCCGACCCCGACACGGCCACGAACGTCGCTACCGGCCGTAGTAACGAAACCGTGGTTGCCCACGATCCGAGCATCGAAACTGCGGCCGAGGCCAACGTGCTGTTCGTGGCCCTCACCCGCGCGAAGCGCGAGCTCGTTCTGGTGGAGCGCACACGGGGGGCTTTGGCCGCGCGGCTCGCTCAGGCCAAGCGGGCGCGGGACGCTGTTGCCGCCAACGCTGAAGCCAACGCTGCTGCCAGTAACGGCACCGTGCTGGCCCGCAACTGGGATCAGGTGCTCTCACTGGCGAGCCTCATGGCGCGCAGCCAGCCTCGCAGGCGGTGGTGGGCGCTGCCTGTCAGTCCAGGTGCACGCGCGGCGCCTCTACGGAGGTGACCTTGCGGATGCAGAACACGTAGGTAACGAACAGCCAGAAGCCCTTGCGGCGCTGATAGGCCATCTCTAGCCCCACACGCTCCACCCACGCTGGCACCTCGTACGGCGCGAAGCGGTCGCGGGTGCGCACCTCCACCAGGTCGCCGAGCGGCACCTCCGAGAGCTTCTGCCTCACCCGCACCAGGCCCAGCGAGCAGCTCACGTTGCGGTTGTCGAGCAGGTGCACGGTCATGCTCACGCCCCCAGGTCGTCCAGGTTGCACACGCCGCGCACGGGTGAGCAGGCGCGGTAGAGGGGACAAGTGATGAAGATGACCACCAGCGCGCCGATGAGGCCAAGCTTGAGCGGGATGAGCAGTCCGAGGCCGTCGCGCCAGAAGGGGCTAGCGAAGCCGCCGTAACGGAGCGCCATCCACAGCCCCGTGAAGATTATGGTCGGCAACGACGTGCGCACAACCCAGCGGAAACGTTCCAACTGCCGGGCGCCAGCCACCACCGCGTGCATGTTGGCGTGCCGCCGGCCCGCTGGCACGGCCGCACCCAGGTTGAAGAGCGCCCCACCAAGCCACAGGCCGAACGCCAGCAGGTGCGCGGCGCGCACCAGCGTCAGGTACACGAGCCCGCTTGAGTCGGCCACGCTCCACAAGATCAGCGTGCCCGCGCCCGCCGCTAATGCCAAGTAGGCCAACCGTCTATCACACCACGCGAACGGCAGCAGCGCCGCCGCCGCCAGGTTGGCGAGCACCAGCGCGGTGGCCTGCCACCCGGACAGGTACTCGACCACGAACGGTGCGGAGGCGGCCACGAGCGAGAACACCGCCAGGTAGCGGCCCACCACCCGCACCCTGTCGAGGAGCGCGCCGTGCAGGGCACCCACTCGCTCTGGCGAGAGGCCGCTCTCCACGGGGCGCAGGTAGAAGAGCCGCCAGGCTAAGAAGCCCACTACCAAAGCGGGGCTCCAGATGGCGGTCCACCGCCAGAAGAGCGCGAAACCAGCGAGGCCGTGCATGCGGCCGGTGAAGTAAACGCCCAGTAGAGAGGCAAGAGTGATGAGGACGAACGCGGCGCGGGGCAGCAGCGGGGTCTCGCTCTTGACCGTGATGGTGCTGCCGGTGGGCGCTTCGACCACGCGCGAGGTCATTGAGGTGTCAGCCATGTCGGTTCTCAGGCTAAGGCGCGTGTCTAGAGCTGCGCTTTGACCTAGGTAAACCGGGCACGGTTCCGACCGAAGCGAACGGACCTGCGCTCCACCGGGCGCTATCATCGGGCATGTCATTACATGGTGAGTACAAGTCCCCGGGGGGCAAGCTCGTCGTCGTGGACCTGAAAGTGGCCGACGGCCGCCTCACGGGTGTGGAGGTGAGCGGCGACTTCTTCCTGGAGCCGGCCGACGCGCTGGACGACATCGTGAACGCCCTGGAAGGCGCCCCGGCTAACGCCGAGGAGGCGCAGCTCGCGGAGCTCATCCGCAACGGTCTGAGAGAGGACGCCGAGCTCATCGGGTTCGACCCCGAGTCAGTGGCCGTGGCCGTGCGGCGCGCCGTTACGGACGGTAGCCCCAGGGAGCGCGCATGAGCGGCAACGGGTACGAGAAGAGCGCCTGGGAGCTAGGCCCCCGGGCGGAGGAGTTCCGGCAGCGCTGGCACGAGTACGACTGGCAGCTCGTGCGCGAGGGCCCCAGGCCCGCGGCCATGCACATGGCGCTCGACGAGGTACTCACCTACGCGGTGGGCCGCGGCGAACGCAAACCCACGTTGCGCATCTGGGAGTGGAACACTAACGCCGTCATCCTCGGCCGCTTCCAGTCGGTACGCAACGAGGTCGACCCGGACGGCGCCGCTAAGCACAGCGTGAACGTGGTGCGGCGCATCACGGGCGGCGGCGCCATGTTCACGGAGCCGCAGAACGCCATCACCTACTCCATCTACGCCCCGGAAGCGCTCGTGAAGGGCATGTCGTTCATCGACAGCTACGCCTTCATGGACGACTGGGTGCTGCAGTCACTGAGGAGCATGGGCGTGGAGGCCGTGTACAAACCCATCAACGACATCTCCTCCAGCCAGGGCAAGATCGGCGGCGCCGCGCAAACGAGGCGTGGCGGCGCGGTGCTTCACCACGTCATGGCCGCTTACGACATGAACCCGGCCACCATGCTCGAGGTGCTCCGCATCGGCCGCGAGAAGCTCTCCGACAAGGGCAGCGTCAGCGCCAACAAGCGCGTTACGCCGCTGCGCGAGCAGACGCAGATGAGCCGCGAAGCCGTGCTGGACCGCCTGGTGGGCACCTTCGGCGAGCTCTACGGTCTCGAGAACAGCAGCCTCACCACCGCCGAGGTGGAGGCCGCCGAGAAGCTAGCCACCGAGAAGTTCATGTCTGACGAGTGGCTCTACCTTCTGCCTTGAACTGGCATCGCTCCCTAGCCCGGCTCGGCGCTCCGGTGTAGCTGGAGCGCCGAGCCGGGCAGAGCGGCGGGTAGGTTAGCCTTCGTTCTATGAACTCTGCGAACGAGAAACGAGGCGCGGCCGAAGCGAACGCCGCTGCCGTCGACCCGCACGGCTGGCTCGAGGAGGTGGAGGGGCGCGAGCAACTCGACTGGGTCCGGGCGCGCAACGCCGACACCGCCGCGGCGCTCGAGACCGCCAACTTCGAGGAACTGCAAGCAGGCATCTTGGAGGTCCTGGACGCCCAGGAGAAGATCCCGGAACTGCATAAGCGCGGCGAGTACGTCTACAACCACTGGACGGACGCAGAGCACGTCCGCGGCCTGTGGCGCAGGGCCACGTTGGAGTCGTTCGCGGCAGGCGAGCCCGAGTGGGAGGTGCTCATCGACCTGGACGCCCTGAGCGAAGCGGAAGGGGTGAACTGGGTTTGGCACGGTGCCAACCTGCTGCCGCGCGATCATCGCCGGGCACTCGTCTGGTTGTCGCGCGGCGGTTCGGACGCCAACACCATGCGCGAGTTCGATGTCGAGACCGGAACGTTCTTAGAGGACGGTTTCCAGCTGCCGGAGTCCAAGGGCAGCGCCCAGTGGGCCGACCTGTCTGGCGATCGGCTCCTGGTAGCGCGCGACTTCGGCGAGGGCAGCATGAGCACCTCCGGCTACCCGCGCTCCGTGCGGCTCTGGCAGCGCGGCACGCCGCTCAAC
>CAZFFG010000077.1:4778-9047 GCA_964518275.1 uncultured bacterium | reverse complement strand
TCCTCGGTCGCCTGGTGCCGGCCGGCACCGGCCTCGCCGCCATCCGCAACACGCGTGTGGCCGACGTGCGGTCGATCGAGAAGCTCAAGGAGGCGCCCGCCCGCCTGCCCGAGAGCGTGGGCTCCCCACGCCCGGCGCAGGAGCAGCCGCAGGCCGGCGACGCCGCCAACTGACCCGAACCTGCGCTGTACCCGGTGCGGCCGGGTGAGCGTCAGATAGTCACGAACGCCGCTACGGCGCGGACCCGGTTACGGGTCCGCGCCGCGCTTTTCTTGGTAGCTTCTACTCCTGATGATCGTGGCTTTCGATCCCGGTAGGAACCTGGGCGTGGCGTTCGTTTCGCACGACGGTGAGCTGCTCCACGGGCGTGTCATCGCCCCGGATGAGCTAGCGGAGCTGGTACTGCCAGAGGGGGCCACACTGCTGGTGGGGAACGGCACCGGTGCGCGCGAGCTGTTGGAACGGCTGCGGTCGCGCGGCCTGGACGCCGAGCTGGTGCCGGAAGCGGGCACCAGTTTGGAGGCCCGCCAGCTCTACTTCCAAGCGAACGAGCCGCGCTGGTGGGCGCGGCTCGTGCCGTCGGGGATGCGTATCCCGGCGGTGCCGATAGACGATTACGCTGCTTACGCCATCGCGCTGCGCTGGCTGCGGTCTACCGCAGGCGCACGCTGAGAGCGTTCAGTTCAGGCCGTCTTCCTCACCCACGTCCATGAGCTCGCGGGCTTCCTTCTCGGTGATGTCGAGGACGGCGCTGATCTCGCCGGCTAGCAGCCGGATGGCGCGGCGGTACGCCTGGCGGTCGAGGTCCGGGAGGCCCCGTTCGAGGTCCCAGCGCCTAAGTTCGCTAGCCAGGGTGGCGATCTGGTAGGGGTCGCCGGTGGTGAGCAGGTCGGTGACCTTACGGTGGCGGGCCGCCCACTGTTTGGGCAGGGTGATGCGGCCGTTCTGCAGACGTTCCAGGACGCTCTGCACCTCTTCCTTGGTGAGCGCCGGGCGCAGGCCGGTGCCCTGGGGAGCGCTGACGGGCACGTAGGCGCGGGAGGTGCCGTTAGGGAAGTCCACCTGGTAGTACTGCTGATCGGTGCCGCCCACGGTGCGCATGGTGGTGCCGGCTACGAGGCCCACCCCGTATGGGGGGAGGACGACGCGATCCCCCATCTTGAAGGTCTTACCTGATTCTTTCAACGCTTACGCTCCCTTCGGTCCGAGGCGCCCTGGCAACGGCGCAGTGCAGGCGAACGCCTCAGCTGCTGGTAGTGTTGGAGGTTGTTGGGGTTTCCGCTTGTGTTCCGGTGGGCTTGTTGGGGGCTCCTCCGTACACATGCACGTGACGTATCTTAGCAGATTTCGTGCAATTTTGCACGTGGTCTAAAGTTTTTCACCCTACCACCGCCGCTGTCCGGCCGCGGCGCAAGCCGCACAACCGCGGCCTCAGGCGGGCGGCTCGGCCTGGCCCGGCGGCGAGCCGCGTGAGCGCGCAGCTTGGCCGGTGGCGCCTCGTTCCGCGCGACCCTCGCGCGAGGAGCGTAGCGTGAGCAGCACGCCCGTGAGGAGGATGACCGCGCCAACGAGGGTGAGCAGCGTGGGGACCTCGCCGAACACGACTAGCGCCAGCAAGCCGGACCCGAGCGGCTCCAGCAGCAGCGCGGTGGCCACCACGGTGGGATCGAGGTGCTTAGCCGCGTAGTTGATGCCCGTGTGGCCGATGAGCTGAGGCATGAGCGCCAGCAGAAGCACCCAACCGTAGGTGGCGAGGGGGTAACCGAAGTAGTCGTGGCCGAAGAGAGCTGGTAGCGGTAGCAGGAGCAAAGCCGCCACGCCGTAAGCGCTGCCCGCGTAGGCGTCGAGACCCACCCCCAGACGCTGCACTGTGCGCCCCAACAGTATGTAACCTGCGCCAGCCACCGCGCCGAGCAGCGCCAGCGCGTCGCCGAGGAGCGGCTCCGTACCGCCGGTGAGGTCGCCGAAGCCGATGGTGGCGGCGCCCGCCACGGCCAGTACCACGCCGACCAGCACGCCGAGGGTGGGAGCGGTGCCGAGGAACAGCCACGCCATGAGCGCCATCCAGAGCGGTGAGGTAGACGCTAACGACACGCTAGCCGCCACGGTGGTGAACGATAGCGACGAGATCCAGGCGGCGAAGTGCAGGGCTAGCAGGGCGCCCGCCCCCAGCGTGAGCCAGGCGGCGCGACCCCGGAGCGGGGTGCGCCGTAGGCCGCGTACGGTAACTGGC
The DNA here is from genome assembly GCA_964518275.1 of uncultured bacterium. GTDB lineage: Bacteria > Deinococcota > Deinococci > Deinococcales > Trueperaceae > JAAYYF01. The sequence continues at coordinate 6,814 of CAZFFG010000077.1, read as the reverse complement.
AGCATCACCGCCGCCGCTATGGCCATGCGGTAGAGGGCCACCACCACGCCTGGCGCGTTAGCGAGCCTGATGTAGATGGCGGCTAGGCTCACGGCTAGCAGGGCCACGGCCAGCACCGTCCACACGCGCCGCTTGCTCACCTCGGCGTCGGTGGTGCGTCTCGTGGTGCCACGGGTGGCGCTCGCCCCATCGGTCACGCTAGCTCCGTTACGGCGTTCATGCTCACGCTTTCCAGAGGCGCCAAGCGGCCACCAGCCAGCCGCCGATCATCAGCGCACCGCCCACCGGCGCCACGGCACCGAAGAAGCCAGGCGCACCCGCCACCAGGAGGTAGAGGCTGCCGCAGAAGATGACCGTGCCTGCGAGCACGGCCGCCGCTGCGCGCGGCGCACCGCGGCCGAGGTAACCGAGCACCCCGAGGAGCATGAGGCCGAGACCCGAGTAGATCTGGTAGCGAACAGCGGTCTGGAACGTCTCGAGCCTGGCGGGCGTGACGAGCTCGGTGAGGGTGTGGGCGCCGAAGGCGCCCAGTGCCACGCCGGCGCCCAGCAGCAGCGCGCCGATGGCGGCGGCGTGCCGTGGCGTGAGAGGCACGTTGCCACCAGTACTGGTTACGGCGGCAGAAGCGGTGGGGTCGTCGGTGGCGATGGTAGGGCGGCTCATACTGCGCCTAGCTTCGCCTGTTGGGCGCCGCCGCGTCAAAGCAGCGGCGGTCGAGCGGTGACTCGGTTGCGGCTGCGCAACTTCGCTGCGTGGGCCACGGCAGGCAGCGGGCTGGTAACGTGCACGCCTCCCTACTTACTAGCGCGGTAACTTGAGGCAGGAGACCCGAGCGTGACTCACTTCCCGAACGACTTCCTGTGGGGCGTGTCAACCTCCGCTTACCAGATCGAGGGCGCGCCCACCGCGGGCGGCAAGGGCGAATCGATCTGGGACCGCTTCAGCCACGTGCCCGGCAACGTCGTCGACGGTAGCAGTGGCGACGTAGCCACCGGGCATCACGAGCGCTACGAGGAAGACGTTGCCCTGCTCGCGCGGTTGGGGGTAGGTGCGTACCGCCTGTCGTTCTCTTGGCCGCGGCTCATGCCAACCGGGCGCGGGCGCCTGGCGGCGGCTGGCTTCGATTTCTACGACCGACTCCTCGACAGCCTGGTGGCTGCGGGTGTAGCGCCGTGGGTGTGCCTCTACCATTGGGACCTGCCGCAGGCGCTGCAGGAGCGGGGCGGCTGGACCGACCGCGACACGGCCCTCTGGTTCGCCGATTACGCGCAGGTGGCTGCCGAGCGCCTGGGCGACCGGGTGCACACGTTCCTGATGTTGAACGAGCCCAACGTTCATGCCTTGCTGGGTCACCTGGCGGGGGTGCATGCACCCGGGTTGAGCGGGCTGTCGGACTTCCTCGCGGCGGTTCATCACCAGAACCTCGCCGTGGGGGAGGGAGTGGCGCGCCTGCGGGAGCTGGGGAGCTGGCCGCTGGGCACGGTGGTGAACCTACAGCCCATCGAAGCGGCGTCGAGCTCGGAAGACGACCTGGCCGCGGCTGGCCTAGCGGACGAGGCGTTCAACCGCGCTTGCCTCGACCCGCTGCTGCTGGGGGAGTACCCGCCGCTGCTGGCGCCGCTGATGGAGGTGGTGGCCAAGGCAGGCGACGCTCGCACGCTCGCGCAGCCGCTCGACTTCGTGGGCGTGAACCACTACACCGTGCAGCGGGTGAGGGCCGGCGGCGGGCCGGTGGGGGTGGAGCTGCTGCCCGCCCCGGAGGGAGTGGAGACCACGGCGATGGGCTGGCAGGTGGCGCCCGCGGCCTTCGTCAGGCAGCTACTCGAGGTGAAGGAGCGTTACGGTAACCCGCCCGTGTACGTGACCGAGAACGGGGCTGCCTACTCCGACCCCGCGCCCGCGCGGGGCGCGGTGGCCGACCCGCTCCGCGTGAACCACCTGCGGCGGTACCTGCTCGCGCTTCATGAGGCGCTGGCGGCTGGCTGCGACGTGCGCGGCTACTTCGTATGGACGCTCGTCGACAACTTCGAGTGGGC
>CAZFFG010000077.1:0-4678 GCA_964518275.1 uncultured bacterium | reverse complement strand
GGGCGGAACTCGCCGTAGCCGCGCCGCATGAGGTCCATGATGGTGGCGTGGAAGGCCTGGCCCATGTGGCCAGACGAGTACGACTGGTGCTGCATGGTGGTCACGGCGGCGGGCGGCAGGTCGGAGGGCGGCTCGAACGGGTGTTTCATTACCTCCACTCGTGGTTCTCGACCCACCCGTCTGAACTGCCGGCTCACAGCGAAGCCCATCAGCGTCAGCATGCTCAGCGGCACGATGCCCCACTCCGGGCGTCGTTTGGCCGCCATGCGAACCTCCACCCCCGCCACGCGGTGCTCGTCGAGGAGCCGTTCCTCGAAACCGGGCTCAGTGCCGCGCTGCGTGAACAGCGCCGGGTCCATGAGGTAGCGCACCTCAACGCCGTCGTCTGTGGGTACGCGCTGGAACGCCACGCGGAGGGTGGCGCGGTCCTCGCTGAGGCTCACCTCCGGATGCTCGAGGTTGCCGAAGCGGTGAACGTACGCGTCGTAGGGCTCCGGCATGGCGCCCGGGGCGGTGACCGTGAGCTGGTAGCCGCGTACGGTTGGGTGTTCGGTCTCGAGGATGATCCAGTACCACTCCACCACGTCGGAGTAGTAGTCGATGGCGCCGTCGAGCCGGTAGTGGAAGCGCACGCGCCGTTCGGAGACGCGCTGCGAGTTGCGCACCACGAGTTCGGTGCCGCCGGCGCAGGGCTGGCTGTAGGCGGTGCTGGCTGGGCCGGCTCCGAGCGCGCCGCTGCCCTCGAGCAAGGTAACGCTCTGACCGGGCTCGAGCTTCACGCAGATGAAGGCCTCACCGAAGTCTTCGTCGGTCCAGAGGGTGCGGGTGTCGTCGACGATGACGCTGCCGTCGGCGCGGATCTGCACGTTCTGCACGACGTCGCGCCACTGGTACGACTGCGCTGTGGCGCCGGCGATGAGGAGCGCGAGCAGCATTACGACGAGCTGCCGCGTGAGCCTCGCGATCGGGCCCCGCGGTCGGGGGCGGCTGAGCTCTGTGGTCATGCTGGGCCTACTGGAAGGCGCGTCCGACGATGGCGCCGGAGGAGCCCATCACGAAGGGAGGGGCGTCGCCGACCGTGACCTCGACCCCGGCCGCGTTGCCCACGTACACGTAGACGGGGAGGTCGAAGGTGTAGGTGGCGCCAGGCTGGGCGGTGGTGTACACCAACCGTTCGCCCTGGTTGCGCGCCCCGCCCTGGTAGACCTCGAGCCAGCTCGGTGCCGTGATGGTGAGCCCCAGCTGACCCTGGGCTACGCCTGGGCTGCCCGCTGCCTCGCCGCCGTCGGCGACGGTCTGGGTGAGGTTGACCTCGATGGTGCGGCCCTCGCTGAGGTCGATGACCTCCTCCCACTGCTCGTAACCGTCGAGCGCGACCCGCACCACGCGGCCGCTGCGCGCCGTGACGGGGGCGGCGTGGATGGGGGTGACGCCCGGCAGTTGGAAGCCGTCGATGGTGACGCGCGCCCCGGCTGGGGAGCTGATGACGTCGATGAGCACCGTTCCGGCGGTGGCGGCGGGTTGCGCGGCCGGCGCTTCTGGGGTGGCGGTGCCGGTGGGCTCCGCAGCGTTGGGGGTGGGGAGGAGCGGGGCGCTGGTGCCGTTGTTGGCGGTGGTGGGGGTGGTGCCGCCCCTGAAGAAGAGGCTGTTGTAGCCCCACACGGCCAGGCCCACCAGCACCACTACCAGGAGCAGGGTGAGCACGGTGGGTCCGATGCGTGGTCCGCCGGGCCGGTCCTGCCGGCGCCGCATGGGGGGTGGGGGCGGCTCGCCCCGGCGCTCCTTCTCGAGGCGCTCCTCGATGGTGGTGAGGCCACCGGCGCGCTGGCGTTCGGCTTGGTAGGTCTCTAGCGCCTGGGCGGCGGGTACGCCCACGGCCTGGGCGTAGAGCCGCACGAAGTTGCGGCTGTAGACGTCCTCAGGCAGGTCGGCGTAGCGCCCCTCTTCGAGGGCGCGAAGGTAGTCCTGCCGGACGTGGGTGAGTTCCGAGATGTCGGCCAGCTCGAGGCCGCGTTCGGCCCTGGCCTCTTTCAGCAAGCGCCCCAGCTCGGTGCCGGCCGCAGCGCCCTGCACGCCCGCTTCGCTGATGCGCCCCTCGCTCATGCCCGTCGCCTCGTGGCGCCGCCGATCTGCGCGATGGCTGAAGCGACGGCTGTGGCCAGGCGGGTGTTCTCTTCCACCAGCCGCAGGTTCACGTCGACGGTCCTACCGTCCGAGAGCTCGGCCAGCTTCGAGAGCATGAAAGGCGTGGCTTCGCGCCCCCGCACGCCCGCTGCCTCGGCGGCTGCGTTGGCGCGCTCGAGGAGCGCGTCGAAGTCGGCGCGGCTGAGGCCGCTGCTGACCGGGTTGCTGAGGAGCACACCTTGCTGTAGCCCGAGGTCGCGGTTGGCGGAGAGCACGGCCGCTGCCTCCTTAGGGCTCTCGACCCGTGCTGGTAGGGGGATGTCGGTGTGTTCGACGATGAAGCCCGCCAGGGTTTGACTGCGGTAGCCCACCACGGCCACGCCGAGCGTCTCGAGGCGCTCCATGGTGGCGTCGGCGTCGAGGATGCTCTTGGGTCCGGCGCACACCGTGAGCACGGAGTAGCGCGCCAGGGCAGGCAGGTCGGCCGACTCGTCGAAGGGGTGGTCGTGCACACCGCCGATGCCGCCCGTGGCGAACACGGAGATGCCGGCCAGCTCCGCGGCCAACAGCGTGGTGGCTACGGTGGTACCCGCGTCGGCGCCCTTCGCGAGGAGCGCGCCGAGGTTCCAGAGCGAGGCCTTGTCGGCCTCTCCCGAGGCGAGGCGTTCGAGCTCGGTGGGGGAGAGCCCCACCACCAGGTCGCCGCCCACCACGCCAACGGTGGCAGGCACGCCGCCCTCCTCGCGCACCACGCTCTCTAGGCGTTGCGCGAGCTCGAGGTTGCGCGGTCTCGGGAGCCCGTGAGTGACGATGGTGGACTCGAGCGCCACCACTGGCGCCCCACGATGTAGGGCGTCGCGAACTTCGTTGGATAGGCGTACCCTGCGTGATTCGGCCACGTCCGTAATCTTACCTCAGCCCGGTTGCGCGAAATGAGAACCCCTGCGTGCTACGCTCGTCCTCTGTGAACTGGCCCGAGCTACGTTCCGTCTTCCCCTGGGTCGAGCAGATCGCGTTCGGCGCCGTGGCCGGGTTCGTGGCTGGCTACGCTCTCAAGAAGGTGGGCAAGTTCGTGGCGCTAGCGCTTGGGCTCATCTTCATCGTGGTGCAGCTGCTAGCTTGGTCCGGCTTCGTGAGCGTGAACTGGGGCCTGGTGCAGGAGCGTGTCGATCCACTGCTGCAAGCCGATTCGCTCGAGCGCTTCTGGCGCGGCCTCCTCAGCCTGCTCACGTTCAACATCCCGTTCGCAGCGGCGTTCGTGCCGGCGTTCATCCTGGGCGTGAAGCGCGGCTAACGGCGGTCCAACATCAGAACAGTTGAGCGTAAGACGCTAAAGCTCCTTGCTTCATCTGCGCTTGACACCCTGCCGGGGCGGTAGCTAACATGTGAGGCGTGTTAGCACTCGCAGGGCGAGACTGCTAAGCAAGCCCAAAGTACAGTTCACGGAGGAACCTATGGCAGATAGCAAGCAGAGCCTCAGGCCCATCGGCGACAAAGTGGTGGTGGAGGTCATCGACGAACCGCAGACCACCGCCAGCGGCCTCGTGCTGCCCGACACCGCCAAGGAGAAGAGCCAGCGCGGCAAGGTCATCGCTGTCGGTAGCGGCAAGCTTCTCGACAACGGCAACCGCGAGCCCATCGAAGTGAAGGTCGGCGACACGGTGCTCTTCGCCAAGTACGGCGGCACCGAAGTGGAGTTCGGCGGTCAGGAACTGATGATCCTGAGCCAGCGCGACATCCACGCCATCCTCGAGTAAGCCCGCCACTACTCAGCTAAGCCCAACACCTCACTAGATCCCAGACAGAACCGGAGAGAACATGGCAAAAGACCTGGTCTTCAAGGAAGAAGCGCGTCGCGCCCTAGAACGCGGCGTCAACTCCGTCGCCAACGCTGTTAAGGTCACGCTCGGCCCCAAGGGTCGCAACGTGGTCCTCGAGAAGAAGTTCGGCGGCCCCACCATCACCAAGGACGGCGTCACCGTCGCTAAGGACATCGAGCTCAAGGACCCGATGGAGAACATCGGCGCCAAGCTCCTCATCGAGATCGCCAGCAAGACCAACGAGATCACAGGCGACGGCACCACCACCGCCACCGTGCTCGGCCAGGCCATCGTGCGCGAGGGCCTGCGTAACGTTGCCGCCGGCGCCAGCCCGCTGGCCCTCAAGCGCGGCATCGAGAAGGCCGTAGACGCCGCCATCGAGAGCGTGGCCTCCATGGCCAAGCCCGTCGAGGACAGCAAGGCCGTGGCTGAAGTGGCCGCCATCTCCGCCAACGACGCCGAGGTGGGCCAGCTCATCTCCGACGCCATGGACAAGGTCGGCCGCGACGGCGTCATCACGGTGGAGGAGTCCAAGACCCTCGAGACCGAGCTCGACGTCGTGGAAGGCATGCAGTTCGACAAGGGCTACCTCAGCGCCTACTTCGTCACCGACTCCGACGCCATGGAAGCGGTGCTCGAGGACCCCTACATCCTCATCCACGAGAAGAAGATCAGCGCGCTCAAGGACCTCATCCCCGTCCTCGAGCAGGTCATGCAGACCGGCAAGCCGCTGC
>CAZFFG010000076.1:0-9056 GCA_964518275.1 uncultured bacterium | reverse complement strand
GAAGGCGAGTGGGGCTACAGCATCGACGTCGGCAACGGCAGCCCCACCGAGCTTTACGCACCCGACGAACCCGGTGAGTACGAGGTGCGCTACGTCACCGGCCAACTGGCCCTAACGTTGGCCCGCACGCCCATAACGGTGCGCTGAGGAAGCGGCGCGGCCCTGGTACCATCTACAGGGCCGCGCTACACAACGCCGCACGTGCCCCTATAGCAGGCACAGCGAACGCAGGCGGCCGCGACGCGTCCGGCGTTTGGAGGCCTTCTGCGATGTCCGAAAACACCAAGGTAGACCCAGCCCTCGAGCAGCGCGCCGTGAACGCCATCCGGGCGCTCACCATCGACGCCGTGGAGGCGTCCGGCGACGGCCACCCCGGCATGCCCATGGGCGCCGCCGCGATGGGCTACACCATCTACACACGCGCCATGCGCTACAACCCACGCAACCCGAACTGGGTTAACCGCGACCGCTACGTGCAGTCCGCCGGTCACGGCTCCATGCTCCAGTACTCCCTCCTGCACCTCGCGGGCTACGACCTCAGCATGGACGACCTGCGCAACTACCGGCAGTGGGGATCCCGCACCCCCGGCCACCCGGAGTACGGCTACACCCCCGGGGTAGAGACCACCACTGGGCCCCTCGGTCAGGGCATCTCCACCGCCGTAGGCATGGCACTGGCGGAAGCGCACCTGGCGGACCGCTACAACCGGCCCGGCTACGAGGTGGTAGATCACCACACCTACGTCATCGCCTCCGACGGCGACCTCATGGAAGGCGTGGCCAGCGAGGCTTCATCACTGGCTGGGCACCTAGGGCTGGGCAAGCTCATCGTGCTGTACGACGACAACGGCATCTCAATCGACGGCGCCACCAACATCACCTTCAGCGAGGACGTGGTGAAGCGCTACAAGGCGTACGGCTGGCACACGCACACGGTGATGAACGGCAACGACGTTCAGCAGCTGCAGAGCGCCATCGAGGCAGCCAAAGCCGTGCCCGACAAACCCAGCCTCATCGCCGTGCGCACCATCATCGGCTTCGGTTCGCCCGACCTGGCCGGCACCTCCAAGGTTCACGGCTCGCCGCTCGGCGCCAAGGAAGCTGAGCTCACTAAGGAGAACCTCGGCGTCGACTGGCCCGCGTTCACCGTGCCCGACGACGTGCTCGCCCTCTACCGCCAGGCGGTGCCGCGCGGTGAGCAGGCCGAGGCCGAATGGAACGAGCTCTTCGCGCGCTACAGGCAAGCGCACCCGGAGCTGGCAGCCGAGTTCGAACGCGTGATGGCGGACGAACTGCCGGCCGACTACAGCGCCAACATGCCGTCGTTCGCGGTGGGCGAGACAGTGGCAACCCGCAAGGCCTCGAACGTGGCTCTCAACGCCCTGGCTAAGAAGCTGCCCGAGCTGCTCGGTGGGTCCGCCGACCTAGCGGGCTCCAACTACACCGACATCGACGGCGAGACGGCCATGACGGCTGGCGACCGCTCCGGTCGCATCATCCACTTCGGCATCCGCGAGCACGCCATGGCGGCGGTGGCTAACGGGCTCACGCTGCACGGCGGCGTGCGCGCCTTCGTGGCCACGTTCCTCATCTTCTCCGACTACCTGCGGCCGGCGCTGCGGCTCTCCGCGCTCATGAACCAGGGCGTGGTGTACGTGTTCACGCACGACTCAATAGGCCTCGGTGGCGACGGGCCCACGCACCAGCCCATCGGTGAGCTCATGGCGCTGCGGCTCGTACCCAACCTCACCGTCATCCGGCCCGCCGACGCCAACGAGACGGCACAAGCCTGGGTGCTGGCGGTGGAGTCCGCTAAGGCGCCCACCGCGCTGGCTCTCACGCGCCAGAACGTCCCTAACCTCGCCATCCCCGCGGGCGCTGTTCGCCGCGGCGCCTACGTGCTGGCGGAGGCCGGCGCGCCCGGCGGGCTCGCGCAGGGCGCAGCCGGCGCCTGGACCGACCCGGCGGATGCCCCAGGCGTGACCCCCGACGTGATCCTCATCGGCACCGGCTCCGAGGTGCAGCTCTGCCTCGGCGCCCGCGACCAGCTTGAGGCCGCCGGGGTCCGCACGCGCGTGGTGAGCATGCCAAGTTTCGAACTGTTCGAAGCGCAACCCCAGGAGTACCGTGACGCCGTGTTACCCCCTGCCGTCACGGCGCGCGTGGCGGTGGAGGCCGGCGCCACGCTCGGTTGGGAGCGTTGGGTCGGGGCTGAAGGTCAGGTCGTCGGCATCGACCACTTCGGCGCCTCGGCCCCCGGCAACGTGGTTATGCGGGAGTTCGGCTTCACCGTCGAGAACGTGGTGTCGGCAGCACGCAAAACCCTGACGTAACGTGGCTACAATGCTGAACGCTGTAGACCCTTTGGAGGAACCATGTCCCTAACGACCACATACAGGAGGGCGCCGAACGCCATCAAGCGAGTGGCGGGCGTGCTCGCCGTGGCCGCTACGTTGCTTCTCGGCACGGCGTCGGCTCAAGAGTTCACCGGCCTGCTGCCGCAGGAGTCGTTCGCCGTCATCGGCGTGAGCGGCATCGGGCAGCACGAGGCGAAGTTCCAGCCGTTCGTAGACGAATGGCAGCGCCTCGGCCTCACCGACCTGTTCACCGAAGCGTTCCCGGAGGAACAAGAGTTCGACGTGGACGACGCCATCCCGGCTGAGTTCGCCGACCTCGACCTGTTCGACTTCCTAGGCGACGAAGCGTGGTTCGCGGTCTCCGCCTCGCGCACCAGCCCGCTCCCCACCCTGAGCTTGCTGGCGCGCGTATCGCCCGCGGCAGCCGCCGCGCTGCAGCAGGCCTTCGATCGCGAGACCGCGGACGGCGAGTTCCAGACCCTCACCGAGGGCAACATCCAGTTCAAGGTCGGCGCCTCCGACGAGTTCGACGATCCGGTGGCGGTGGCTATCGACGGCACCTTCGTGGCCGCCTCGAGCAACCCGGACGTGCTGCGCGGCATCCTGCGCCGCTACCAGGGCGCGGCCGAGCCCAACTTCCTCGATAGCGCCGGCTACTCCGCTACCCTCGCGCAGCTCGCGCCAGCCAACATGGTGGTCTACTTCGACCTCCCGCACATCGTGGACCTCGTCGAGCCGTTCGCGGCGGGCATGGGCTTCGACGTCAGCGTCGACCGCCTCGCCCGTGCCTTGCGCACCTTCGGCACTTACGCCTCCGTCAACCGCATCACCGCCGCCGGCATCGAGGGTGAGAGCCGCCAGGTACTCGGCGCCAGCAACCTCGACCCCGAGCTGCACCGACTCCTCTCCACCAACGTGCCCGTCTCTAGCGGCGCCCTCGCGTTCACCGACGCCAGCGCGGTCTCTTACCAGGCCTTCGGCGTGAACGTGGGCGCCTGGTGGCGTTACCTCTCCAACCTCGCCGCCGACCTCCAGGAGCTCGGGGTGGGCAACCTGAACGACTTCGTGGCCCAGAACCTCGGCCTCGACCTCAACCAGGTGCTCTTCGATTGGATGGGCTCCACCGTCGCCATGATCACCCCGTTCACCACGGTCACCGACATCGGCGTGGCGCCCGACAACCTGCTCGGCGACTCGCTCTACCTCATCGAGACCACCGACCCCGTGGCCGCCGCTCAGGGCCTCGAGACCCTCATCAGCATGGTCACCATGTTCGCTGGCGCCTTCCTCGACCCGTACGGTGAGGGCGGCGGCATGCCCGTGGCGCCCACCGAACGCAACGTGGCCGGCGTCACCGTCGACAGCTACGACGTGGGTGAAGGCGTGGTCGTAGAGATCGCCATCACGGGCGGCTTCGTCGTCGTGGCCACCAGCTCCGAGGTCATGGACGGCGCCCTCCGGGCCCACGCAGCGGGCGGTGCGCTGGCGCCCCAGCTAGCCGACCTCGCCCGCAACGTGCCGGGCGGTGCCGGCAGCGTGCTGCTGCAGGACGGCGCGGCCTCCTACCGCATGGTTGGGCAGATGCTCACCTCGCAGTTCGGTCTCCTCGCGGGCTTCGCGTCCGACATCGACTTCGACGCGGCCGAGCAAGCTAGCGAGTCCCTAGCGCAGTTCTTCGAGTTCCTCGCCAACCGCTCCGGCGGCCAGTACAGCTACGGCGAGGCGCGCGGCGACGTGCTGCACGGCTACTCGTTCACGGGCATCGACTGGTAAGCACCCCATGAGGGCCTGGCCGTAAGCCAGCCCCTAACCAGCGCCTTCCCTAGTGGCGCGGCGGGCCAGGAGCTCTGGCCAGAGCCGCGCCACTTCCCTTTCCAGCGCCGCCTCGTCGCCCGCGTTGTCTATCACGTAGTGCGCGCGGGCGGCCTTCTCAGCCTCCGGCATCTGCGCGGCGTCACGGGCCCTCACGTCCGCTGCCGACAGGCCCGAGCGGCGGCGCACGCGCTCCGCTCTCACGTGCAGTGGCGCCGTAACCACCACGGTCACGTCCACGCCGGCCTGGAGCCCGACCTCGAAGAGGAGCGGCACGTCGTGCACGATCACGGGTGGGGGCGGGTCCTGCTCCAGCGCCGCAGCCTGCAGCTCCTCGCGCCGCCGCCCCACCCACGGGTGCACGATGGCGTTGAGCGCGCTGCGCGCGGCTGGATCGGCGAACACGCGCGCGGCCACCGCCGCACGGTCCAGCTCGCCGTCGGACACGAGCCCAGGGCCGAGCTCCGCCTCGATGCGGCGTAGCACGCCCGGGTCGGCGGTGGCTTGGCGCGCCAGCTCGTCGGCGTCGATAACGTAAGCGCCGTGTGCAGCCAGCAGCCGCGCCACGCTCGACTTGCCGCTACCGATGTTGCCCGTTAGGCCTACGCTCAGAGGTAATAGGCTTGAGTCCAAGCCTGGCGGAGAGGAGCCTACGCTGAGGTTCGGTTCTGGCACACGTGAGTCTACCCGCGACGCGACCGCCGACCACGCGGCGCTGAGCGCGCTGATGGCGCGCCTGCAGCCCTGGCCCGTGGGGGCTTACCTAGTGGGTGGCGCGGTGCGCGACGCGCTGCTGGGCAAGCAGGCCACCGACCTCGACTGGGTGGTGGCCGAGCCAGCCGCGGCGGCGCGGGCGCTGGCGGCGGCGGTAAGCGGCAGCGTCTTCGAGATGGACGCCGCTCGGCAGCATTGGCGTGTGACTGCACCGGGTGGTGCGCACCACGACTTCGCGCCCTTGCGCGTGGGCGCCACCGACATCGAAACCGACCTGACCCTGCGCGACCTCACCATCAACGCCCTGGCTCTCGGACCAGACGGCACCGTCATCGACCCAACCGGCGGGCGCGCCGACCTGGCAGCGAAGCTGGTGCGCATGACGTCGCGAAGCGCGCTTCTGGCCGACGCCGTGAGGCCCCTTCGAGTGGTGCGCTTCGCCGCCACGCTCGGCTTCAGGGTGGAGGAGCGCACGCTGGCGGCCACCGCTGCGGCGTTCGGTTCTCAGGCGGCGGGCACCTCAGAGCGCCCCGCCTTCGAGCGCGTGGGCGCCGAGCTAGCTGCTCTCATGGGCGCCCCACGGGCCGCACAGGGCCTGAAGCTGCTCAGCGACCTCGGGGCCCTCGCTGCTTACCTGCCGGAGCTGGAAGCCGGCCGCGGGCTAGATCAGGGGCGCGGCTTCCACCACCTTGACGTGCTGGAACATTCGCTGGAGGCCCTCAACCAGTTACTGCACGGCTTCCCGGACGCCGACGCCGCGCTTAGGTGGGCCACTCTGCTCCACGACGTAGGTAAACCGCCAACCGCCGCGCGCGGGCCGTTCGGTCGCGTGACGTTCTACGGGCACGACAAGCTGGGCGCCGAGCTCGCCGGCCGCGCCCTGCGGCGGCTCCGGCTGGAGGGCACGCTCGTGCAGCGGGCCGCGGCGCTGGTGCGCTACCACATGCTGCCCCTGCCCCGCGGCGAGAGGGCCGCACGGCGCTTCGTGCACCGGCGGCGCGAACTGCTCCCCGACCTGCTGAAGCTCATGATCGCCGACCGCGAAGCGGCGCGCGGTCCGCTCTCCAGCTCGGCCGGGCGCCACGCCTACCGCGTGGCACTCGGCCAGGTGCTGCAGATCATGAGCGAGCGCCCACCAGCCCCGCCGCTACTGAGCGGCACCGAGGTGATGGCGCTGCTCAAGCTGGGCCCCGGCCCGAAGGTCGGCGCCGCCTTAGCGCTGGTGGCCGAAGCCCGCGCGCTGGGCGACGTTACGAACGAGGCCGAGGCGCGCGAGCTGCTGCTGCGCTACGCGCGCGCTCAAGGGTGGCTATAGGAGTAACGCGGGCCAGCGGCCGTTACTGCAAGATCATGTCCATGACGATGTCTTCCACGCCCTGCGTCATGGAGTACAGGGGCTTGTCCTCCGGGAACCGCACGGTGAACACGTTCCAGCCGGGCTGCAGCTGCAGCTCGGTACCGGTGGCCGTGATGGTGGCCGCGCGATCTACGTAGAGGAGCGTGTAGAAGCCGACGGGGTTGTCGACGTTGGTGATACCGATGTACATGCGGTCCACCAGCTGGTCGAACACGTCGTTGTCGTTCTCGTCGACGTACAGGCTGAGGCGGGCCACGGCCACGTTCACGTCGTCGGGCTCCACGCGGTACTCGTTCTGCAAGCCGGGCAGGATGACGCTGCCGCTACGGAACGGGCGCAGCTGGCTCGCGGGCACCTCGCCAGGCACGAGCCTGAAGGTGCCGCCCACCGGCACGACGGAGGCCACCTGCAGACCGTAGACGTTGTCGGCGTCCACGAGGTGGAGAGCCACTAGGGTGTTCTCAACCAGAGGCGCATCGCTCTGGATGATCCCGCTCAGGACAGCACCCTGCTGGGCGAACGCCGCAGGCAGCACCAGAGCGAACACCAGCACGGCGGTGAGAAGCAGTCGTTTCATCGAAATCTCCAAGTCAGAAAAGGGTAGCACGGGCACCCAGTTTCGGGCCCGGCCGAACTAGCGCGGTCTCGCGCTCCGGGGCGCCGCGGAAGGCGAGCACCTCGCTCAGGCGGGCTTCCGGCATCGCCCAGAGTCATATCACATCATCCTCACACCAGGTTGCGCGCTTGGTGAGTGAAGACGACGGCGGGTTAACCAGCCCCTTAACGCCTGCTCACGACGCGTAGCCGTCAGGGTGCGCCTGATGCCACGCCCACGCAGACGCCACGATATCTTCCAGGCTCTCGCGTTGCGGCGCCCAGCCGAGCTCGGCGCGAGCCCTGCTGCTGTCGGCCACCAGCACGGGCGGATCGCCGGCGCGCCGTTGGGCGGGCACCTCGGGGATGGCGGCGCCGGTCACGCGACGGCACACGTCGATGACCTCACGCACGGAGTAGCCGCGGCCGTTACCCAGGTTGTACACGCGCTCGTCGCCCGGCTGCAGCGCCTCGAGCGCCAGCACGTGCGCCTCGGCCAGGTCGAGAACGTGAACGTAGTCGCGCACGGCGGTGCCGTCCGGCGTGGGGTAGTCGTCGCCGAACACCGCGATGTTCTCGCGCTTACCGGCCGCCACCTGCAGCGTGAGGGGTATCAGGTGGCTCTCCGGCCGGTGGTCCTCGCCCCGTTCACCACTGGCACCGGCGGCGTTGAAGTAGCGCAGAGCGGCGTAACCGAAGTCGCTCGTGCGAGCCAGCCACGAGAGCGCCCGCTCCACGAGGAGCTTCGACTCGCCGTACACGCTCTCCGGCCGCAGGGCCGCGCTCTCCGGGATGGGCACCGCGTCGGGCGTGCCGTAGACGGCCGCCGTGGAGGAGAGCACGAAGCGCTGCACCCCCCAGCGCGTGAGGTTAGCGAGCAGCCCCAGCGAGCCGGCGGTGTTGTTGCCGAAGTACTTCATGGGCTGGCTCATCGACTCGCCCACTAGCGAGAACGCCGCGAAGTGCAGCACCGCCTCAGCGCCCAGGTCGCCCACGGCGTACGCCACGAGGTCGGCGTCGGCCACGCTGCCGTGCAGGAAGGGCACGCCGTCCTGCACCGCGTGGCGGTGCCCCGTGCTCAGGTCGTCGAGGACGATAGGTTCGTGGCCGCGCGCTAGGAGCGTTTCCACGGTAACGGACCCGATGTAGCCGGCGCCGCCGGTGACGAGAACCTTCATGGGCAGAAGTGTAAGCGATGCCGGCCCCTGCCCTGCCTGGCTACCGGCTGCGTCCGTCCAGCTAGCCGCAACCCGCGCTGGAAGGGCGATACTCTGAGGCACAGGACAGGAGGACCACATGACGACCCCGAGCAAGTCCGGCTCCAGCACCTCCACCACCAACGTGGGGCAGATCTGGCTGGACGGCAACCTAGTACCCGAATCAGAGGCCAAGGTGTCGGTGCTCACGCACGCCCTGCACTACGGCACGAGCGTCTTCGAAGGCATCCGCGTCTACGAGACCGAGCGCGGTCCCGCCATCTTCCGCCTGCAGGAGCACGCGCGGCGGCTTCACGACTCGGCGCGCATCCTGCTCATGCGCCCGCCCGTGAGCGTGAACGAGGTGGAGGACGCCATCGTCAGCACGGTCCGCGCTAACGGCCTGAAGTCGGGCTACATCCGCCCGCTCTTCTGGTACGGCGCCGACAGCTTGGGCATCAACCCGGGCCGCAACCGCACTCACTTCATGGTGGCCACCATGCCGTGGGGCAGCTACCTGGGCGAGGACGTGGTGCGTCAGGGCGCCAAACTGATGACCAGCTCGTGGCGCCGCAGCCCGGGCGACGTCTTCCCCACCAAGTCGAAAGCGGGCGGCAACTACATAAACTCGGTGCTGGCTAACCAGGAGGCGCGCGATAACGGCTTCGACGAGGCGCTGCTCCTCGACAAGCAGGGGTTCGTGGCCGAGGGTTCGGGCGAGAACGTCTTCTTCTTCATAGGAGACGTGCTGTACCCCATCGCGCACTCAGTGAACCTTCGCGGCATCACCCGCGACAGCGTCATCCAGATCGCGCGCGCCATGGGCACCGAGATCGTGCCCACCATGGCCACGCGTGACGAGCTGTACATCGCCGACGAGATCTTCCTCGTGGGCACGGCCGCGGAGGTCACGCCGGTGGCGAGCCTCGACCGGCGCCCTATCGGCGCTGGCCGCGCGGGCGAGCGCACGCTCGCCATCCGCCAGCGCTACATCGACGTGGTCACCGGCAAGGTGCCGGAGTTCGA
>CAZFFG010000075.1:0-9057 GCA_964518275.1 uncultured bacterium | reverse complement strand
CGCTCTCCACGATGGCCGCCAGCAGGTTGTTGGTGGCGTTGACGTTGTTGTCGACCGTGTAACGCTTGTGCCAGCTGCTCTTCATGGAGTACGGCGCGGCGCGCTGCTCCGCGAAGTGCACCACCGCGTCGGGCTTCTCGGTCAGTAGCAGCTCGAGCAGGGCCGCGTAATCCTGCGCCACGTCGATGTTGCGGAACTCGATCTTCTTGCCCGTGAGCTCCTCCCAGGCCTGGAGGCGCTGACCCATGGGCGCGATGGGGGTGAGGGAACCGGCCTCGAGCTCGTTGTCGATGTTGCGGCGCGAGAGGTTGTCGACGATGATCACGTCGTGGCCGATGTTGCTGAGGTGCAGGCTGGTGGGCCAGCCGCAGAAGCCGTCGCCTCCCAGAACTATGGTCTTCATGTGTGCCTCCGACACCGCCGGCGTGAGTGGCCGGCGAAAGGAGCGCCGCGTAGGCGGCGCAGTGACGGCTTGAGTTTAGCCCAGAACGCTAGCTCCTAAGAGCCGCGGCTCTCACCTTGCGGCGGAACTCCCGCAGGCGGCGCTGGAAGAAGCGGCGGCGGTACGACTCCGCTCCCGCGTACCAGGCGGCCGGGCTCAGGAACGAACCCACCACCGACACGGCGATGAAGGCGGGATGCCACAGGATCCACCACAGGGTGCTGAGGCCCCACAGGTCGCGGCGCCCGAACTGGGCGGTGCCCACGCCCATCCCCACCCACTCCACTAGCGCCTTCACAGCCCAGATGCCCGCCACCCACGGCCACAGACCGGGCACGAACGGCGTGAGGAGCACGCTGAGGCTGAGGAACACGCTCTGAAGGCCGAGCGCGGCGATGCCGGCCATGAAACCGGGGTGGTAGTGGAGCACGTGGTGGTAGCGGCTCACCCAGCGTCGCCGTTGGCGCAGCAGTTGGCGCGTCGAACTCGCGCCCTGCGTGAGCACGCGCGTGCGCTCGTCCTCGGCGAACACCACGCGGCTGCCGCTGATGCGGCCGAGCCGTTGCGTGAGCAGGTCCTCGTCGCCGCTGGGCGCCCGGCCCGCGGCTCCGAAACCGCCGACCTTCTCGAAAGCGCCGCGGCGGTAAGCGAGGTTGTTGGCGCTGCTAGCGAACTTGAGGCCGAAGCGCGTCATGGAGCGCGACACGAGCATGAGGGTGAACCAATCCACGCTCTCGAAGCGTTGCAGTAGGCCGCGCGCTTCGCCTGGGCGGCTGGTGCTCACGTAGCCCACCACCATGGCCACGTCGTCCTCGAAGTGCTCCACCAGGCCCGCCACCCACTCGGGGTGGTAGCGGCAGTCGGCGTCGGTGGCCACGATGATCTGACCGGCGGAGCGGCGGATGCCGTGGTTCACGGCGTTCACCTTGGGCGCCAGCTTGCGGCTCGGCTCCGTGACGCTCACCAGGCGGAAACGCGGGTCTGCGGCCGTGAAGCGCTCGATCACGGCCTCGGTGCCGTCGGTAGAGCGGTCGTTTACGATCACGAACTCCAAGCTGCCCGCGTAACGCTGCTGCGCTAACGAGGCCAGGGTGCCCGGCAGCTTGGCCTCCTCGTTGTGCGCTGGCAGCACCACGGTCACGCTGGGTAACGCGCTGCTGCGGCCGCTGGGCCGGGCTCTGAACATGCCCACCACGACCATCACCATGAGGAAGATGTAAGGGATACCGAAGAGATAGAGCAGGGCTATAAGTGCGCTCGTCACGCCAGCTCGCGCCTCACGTTCGTCACGCTGGGAGTGTATCACTCGCACCTCTTCACCCCCGCCCCGCCTGGGTACCCTTGTGTACCCGTGACCAAGGACCCCCACCAGAGCTTCCACGCCTTCCTCACCCAGCTCGACAGCTACGAGGAGCAGGTGGTGGGGTACCACTTCTTCCCCCCGCGGCGGGGTAGCAGCGTTGCCGACTACGCGGGTCCGTACGCCCAGCTGCTGGAGAAGCTGGGGCACGCCCCGTACGAGCACCAGGCCACCGCGTTAGCTCACACGGCGGCTGGTCGCGACGTGGTAGTGGCTACCGCCACGGCGTCGGGCAAGTCGTTAGCTTTCCAACTACCGGTGCTGAGCGCGCTGGCGGAGGGGCGCACGGCTCTCCTCCTGTACCCCACCAAGGCGTTGGCCAACGACCAACTGCTGAGGCTGCGCCAGCTAGCTGAGCAGCTCGGGGTAACGGCCGACGCTGCGCCTCTCGTGGCCACTTACGACGGCGACACCTCCACGGAGAGGCGCGCCGCCGTGCGCGAGCACGGCAGCGTGGTGCTCACCAACCCCGACATGCTGCACTACGGCGTACTGCCGCACCACACCCAGTGGGCGCGCTTCCTGAGCAACCTCGACCTACTGGTGCTCGACGAGCTGCACGCCTACCGG
This sequence comes from uncultured bacterium, assembly GCA_964518275.1. Taxonomy (GTDB): domain Bacteria; phylum Deinococcota; class Deinococci; order Deinococcales; family Trueperaceae; genus JAAYYF01. The sequence goes on along the minus strand of CAZFFG010000075.1, from coordinate 6,685 downwards.
GGTGTACTCGGCTCGCACGTGGCGAACGTGGTGCGCCGGCTGCTCCGCATGGCAGAAGCCTACGGCGCGCGGCCGAAGGTGGTGGCGGCCTCCGCCACCGTCGGTAACCCCGCCGCTCACGCCGAGCGCCTCACGGGGCGTCCGTTCGAGGTGGTGAGCGAAGACGCTGCTCCCGCCGCGGCCCGCGAGTTCGTGATCTGGCAGCCACCCGCCGCCGACGCCAGCGGCGAGATGCGGCGGAGCGCCAACAGCGAGGCAGCTCAACTGGCCGCCACGTTCGCGCGCCACGGCGTTAAGAGCCTGTTCTTCTGCAACTCCCGCAAGGGCGCCGAGCTCGTGAGGCGTTACGCGGCAGGTCTGGTTGGTGAGCCGCTAGGCACCACCATCCAGAGCTACCGCGCCGGCTACACGGCCGAGGACCGCCGCATCATCGAGGCTGGCTTCCGTAACGGCGACATCACGGTGCTCACCAGCACCAGCGCCCTGGAGCTGGGGGTCGACATCGGTGGGGTAGACGCGGTGGTGATGGTGGGCTACCCGGGCTCGAAGATGGCGTTGTGGCAGCGCGCGGGCCGCGCCGGGCGGGGCGAACGCCGCGCGCTCACGCTGCTCATACCGGGCGCCGACCCGCTGGACGAGTACTACCGCACTCATCCAGACGCGCTGGTGGACGGCGCGGTGGAGGACGCGGTGGCGGACCCCTTCAACGACGAGCTACACCCGCGTCACCTGCTGTGCGCCGCCGCCGAGATGCCGCTGACGCCGGGGGAGAGCGTGGTGGCGCCCTGGATCGACCTAGCCACGCTCGACGGGCTGGCGCTGAGCGGCGAACGATACCGGTCGGTGAGCCGCTACCCGCACCGCCGCGTGCAGCTGCGCGGCACGGGCGGCAAGCTAGTGAGGCTGAAAGACGGCATGGGGCGCTCTCTCGGCGCCACCGACTTCGCCACCGCCCTGCGCGAGCTGCACCCTGGCGCCGTGTACCTCCATCAAGGTGAGCAGTACCTGGTGGCGTCGCTCGACCTGGAACGGGGCGTGGCGCGGCTGCTGCCGCACATCGAGGATTACTACACGCAGCCGCGCTCCGAGACCCACATCGAGGTGCTGGGCCCCCTGCCGGCGCGTACGCTTGCCCCCGGCGAGGTGGCAGCACCGCCGGCGGGCGTGCACGTGGGCCGCGTGCGGGTGCAGCACCAGGTCATCGGTTACGTGCGCAAGCGCTACTTCTCAGAGGCCATCCTCGAGGAGCGCGTGCTGGACCTGCCCGAGGTCAGCTACGACACGCAGGCGCTGTGGTTCGATCTCGAGGCGGTGGAGGGTTTACCGGCCGCGCTCGACCTGCCGGGGGCGCTCCACGCGCTGGAGCACACCCTCATCGGGCTGTTGCCCTCGTTCGTGTTGTGCGAGCGCGCCGACGTGGGCGGCGTGTCGTACCCGCTGTACCCGCCCAGCGGTGGGCCGCTGGTGTTCGTGTACGACGGGGCGCCTGGTGGCGTGGGTTACGCCCGCGCAGGTGCGGCTGCGTTCGGCGCCTGGCTCCAGGCGGCCCGTGACCTGTTAGCCGCCTGCCCCTGCGCCACCGGCTGCCCCCGCTGCGTGCTGTCGCCGAAGTGTGGCAACGGCAACCAGTTCCTCGACAAACAAGCGGCGCTGGTGTTGGCCGAGGCGCTGCTGGAGCGGCAGGCGCGTAGCGTGGCGGCGGCGGTGGCCAGCAGGGCCTCCGCCTGATGCTAGACTCGCAAGCCGTGCGCGTAGGCTTCGTTACCCAACTGTTGTGGCCGCGCTACGGCCACTTCTGGCGCCAGCTGGCCGAGGCCGCTGGCGCGGAGAGCGTGCTCCCGACGCTGGAGGGGGTACGGGCCGCGCTGCAGGACGACTACGTTCGGAACGTGCCCGGCGCCGCCTTCCGTCTGGCGGCCGCCCAGGCGCTGAGCTTGGCCGAGGACGTTGACGTGCTGGTGGTGCCGCGCCTCAACCGCGACACCGGGGTGGCACGCGGCGCCGGGCAGGACCCCTGGGCCATGGACTTCCCTGGCGCCTTGCGGAACAGCCTGCCTGGGCTCCCGCCCACGCGAAGCGTGGCCGCCGAGCTGAGCCCGGACGTGGAGGCAGACGCCGTGGCGTTCCTGCAGAGCCTCACCGGCGAGGCCGCGCTGGTGGGGCGCGTGTGGAGCCGCGTAAGGGCGCAGCTGCGTCCGTACAAGCCCGCCCCCGTCACTTGGAACTACCGGCCCGGCGAGCTGGCCACCGTGGCGCTGCTAGGTCAGCCGTGGCTCCTGAACGACGCGCTGGCTAAGGCCGTGGCCGCCCCCGGCGAGCACGTGGTCTCTCAGCACCGCCTCGACGCACTGGAACTGCGTGAGGAGGGTCACCGCGCCGACGAGCAACTGGTCGACACCGACGCCGAGACGCTGGGCGCCGCGCGCCTAGCGGCCAGACGGTCCGCCGTTAGCCGCCTGCGGTTGGTGGTCGACGCCGGTTCTGGCTCCGACGCCTGGCTGGCGCGCCGGGTGGAGAAGACCGTGCACAAAGCCGTGCAGGTGGTTACGCTCCAGGACGCGCTAGCGGGCCTCGACGCTGTCGACACCCTGACCAACTTCTCGCTACACTGAGGCGTGCATATCCTGCTGCTGCTGGTGGCACTCGTCCTCACCGTCATCAACACCTTCGGCTCCTGGGCGGTGAGCCGGCGGCGGCCGCTGGTAGCACGACTCTTCCTGCTCGCAGCTATGGTGCTAACCGTAACGGCGGTGGCGTACGCCTACCGCCTCGAGGCCGCCTGGTGGCTCCTGCTGCTCGGAGCCGCGCTCACCTTCGTGGCCTCGTTCCTCAACGCCCGCCTGGTTCTGGGCAAGGTGGAGTGGCCCAACCACATCTTGCGCGGCCTGGCGCTCGCGGTTGTGGTGGTAGTGGCGCGGCTCGTGTACTGAACCGTACAGCGCTGAGCCCGCGCTATGGCGGGCTCAGGCGGTTACCGGCTTAGAAGGCGTTATGCCCGGTTATCTCACGACCCAGCACCAAAGTGTGCACCGTGTCGGTGCCCTCGTAGGTGGCCACGGTCTCTAGGTTGAGCATGTGTCGGATGGCGGCGTACTCGGTGGTGATGCCGTTACCGCCCAGCATGTCGCGCGCCGAGCGAGCCACAGCGAGGGCGCTGCGGCAGTTGTCGCGCTTTGCCAACGACACGCGCGAGGGGTGGTCCTTGCCCTCCTCCTTCAGTCGTCCCAGTCGGTAAGAGAGCAGCGTGCCCTTGGTGATCTCGCTAAGCATGTCGGCCAGGCGTTCCTGCACGATCTGCTTCGCCGCCAGCGGCTCACCGAAGGCGGGCCGGTCGGAGACGTAAGCCACCGCCTCCTCGAAGCAGGCCTGGGCGGCGCCGATGACGCCGAAAGCGATGCCGAAGCGCGCCTGGTTGAGGCACGACAGGGGGCCGCGTAGGCCCTCCACCTGGAGGCGGTTGGCGTCGGGCACCACCACGTCGTCGAGGTAGAGCTCTGAGGTCACGCTGGCCCGCATGGAGGCCTTCGTCTTGATGTCCACTGCCTGGAAGCCGGGCGTGGCGGTAGGCACGACGAAGCCCATGACCCTGCCGGATCCCTCGTCGCGGGCCCACACCACGGCCACGTCCGCGCGGGAGCCGCTGGTGATCCAGCGCTTCACGCCGTTGATGACCCACTCGTCGCCCACCTTGCGGCAGCGCGTGCGCATGGCGCCCGGGTCGGAGCCCGCGTCGGGCTCGGTGAGGCCGAAGCAGCCTACGGCCTCACCAGCCGCTAGGCGCGGCAGCCACTCCTGCTTCACCGCTTCGGTGCCGTAGGCGTAGATGGGGTAGATGACGAGGCTCGACTGAACGCTAACGAACGAGCGCATGCCGGAGTCCACGTACTCGATCTCGCGGCACACGAGGCCGTAGGCGCTGTAACTCGCGCCCGCGCCGCCGTACTTCTCCGGCAGGGTGACGCCGAGGGCACCGAGCTCGCCGAACTGGCGCGCCAGCTCGGGCGGGAAGTGACCCTCCTGCCACCACTCACCGATGTGAGGTAGCACCTCGGAGCGCACGAACTCGCGCACGCTGCCTTGGATGAGGCGCTCCTCGCTGTCGTACAGAGAATCGACGTCGTAGAAATCAGAGAGAGCCAGTGCTGAGCCCTTAGCCATGGTGGTGGTCATCGACCCCTCCTAGTCATGTCGCGGCGCACCTGCACGCCGCACCCGTGCGAACTGCCGGGCGCGCTCGGGAACCGGTTCAACCGTCGCCGAACAGCTTCTTGAGGGCGTCCTCCTTGGAGGTGCGCTTAGCGGGATGGTACTTCTCGCCCTCTAACGTGATCCGTCCGGCTTCTAAGAGCCCGGCCAGGGAGGCTTCGAGCGTGTCGACGGCCAGCTCCTCGAAGTGCTTCTCATCGATGTGGCGCTGCACATCGCGGAGGGTAGCACCCCGGTTACCGGCCGCTTCTACGGCTTCGAGCACCCAGGCGTCGACGGTCATACCGCAAGTTTACGCCGAGCGCCGCTGGTGGGAGCCCGTGCGGCGGGGGTCAGCGGTGGAACGAGCCGGGCGCGCGCTTCTCCGGCGAAGCGCGGTACGCCTCCTGCTTGCCGGCCGCCAGCTCGCCCCACGTGACCTCGTCGTCCATGGTGATGACCTTCACGGGGCAGGCGCGCACGCAGGCGTCGCAGCCCACACAGCGCTCCGGGTCGAGCATGAGGACTCCCTCCTCGCCGCCGAAGTCGCGCGAGAAGGCGTCCGTAGGGCAGGCGCGGGTGCAGGCGGGGCAGAGGATACAGCCGTCCGCCACGCGCGGCAGGCGCCACGGTACGGCGCTGGTTGGTTCGGGGTCCGCGATCTGCAGGGCTTGGTAGCGGCGCCTGAGCTCGTTCGGCAGGGGTTCTAAGTCGGACGCGAGGCCCTCCTCCTCGCCCGGCAGGACGCGCTCAAGCGGCGCGAGGGCGTCGGCCGCCAAGCGGCGCGCTTCCTTCAGCCCGCCCCCGAAGAGCTGCCGGCGTGAGACCACGGTGCGGCGCCTGCGCTTCTCGTCGAGGCTCTCCATGGGCTCCACGCTGACCCGCAGCTCGCGGCCCAGCACGGCGGCCAGCTCAGCGGCGCGCTCGGCGGTGGCGCGCGCCACGCTCGGGGCGCTGGCGTCGCCGATCTTGCAGCCTTGGCAGGCGCCGTGGCCGAGCGTCAGGTCGCCATCGGCGGCGCCCATGCGCAGCATGTCGGTGGCGGAGAGCTGCGCGAGGCAGCGCACGCTGGGCGCGCTGCCGCTCACCTGCGAGCAGCGCACGGCCGTGCTGCCGGCCGGCAGCCGCGTCTGCATCTCCAGCGCCTCGGACGGGCAGGCCCGCACGCACAGTCCGCAGCCCGTGCAGTCCACCCCGTCTATGGCCACGAGCCGCTCGATGCTCACGGCCCCGTGCGGGCACACGTCGAGGCAGGCGCTGCAGGCGCCCGCCCCCTCCGTGCTGTTCAGGCAGCGGGCGGTGGTGTTGGCAGGCGCCACCTCCATGGCCTTGAGAGCCATGGCGAAGAGGTCGGTCAGCCCTGCCACCCGCCGACCTCAGAAGCCGTAGAGCTCTACGCGCTTCTCGCTTAGCTTGGTGTGGTAACCGGTGTCGGCGAGGTAGGCGTCGAACGCAGCGAAGTCGATCTGCTGCTTCTGGTCGGAGAGGGCCACTTCGGGGTTGGGGTGCACTTCCACCATTATGCCGTCCGCGCCCACCGCCAGTCCCGCTTTGGTGAGCTGAACGAGCAGGTCGCGGCGGCCGCCAGAGTGCGTCACGTCTACCAGCACGGGCAGGTGGCTCTCGAGCTTGGCCAGCGCCACCGCCGACACGTCGAGCGTGTTGCGCGTGTAGCGCTCGTAGGTGCGGATTCCGCGCTCGCACAGGATGACGTTAGGGTTGCCCTCGTGCAGCAGGTACTCGGCGGCCATGAGCCACTCCTCGATGGTGGCGGCGAGCCCGCGCTTGAGCAGCACCGGCTTGCGGCTCCGGCCCACCGCCCTGAGCAGGTTGAAGTTCTGCATGTTGCGAGCGCCGATCTGCAGCACGTCCACGTACTCCTCGAAGAGGGGCAGGTCGGTGGTGCTCATGATCTCGCTCACGAACGCCAGGTCGTAGCGGTCTGAGGCCGCGCGCCCGATGACCAGACCTTCCTCACCGAGGCCCTGGAACGAGTACGGGTCGGTGCGCGGCTTGTAAGCCCCACCGCGGAAGAGCTTCACGCCCCTCTCCGCCAGGTGACGCGCCGTGGCGTCCACCTGCTCCGCCGACTCGATGGCGCAGGGGCCTGCTATGAGCACGGGGGAGTGCGCGCTACCGATGAGGGTGCCGCGCACCTCCACCACCGTGTCGGCGGCCTTGGCGGTGCGGGATGTTAGGTAGCTCTTCTTCTCCTGCGTCTGGCCCAGTTGCATGCTGGCCTGGAACACTTGCTTGAAGAGGCTCTTCACCGTGGCGTCGTCGAACGGCCCCTCGTTGGCGCTCACTAGGGCGTCGAGCATGGCCTGTTCGCGTACGGGGTCGTACTGCGAACTGCCGTTGGTCGTCTGCAAGGCGCCGATCTCTTTAGCGATGTGGGCCCGCTGCGACAACAGCCGCAGGAGCTCTAGGTTCAGGTCGTCTATCTCAGCCCGTAGGCTCTGGATCTTCTCGAGCATGGTCCATGCTAGTCCTACCGACC
>CAZFFG010000074.1:0-9169 GCA_964518275.1 uncultured bacterium | reverse complement strand
GGCGGTCCTGCCGCAGTTCGATCTGCAGACGTGCGCCGAACTGTGCGGGCAGCCGCAAGGCGCAGAGGTAGGCGAACTGCTCGAGCGGCTGGAGTTCGGCCACGCGTTCCTGCAGCGCCTCGATGAGGGTGGGCGCTGGTACCGTTACCATCAGCTCTTCCGTGAGTTCCTACTGAACCTGGCGATGGTGAAGGACCGCCAACGGGTCATAGCTCTGCGGCTGCGGGCCGCCGGTATGGCGGAAGCGCGCGGTCAGGTGGACGTTGCCGTGAGCCAGTACCTCGCTGCCGGCAGCATGAGCGAAGCGGCGCAGCTGTTGGTGCGGCACGGCGTGCGCCTGCTTAGGGCCGGGCGCGTGGAGGCGCTGCACCGGTGGCTGGTGCAGCTCGAGCCGCAGTTACGCGAAAGGCCGGAACTGCGGTTCCTGCACGGTTTGGTGCTTCACCAGCGCGGGCGCCTCTCCGAGGCCGTGGCCGCGCTGCACGAGGCGCGGAGCGGCGCCGCGGCGGCGGGACTCAGCGATATAGCGTGCGCCGCCGTGGTGGACATGGCGGCCATCGCCCGGTCGCAAGGCGATTACCTGCGCGCTCAGGAGTGGTCGGAAGAGGCCACTGAGCTGGCTAGCGAGGCCGGGGTTCGGGCGGCCACACGCGCCTCGGCGTGGCTGGAACGCGCCAAGACTGAGGGCCACCTTTACGGCATGGTCAACGGCCGCGAGATGGCCGAGCGTGCCCTCGCCGAGCTCGAGGCGAGTGGGGAAGGGGAGTCGCTGGCGCTCAACGCGCTGGGGCCGGAGGACGGTTTCGATGCGGAGGCGTCCGCGCACCTACAGGCGGCCTTCGCCTGCTCGCTGGGGCAGATCTGCTGGTGGCAAGGCGACGTGGAGGCTGCAGTGAAGTACCTGCAGGGCGCGCTGCAACGGCTGGGGGAGGCCGATACCCCTCATGCCGCCGAGGTGCGCTTGGCGCTGGCCACGCCGGCCCTGTACCGCCTCGATCACGCCGCTGCGCTGATGCACGCCGAGCGGGCGCTGCAGACGTACCAGCGTTACGAGCTTCACGAGCGGCTGCCGGCCGCCTACGCGGCGCTAGGCAACGCGCTCACCAGAGCGGGCGATTACGAACGCGCGGAGGCGAGCCTACGGCAGGCCATGGCGGGCGCAGCCGAGATGGGCGGCGCCAGCTACGACCACGTGATGGCCGCCGGCTACCTGGCGTACGTGCTGGAGCTGCAGGGGCGCACGGCGGAAGCGAGCCAGGTTGCCGAGGAGGCGCTCTGGGCGCACGAGGGCGGCCCGACCGTGTACGAGGTTTACGTGTGCCGCAGTGTGCTGGCCGACACGTACCTCAGCGCCGGGCGGCTGGCGGACGCCGAGCGCATCTACCGCGAGCTGGTGGAGCTGGGCGAGGCGCGGCAGTACCGCGTGCCGCTGGCTCTGGCGTACTTCGGTCTGGCGTACCTGCACCTTGCGCGCGGCGAGAGGGCCGCGGGCACCGCATTAGCCGAGCGCTCGCTGGAGATGCTTTCGCCCACGCATGCTTGGCAGCTCTATGCGGACCAGGGTGAACGCGCCCGTCTGGTGGTGGGGGCGTTGCGGGAAGCGGGTCACGGCGACGCTTTCCTCGGCCGCGTGCAAGCTGGGCTGGGTCGGGGCGCGCAAGTGGCGGTTCCGGGCGCCGTGCCGACGGCACCGGCCCCTAGCGACACAGGCTCGAGCGCCGAGGTTCGCGTGTCTGTGCTTGGCGAGATGCGCGTGCATGTTGGCGGTCAGCTGCTGCCACCCAGCGCCTGGGTGTCGGCCAAGGCGCACGACCTGTTGGCGTACATGGTGACGCTTCGTTCTGAGAGCGTGAGGGTGGAGCAGGCCCTACACGCGCTGTGGCCGGACGAACCCGAGCGTGCCAAGACCGCGTTCCACACCGCTCTGTACAGGCTCCGCGGTGCGTTACGTAGCGCCGCTGATCCTGACCGGAAGTTCGTGTTGGTCGAGGGGCGTCGTTACCGGCTCGAGGTATCGGGTGTGGCGCTCGACGTGGACCGGTTCGATGCGCTGCTCGCCCAGGCGCGCCTCGCTGCACCCGCGGAGGCGATTCCACTGCTGGCGGAGGCCGATCAGCTCGTGCGCGGCGAGTACCTGGCTGGTCTCGATTACCCGTGGCTGGTGGGCGAACGCCGCCGGATAAGCGAGGCGCACGCGGAAGCCTTGGCGTGGATGGCCGAACTGCAGTTGCGGCAGGGTAACGCTGACGCCGCCGTGCTGGCCGCGCGCCGCCTAGGTGCCCTCGACCCCTACTCGGAACGCGCCTGCGTGCTGGAACTGCGTTCGCTGGCGAAGCTGGGTGACCTGGCGGCCGCCGAGCGGCGGTTCGCTGAGTTCCAAGCGCTCCTGGAGGCGGAACTCGGGGTGCTACCCGCTGATGCTACGGTGACGACGTATAGGAACCTGCGCGCGGAGGGCGTGTAGCTCAGGTGCCTTGGCCGTACATCTCCTGGTAAAAGCGCTTGAACCGTTCCAGGTTCTCCTTGGTCGGCTCACCCTTCTGCCCCATTTCCAACGCAAGGTACTCGAGGCAGTAGTGCCAGCCGGAGAGGACGTCCAGAGCAGTGGGCAGTGTCTCCACTAAGTGAGTGAAAGTTAGGACGCTCTCGTTCCCTGTGGCGCCCTGCCGGGCCTCCATGCGTATGGTCTGAACCCCGAGCATGCCGGCGTGCGGCGCTTCGTCAGGACCGTCGACGCGGTACTTGAACATGTTCGGAGGGTCATAGGCAGTGAGCACGCCGGGTGGCGCGGGTTCCGGGCCCGCACCGTCCGGGCTCTCGAAGGTTTCGTCGACAAGGTTACCTACGACGCCGTCGGTTCGGAGTTTGGTGGGGTACCAGGTGTCCAGGCCTTCTGGGGAACTGATCGCTCGCCACAGCGCTGCCTGAGGTCGTGAATAGTGGCGCACGAACCGAACCGTGTAGCCGTCAGTCGTCCTAACTAGAGTGCCGGCGCCATCCAAGTGGCCTGGTTGGCTCACGCCCCCTCGAACAATTCGCGGAGGGTCTCTTCTTGTTCACGCGAGACGTTCGTGCTGACGAGGGTGGGGTTGAACTGGCTCAACTGTTCCGCCACGCGGTCCGGGGCTTCGGTGGCTAAGAGCAGGAAGAGAGCCGATGTTCCTTCTTTAACCTGGTTGCGCACGTCGCGGATGAAGTCGTCGTCTATGCCTATGTCGGTCAGCGAGCCGCCAAGCGCGCCCGCTGCGGCGCCCAGCGCGGCGCCGAGCAGCGGCATCATGAAGATAAGGCCGATGAGCATGCCCCAGAAGGTGCCGCTCAGTGCACCTACGCCAGTGGTGTTAACGGACTGCTTGGTGCGTGGCGCCTTGCGGCCCTGAGGCCAGCTGACCACTACCGCGTCCGCGATGCTGACTACGTGCTGCTTGCGCAGTTCCTGCAAGCTGGTGAGGGCCTGGTCGGCTTTGTCGGCAGTGTCGAACTTCAGCACGGTAAGCGTGGCCATGTTTTCCCCTTTCGGATCTGGCTGCTCCGATTCTAGGGAGTGTCGGCTGTGAACCAGGTGCAGGTGCCCGATTCAGTTTCGCTTCAGGGTCGGCGGTCTACCATCGGTTACGCGTACTCACCCGTCTGGAGCTAACCCATGAGGATTCCCCCGAATCGCTACACAAATACCAGCACCACGGTAGACAACTTCGCCGCAGCGCAGGAGCGCTTGCTGACCAGGTTCCCGGTGATCAGGTGGACGGTCGACACCAGGCGCTGCATTCATAGCGTCGCTGGCCGCGTGCTAACAGATCTGGGTCACCACGAGGCGGATTTCATGGGCATGCCCCTCACGGAGTTCTACAAGGGTTCGGAGGATGCCAGCGCTGCGATCGCCGCGCACGAGCGCGCCCTGTGCGGAACGCCTGCCGAGTTCCGCGTTACGTGGAGAGGGCGCGACTACCATGGGCACTTGGAGCCGGTGCGCGACGAGCAGGGCGAACTGGTCGGCTGCATAGGCGCCGCGCTCGATGTGACCCACACCAACCGCGAGGCCGAGAGGCTGGAGCGTGCCAACCGCTTCAGGGGCGCCATCACGACGCTTGTAGAGGAAGCTCTGCGAACGCCGGTCGACGACCGCTTCTACCGGAAGATCGTGGAGGTGGCCGTGAGCACGGTTCACGGAGCGCACGCCGGCAGCATCTGGCTGCTGGGATCAGACGGGCTCTACCGAGCTGTCGCCAGCGTAGGGTTCGACCAACCGGCGCTGGCTCAGATCGGTTTCTCGCCAGATCAGGTCTTCCGTGGCGCTGGCACCTACGAGCAGCTGATCCGGAACCTGGAGGCGCTCAAGCAACTCGACCCGGATAAGTACGCGCTGCTCATGTCGGCAGGGCCGATGCACGCCATCCAAGCTAGCCTTAGCTTGCCTATCGCGGTGAACGGCGAGATCCTCGCCCACCTGCACCTGCACAACTTGGAGGAGGACACGCCCTTCGCGAAGGACGAAACGCAGATGGCGCGCATGTTCGCTGGCAACATCGCTCTCTTGCTCCAACGTACGCAGTTGGAGAAGCGCCTGCGAGCTGGCACACAACGACTGGAGCGGCTCCTAGAGGAGTACAAGCAGCTGGCTGCTTTCAGCGCGGAGATCGAGACCCTTCACGACACCGACGAGCTCATCGAGGTCGGCATGAAGCGCCTGCTCGAGACGCTGGAGTTCGACACCGCCATGTTCAGCGAGGTTGGGGAGCGCACAGTGGAGTTCACGCGCTTGCGTGGGCAACGGCCCCCCGAGTTAGTGGAGACGTTGCGGGTGCCCATGCCGTTGGGAGCGGGTATCAACGGCCGGGTCGCTCAGACGGGTGAGGCCCTCTTCGTTCACGATTACCGCGCCTGGCCCGACCAGCACGAGGCCTACCTGCCCACGGGCGTGGAGAGCATGCTGGCGCTGCCGATCAGGCGGCAGGGAGAAGTTCGTCATACGATCAGCTTCGCCACTCTCAACCGGCGCGCGGCGATAGACGAGAACGCCGAGCAGGTAGCGCGGGGCTTCGTCGCGCGCCTAGAGAACGCATTCGAACGCGTGAACTACCTAGAGGAGATCGAGGCTACGCGGGACGCAACTTTCCGTGCGCTGGGCTTGGCGCTGGAATACCGTGACCTGGAGACGCATGGCCACACCGACCGAGTCGTGGATCTGGCGCGACGCTTCGCCACCGCCCTCGGCTTGGAGCCCGAGAGGCGGCAGGCCTTCGTCTGGGGGGCTTACCTGCACGACATCGGCAAGATCGCTGTTCCGGACACCATCCTGCTGAAGCCAGCCCGGTTGAGCGACGAGGAGTTCGCCATCATCCGGCAGCACACCATCTACGGCGTGGAGATGACCCGCGGCATCCCGTTCCTGCCAACGGAAACGCGGCAGGTGATCAGGAGTCACCACGAACGCTGGGATGGATACGGCTACCCCGACAGGCTAGCTGGCAAGGAGATCCCGTTACTGGCGCGAATGTTCGCGCTGGTAGACGTTTACGACGCGCTGACCAGTGTTCGGCCGTACAAGCCGGCGTGGACACACGCGGAAGCGGCGGCGGAGCTCAATGCGCAAGCCGGCAAGCAGTTCGCGCCGGACCTGGTGGATACGTTCCTGGCAGTGTTGGGGTAGGGGCCGTAGACTGAACTAACAGAATGGCCGGCCCGTGATGGGGCCGGCCAAGAGCGATGCCACTGGGTGTGCGTGGGCGCCGGTTAGTTCGGTTCCACCGCCCCGCGGTAGCACATGCCGTTCGAGCCTGGGCGCGGGCTGCCGCGTTGATCCGTGGTCAAGGTGTCGTCGAACACGTCTTTGCAGTTGGCCAGGGGCACGTTGCCCAGTTGAGTATCCGTCGGCATGATGGTTTGGGTCGGGCCGCCGTTGTCGGCCAATTCTCCTAACGTGGTTGGTAGGCCAGCGACGTCAGTAGGATGCAAGTTCAGGGATCCCACTGGGTCTGAGGTGATCCAGATGTACCCATGGGAGCTAGCACCACCGGAGTGCCTGTACACGTCGGTAACGGACGGGGAGGCCCCAGGGTTGAGCATGACGTTGTTCGCGATGATGCTCCCCCACATGAGCAGGTCTCCGTAGCGTGTACCGACGCCGCCCCCGTAGCCTCTGGTGGATTCGTTACCGACGATGGTCGAGAATACGATCGTGCTTTCGACTCCAACTGCACCTATTCCCGAGTCTTGACTTGACAGCCACAAGCCTCCGGCGTTCCACTCCGCAGTGTTGTACGCGACCGTGCTGTTGGTCATCGTGAATATGGGCTCGAGTGCCCCGATTTCAACGTCCACCACGATCGCGCCGCCGTTCCCGGCCAGCGCTTCGTTACCGCTGAAGGTGCTGCCGGTGATGATCGTTTCACCGCGACGGTTGTCGGCGTTCTGGGGAGGCGTTACGCCCTGGGCTGGTGCTAAGGCGAACACGCCGCCTCCGCCGCCCCCGCCGTCTGCGTTTCCGACGCCCCCGGCGGTGTTGTCAGCCACGGTGGAGTCGGTGATCTCCAGGATCTGAACGCTGTAGATGCCGCCGCCGTTCCCTGCGGCACGGTTGCCCGAAACGCGACTGTTGACGATGGTAAGGGACTTGAGATCGCTTCCGTCTAGCCTAAAGTTGCCCCCGGCCCAGCCGCTGTAGATGCCGCCACCATCGCCGGTTAGCGCCCTGTTGTTGATGACGTCGCTGTCGCTCATCTCCATGATGCCGTCGCTCAGGATGCCGCCATACTCACCGGCCTCGTTATCTACCACCTGCGTGGTTTCCATGACCATCTTGTAGTGGTTCCTTATCGCCCCGCCGCCCGAAGTGGCCTCATTACGTTCGAAGCGCGAGTCCCTTACGGTCGCGATCGCGTGGTTAAGGAAGGCGCCAGCGCCGCCGGTTGCGATGTTGTCCTCGAAGGTCGAATTTTCGATCAAGACGTCGGCGCGGTCCGCAGGCAGCGTGTTTGTGCCTGCACCGGTCATTACCGCGCCGCCGTTGAAAGCCTGGTTGTTGGTGAAGGTCGAGTTGAGCAGCTCGATGCTGGTTGCATTGTAGGCGTACACGGCGCCGCCCCGCGTGGCTGCCTTGTTTTCGTCGAAACCAACGTTCGTGGCGGTCAGGCTGCCACCAGCCACGGAGATCGCGCCGCCGTACAACGTTGACTCGTTGACAACGAAGTGAGAAGTTTCGATCGTAGCGTCGCCGGAGTTCCGGAGGGCGCCGCCGTCGTTCGCTAGGTTCTCGTAGAACCCAGACCCTACTATCAAGGCTTGAGCGCGGTCGGCGGGCAGTGGGTTCCCGTTGCCAACCATGACGGCCCCACCGTTACGCGCGTAGTTCTCTTCGAAGGTGGAATCCCGCAACTCCACACGGGTCAGGTTGTCGGCGTACACGGCGCCGCCGTCGTTGACTGCATCGTTCAGCTCGAAGGACGAACCGGTGGCGGTTAGTCCGCCTTCGGCCACGAAGATCGCGCCGCCGTGGTCGGCCCAGTTCGAGGTGAACAGGCTGTTGGTCACGGTCAGGTTCGCGTGTGACCGGATGGCTCCGCCGCCTTCGCCGACAGGGGCCGCGCCGTTCACGAACTCGAGACCGCTCAGGGTCACTTCGTAGAGATCCTCGGTTGGGTTCGGCGGCCGCACGTCCAGAAGGCGCGTGACTACCCCGCTCGCGTGAGTGAGGCGCACCCGGGTTGCGGGGTCTGCAAACCCGACGATGCTCAGCGACTGCTCGACGACGAGCGCTTCCTGCAGCTCGATGACGATCTGCGAACCCACAGCCGCTTCCGGATCGAACGTTATGGTTTGCCCCTGGACGCGAGGGTTCTCTATCAGGTACCTGAGAGAGCCCTGCTGCGGAGCGGTGGCGTCATCGGTTGTGTTGGTGACGACCGGGGCCAGGTCAACGCTGAGGGTAACTGCCTGCTGCAGCGCTTGCCCGTGCAGGTTGCCTGTGACGGTGAACACGAACTCATGGGGTCCGAAGGTGGCAGCGGTGTCAGTGGCGACCGTACTGATGGTGCCGGCAGTGGAGCCTTCCCAGGGGCCCGCCGGGAGGAGGTCCCAGCCTGCCGGGGCGGTAAGCGCTACGTCGAGGCCGTCGAGATCCGGGTGGAGGCCGCCTAGGGTGGCGGCAAGTTCGGTGGCGCCGCCTAGCGACAGCGACGAGGCTTCCGTGGCCGCGGTGAAATCGAAGGCCCGGGCGTACTCGAACGAGGCCTTAGAGATCTCGTTGCTAGCAACCAGCAACTCGAGCGTTCGCTCGCCGACCACGAACATCCCACCCGCCGGTGCGGCCTCAAGCGTGTAGTCGCCCGGCGCCAGCTTCTCGAGCGTGGTGGAGGCGGTCACGGTTTCGCTGTAGTCGTCGGGGCCAGTTACCAGAATGCTGGCGTCGCCGCTCGGTCCCGACACCGTTATCTGGATGAAACCTGTTGGCGCCGCAGGCGTTGGTGAGTCCTTCGGCGGCGAGGAGCATGCGGCGAGCACGAGAACGGCAGCCATCAGCAAGGACGAAAGATAACGTTTGGGCCACCGGCCGGAGCCGCGCCCTTCGACTAGACCGTTCACCATGGAGGTCTCCTTTTGTTGGGGACCGGACTCCCCGCCAAACGTGGCAGAAGGTTCGGTACAGGAGCAACCTATGTTGCGCGGCGTCAAAGAGCCGTCAAACCCCACGGAGATGTGGGATTTCTCTCCAGCAGGGGCAGTTCGCTGCGGTCGTTACGCGGCAGAGCCTGCTACTAGACCCCTTCGGGCGGCACCTGCGGCAAGTCCCGGTGCTCCACTTGGCTGGGGATGCCTGTGGCGGCAAGCACTTCCTTCTCATCGAGGGACTCGTGTTCCATGAGGGCGGCGGCCAGCTTCTCGAGCTCGTTACGGTGCTTGTTCAGCAGGTCGAGGGCTTCCTGGTAGCACTCCTCGATGATCTGGCGGGTGGCCAGATCCACGCGCTCTAACGTGGCTTGGCTGAAGCTCTGCGCCACACCCGTCTGCTGACCGCCGAGGTACTGGCCGCCTTCGGCTGCGAGCGATACGGGGCCGATGGCTTCGCTCATGCCCCAGCGGGTGACCATGCCTTGCGCCATGCGGGTCACCTGCTGGAGGTCGTTCTCGGCGCCGGTGGTGCGGTCGCCGTACACGATCTCTTCCGCGGCGC
>CAZFFG010000073.1:0-9587 GCA_964518275.1 uncultured bacterium | reverse complement strand
ACCCCGACATCATCATGGTCGGTGAGATCCGCGACCACGAGACCGCCAAGATCTCTATGGAAGCCGCGCTAACCGGTCACCTCCTCATCGCCACCTTGCACACCAACGACTCCGCCGGCGCCATCACCCGCCTGCAGGAGATGGGCATCGAGCCGTTCAACGTGTCCGCGTCGCTCATCGGCGTGCTGGCGCAACGGCTGGTGCGGCGCGTGTGTAAGGACTGCAAGGTGGAATCCACGCCAGAACCCGACGTTCTACGGCGCCTCGGCATCCCCGACTCCGAGATCCAGGGCAAGACCCTCTACCGCGGCGTCGGTTGCGAGAAGTGCGGCGGCAGCGGCTACAACGGCCGCTACGCCATCCACGAGTTGCTGGTGGTCGACGACGAGCTCGAGAAGGCCATCGTGCAGGAAGCATCGGCCTTCGAGCTCCGCGAACTCGCTATCAAACGTGGCATGAAGTCGCTTCGCGACGACGGCATCCATAAGGCGTTCCAGGGGATAACCACGCTGGAGGAGGTGCTTGCGCGCACCGCCGAGTAGCGGTAGCCGTCGGCGCCAGAGGGGTCACTACGACCAAGGAGAGAGATGGCAGACCAGATCCGCTCCACCCAGATCCAAGCAGACATCGTAGATCTGCTCAAGCTCGCTATCGAGCGACGCGCGTCCGACCTGCTGATAACGGTGGGACTACCGCCCATGCTGCGTATGGACGGCGAGTGGCGGCCCACAGAGTACGAGACCCTCAACCCCACCATGACGCGGCGACTCATGTACGCCCTCATGGACGAGAAGAAGCAACGTAACTTCGAGGAGCGCAAAGACCTCGACTTCTCCTTCTCCCTCTCCGGGCACGGCCGCTACCGCGTGAACGTTTTCATGCAGCGCGGCAGCGTGGGTGGGGTCATGCGCACCATCGCCGATGAGGTCCTCACCTTCGGTGACCTCGGACTACCGCAGGAGGTGGCCGACGTGGCCCGGCTCCCGCGCGGGCTGGTGCTAGTAACGGGCCCCACGGGGTCGGGCAAGTCGACCACCCTGGCCACCATGCTCGACCTGATCAACCAGGAGTACTCCAAGCACATCGTCACCATCGAGGACCCCATCGAGTTCTTCCACAGCCACAAGACCTCCATCGTCAACCAGCGCGAGGTAGGCGAGGACACCGCCGACTTCCAGGCCGCGCTGCGCAGCGTGCTGAGGCAAGCGCCCGACGTCATCCTGGTCGGTGAGCTGCGCGATTACGAGACCATCGGCGCCGCCGTCACCGCGGCGGAAACCGGGCACCTGGTGCTTGGCACCCTGCACACCAACACGGCCTCGGAGGCCATCGACCGCATCATCGACGTCTTCCCCGAGGCGCAGCAGTCGCAGGTGCGAGTGCAGCTAGCCAACAACCTGCAGGCCATCCTCACCCAGCAGCTCCTGCCCCGCACCAACGGCGACGGGCGCGTGCTGGCCTACGAGTTCCTGCTCGCCACCGCCGGCATCCGCAACCTCATCCGCGAGGGCAAGACGCACCAGATCCCCGCGCAGATCCAGATGGGCGGCGCTATCGGCATGATCACAATGGACGCCTGCCTGGCCGACCTTCACATCCGCAAGCTCATCTCGTTCGAGACCGGTCTGGAGCGCTCGGTCGACGCGCGCGAGTTCGAGCGCCTCATCGAGAGCGGCGGCAGCGGCTCCACCGCCACGGCGCCCGCGGTCAACACTCGCGGCGCCGGGCCACGCGGCCCCAGCTCAGGCACCAGCAGCCGCACGCCCACGCCTCCCGTAGGGCGCGGTGGGCGTAGCTCGTAGCACGGCACAAGCCGTTCGCGCCGGGCACACCGCCGAAACCGGCCGGGTCGCTCACCGTAGCTTGAACCGCGGCGGGCCGTGCCATATACTGCCCGCCATGCAAGGTTCCGCAGCTCACCACCACCTCGTACCCTCCCTCGCTACCCAGCGTGGCGGGTACCTACTACTAGGACGGCGGGCGGCGTGAGTTAACAGCGAAGGCGCGGCGCGCCGAAGCAGAGAGAAGCTACTCACGACCCCCGGCCCACAACGGCCGGGGGTCTTCCGTTACCGCGCGTCAGCCAGAGGGCGGCGCGAGAGCCAGAACGAGTTAGGAGCAGCAGCACAGTGAACGAAACCAGCGACAACCAGCCCAGCCCCCAGACCAGCTCGACCGGGCCGCGCAGCCTGCTCGACAAGGTGTGGGAGAGCCACCGCGTGCGCGGCCTGCGCAGCGGCCAGGACCAGCTCTTCATCGACACGCACCTAATACACGAGGTCACCAGCCCGCAGGCCTTCGACATGCTCGCTGCGCTGGGCCTCGAGGTAGCCATGCCGGAGCGCACCTTCGGCACGGTCGATCACATCGTGCCGACCCACACCCGCGTTGAGCCATACGATGACCCTCTGGCCGACGCCATGATCAAGGCGCTGCGCCGCAACGTGGCCGCCAACGACATCACCTTCTTCGACGTCGGCTCGGGCCGGCAGGGCATCGTGCACATGGTGGGCCCCGAGCAGGGCATCACCCAGCCCGGCAGCACCATCGCCTGCGGCGACAGCCACACGAGCACCCACGGGGCGTTCGGCGCCATCGCCTTCGGCATCGGCACGAGCCAGGTTCGCGACGTGCTCGCCACCCAGACCATCGCCATGTCTAAGCCGAAGCTGCGGCGCATCGAGGTCAACGGCGCCCTGCGGCCGGGGGTGTACGCCAAGGACGTGATCCTCCACATCATCCGCAAGCTGGGCGTAAACGGCGGCATCGGTTACGCGTACGAGTACGCCGGCACCACCATCGAGGCCATGAGCATGGAGGAGCGCATGACCATCTGCAATATGTCCATCGAGGGTGGCGCGCGCTGCGGTTACGTGAACCCGGACCAGACCACGTTCGACTACTTGGAGGGCCGTCCGTACTCGCCCACGGGCGCGGCGTGGACGCGCGCGGTGGAGGCCTGGCGCGCGGTGGCGTCGGACGCTGGTTGCCACTACGACGACGTGGTGGTCATCGACGCCGCCGACGTACCGCCCACCGTGACCTGGGGTATCAACCCAGGGCAGGCCATCGCCATAAACGAACTCGTACCGAGCGTGGACACCGCCCCCGAGCCAGAGCGCGCCGCCATCGCGGAGGCGCTGGCTCACATGAAGCTCGAGGGTGGCAGCCCCATCGAGGGCACCCGCATCGACGTGGCGTTCTTCGGTTCCTGCACCAACGCGCGCCTGTCCGACTTCGTGGAGGTGGCGCGCGTGCTGGAGGGTCACCGGGTGGCGCCTGGCGTGAAGGCCATAGCAGTGCCTGGCTCCCAGATCGTGAAGAGCGAGTGCGAGCGCCTCGGAATAGACCGCGTGTTCAAGGACGCCGGCTTCGAGTGGCGCGACGCCGGCTGCAGCATGTGCCTGGCCATGAACCCCGACAAGCTCGTCGGCGACCAGTTGTGCGCCTCGTCGTCCAACCGCAACTTCAAGGGCCGGCAAGGTTCGCCCACAGGCCGGACCGTGCTCATGAGCCCAGTGATGGTGGCGGCCGCGGCCGTTACGGGCGTCATATCTGACGCACGCTCGGTGTTCACGCGCAACGCTGGGGCGGTGGCCTGAATGGCCCTGCCTCCGGTAGAACGAGTGACCGGCACGGCCGTGGTCATAGCCGGTAACGACATCGACACCGACCGCATCATCCCCGCCCGCTTCCTCAAGGCCATCACCTTCGACGACCTGGCTGCGGGCCTCTTCTACGACGAGCGTTTCGCTCAGGACGGCAGCCGCAAGGGCCACCCGCTCGACGACCCCGCTCACACCGGCGCCAGCGTGGTCATAACCGGCAACAACTTCGGCTGCGGCTCCAGCCGTGAGCACGCGCCGCAGGCGCTGAAGCGTGCAGGCTTCGACGCGGTCATCGCCGGCAGCTTCGCTGAGATATTCTTCGGCAACGCCACCACGCTCGGCATGCCGTGCGTGACGATGGCCGACGAGCATCGCGAGGAGCTCGCGGCCGCTGTGGCGGCGGACCCCACCACGCCGGTGACGGTGGACGTGGCGGCGCTGGAGGTGCGGGCTGCGGGCCGCACCTACCCCGTCCAGCTGCGCCACACCGCCCGGGAAGCGCTCCTCACCGGCTACTGGGACCCCATAGGCGAGCTGCTGGAGGGCCTGCCTGAGGTGCGCGCCGTGGCCGCCAGGAGGAGTGAACCATGAGCAAGAACGTAGCCGTCCTACCGGGCGATTTCATCGGTCCTGAGGTCATCGGCTCCACCCTCGAGGTGTTGCGCGCGCTCGAACAGAGCCACGGCGTGAAGCTGTCGTTCGAGGAGCTCCCCTTCGGGGGTAGCGCCATCGAGAGCCACGGCGAGGCGTTCCCCCAGGTCACCCGCGACGCGGTGCTTAAGGCCGACGCGGTGCTCATGGGCTCCGTCGGCGGGCCGGTGGGCGACCACCCCTGGAACCGGCTGCCGCGTGAGCAGCGCGTAGAGACGGGCATCCTCGCGCTAAGGCGGCACCTGCAGGTGTTCGCCAACCTGCGCCCCGTGAAGGTCTTCCCCGGTCTCGAGCAGCTCTCGCCTCTCAAACCCGAGCGCGCCCGCGGCACCGACCTGATCATCTTCCGGGAGCTCACGGGCGGCATCTACTTCGGTAAGCCGTCCTCCAACACGGCCGAACGTGGCGTGAGCACCATGGTCTACGACCGCTACGAGGTGGAACGCATCGCCCGCCTCGCGTTCGAGACCGCCCGGCAGCGCTCGGGGCGCGTGACCAACGTCGACAAGGCCAACGTGCTCGACGTGTCGCAGTTCTGGCGCGACGTGGTGGTGGAGCTCCATCAGAGCGAGTTCAGCGACGTGGCGCTCGATCACCTCTACGTCGATAACGCCGCCATGCAGATCGTGCGCGACCCTCAGGCGTTCGACGTGCTCGTGATGGGCAACCTTTTCGGCGACATCCTGTCGGACCTGGCGGCCGTTATCCCCGGCTCGCTCGGCGTGCTGCCCTCCGCCAGCCTCGGTGGCAGCGTCGGGCTCTACGAACCGGTGCACGGCAGCGCGCCCGACATCGCGGGCAAGGGAGTGGCCAACCCGGTCGGCACCCTGCTCTCCGGCGCCATGATGCTGCGCCACAGCTTGGGTGAGCCCGAGGCAGCTCAGGCGGTGGAGGCTGCCGTGCAGGCAGCGCTGGCGGAGGACGCAACCGTGGACCTGGGCGGTAGCCGCGGCACGAACGCCTTCACGGCTGCCGTGATCGCACAGCTGGGGAGCACCGCCGGCTCTGTTAGCGCCGTGGCTGCCGCGGCAGGCTGATACCAGCCCGCGGCGCCGTGAAACGCGGCGCGGTCATCAGTGGCACCGCCACGGCGGCGGTGATGGCCAGCAGCAGCGCCAGCGACGCGTAGGCGTCGAGCGGCCAGGCCAGCGCCGGGCCGCTGCTCGCACCGCCCAGCCTGCGGGCTAGCGCGGTGCCGATGAGCATGCCGGGTAGCGTGGCGCTGATGGCCACCACGCCCAGGTTCGCCAGCAACGCTCTAGCGAGGCGCCCAGCCGGTACGCCCATGGCCCGCAGGCCTGCCAGCTCAGGTTCCGCTTGCCACGCTGCGGCCACGCTGCCTGCCAGCAGCGCCAGCAGGGCCATCAGCGCGGCCAGGAGCACCACCAGGCGGGCGGCCCGGTACGTGTCGGCGGCAGCGGCGAGATGCTCCGCCCGGTACGCGTCGGCTAACGTCACATGCAGTGGCACCTTAGCGGCACCGGCAGGAAGCTCCACGCTCACGCGCGACGCCAGGGCGCTGGCGTCAGTGCCCGGGGTTAGCCGTACAGCGATGCTGTCCACGCCCTGGTCGCCCCACACGGCTGCGTAGTCGTCGAGCGCGATGTAGGCCGCGTCCTCGCGGCTGCCGACATCGTCAACGAGCGCCACCACCGTGAACTCGCTATCGCCAGCCAACGACGTGAGTGGTAAGCGGTCGCCTACGGCCAACTCTAGTCGGCTCGCTAGCGGCACGCTAAGCGCTACGCCGCGGCCCGCACCCAGCTCAGGCCAGACGGAGGAGCCGGAGAGGTCGGCTGCTTGCACCACCTTGAGGCGGCTACCCATATCGAGACCGAAACCGCCCAGCGCGATGACCGTCACTGTGCGACCACGGGAGCTCACCGCCACCTGGCGCTCGGCAGCTACGGCCTCAACGCCAGGAAGGGCGGCCACCTGCGCCACGGCCGCCTGTGGCAGGGTCACGCTGGCGCCAGACCCAGCCGAGGCAGACGCCACCCGCAAGTCCCAGCGCACGGACTCATCGAGCCAGGCCGTGAGGGCCGCCCTGTTGGCGTCGGCCGCCCCGTGGATACCGATGAGGCCGGCGCTGGTGAGTGCCAACGCGGCGGCCAGCGTTGCCGAAGCGCCAACGCGGCGCCGAGCGAAGTGACCGGCCAGGCGGACCCAGGCCTGGGCGCGCTCCGCTTCGAGCATCACGTCCGCGAGCCACACGAACAGTGCTGCGAACAGGTAGCGGACCGCGAAGAAGGCGGCTAACGTGCCGGTGAGCAGCAACAGGAAATCGGCCGCTAACGCCGAGGGCCCGATGCGAGGCGCAGCTACGCTCGCCGCGAACGGCAACAGCTCGGATGGCAGGCCGCTCAGCACCAGCCGAGCCACGGGCGCCGCCAGTAAGATGGCTGGCGCCGCAGCCAGCAACACCATCACGCTCACCTCGGTGCCGAGCCACAGGCGTAATCGCGAGCGCGCCACACCCAGCATGTGGATGAGCCGCATGTCGGCTGCGCGCTCATCTACCATGGTGCGCACGTGAACGGAGAGCAGCACGCCAGCTGCCAGCATGCCGAGCACGCCCGCTAGCAGCAGGATGTTGCGCAGCTGCTGGGCAGCGCCACCCAACTCCTCGCCTGCCGATCCGGACGGCCGCACCTGAGCGTGCTGACCCAGCAGCTCGCTCAGCGCGGCGTGAACCACAGGTGGGCTACTGCCGTCGGTGGCAACGTCCACCCTGGAGAGCGCGCCACGTCCCGCCTGGAACAGCGCCTGCGCCTGACTCAGCGGCATGAGGACGGCCCGTTCCGCTACGCCGTGCCCGTCAGATAGGGGGCGGTACACGCCGACCACCCGCAGGTGCTCAAGACCGCCAGGCGTCAGGAGAGCCACGTCGGCACCGGGGCCCGCGTTAAGGTGCAGGGCCGCCGTGTAGGAGAGCAGCACCACCTGGTGGTCACCCGGTTCGAGAGCGCGGCCCGCAACGATGGAGTGCGGCCGGATCTCGTTCTCTGCGTTGGGGTCGACCCCCCGTACGTTCACGCTGAGCTGCTCCTGCTCGCTGAGGAGGTAACTACGCGCTTCCACCAGGGGGGCGGCCACCGCCACGCCCGGTACCGCTCGGATGGCCTCCAACCAGGCGGCCGAGAACCCCTGATCCGCCGTCGCCACCACCTCGATCTCGGCCCAGCCCGTTACGCCGCGCGCCCAGCCAGCGTAAGTGCGGGTCAGCGAGTCGTTCACCAGCAGACCGGCGGCCATTAACGTGGTGGCCACCACCAGACCCATGAAGAGCAGCAGGGCGCGGCGGCCGTGCACCCGCCAGTAGCGCAGGCTGAGTAGTAGCGGCACCCTGTGCATGCTCACGCCCGCTCCAGGCGCCCGCCCACCAGGCGGTAGGCGCGCTCCGCGTAGGCTGCGGTGCGTGCGTCGTGGGTGGCGAGCAGGACCGTGAGCCCCTGCTCGTCGACCTGCTGCGCGAGGAGCTGCATGACGTCGTCGACGGCCACGGAGTCTAAGCCCGCGGTGGGCTCGTCGGCCACGAGGAGCGCTGGCGCCGTTACGAGCGCCCGCGCGAGCCCTAAGCGGTACCGTTCGCCCTGGCTGAGCTCGCCCGGCAGCTCGGCCGCCAGGTGCGCAAGGCCGAGACGCTCGAGCAGCTCGCCGGCGCGCCGCAGGGCCGGGCCGCTCGGGGCGCCCGCCAAGAGGAGGGGTAGCGCCACGTTGTGGGCGGCGCCCAGGGTATGGATGAGGGCGTGGTCTTTGAACAAGAGCCCAACATGCTCGAGCCTCAACGCCGCCAGCCGCCCCTCGGTCAAGCTGGCCAGGTCCACGCCTCCCAGCCGAACCGTGCCAGCGCTGGGTTGCTGGAGCCCGACCGCGAGCTCGAGCAGGGTGGTCTTGCCGGAGCCGGAGGCGCCCGTGAGCGCAACGAAGGCGCCCGCCGGCAGCGTGAGGTCGACCTGGTTGAGTACCGTCTGCGCGGCGCCGCGCCGGACGAAGCTCTTGCTCACGCCGCGGAACTCGAGCTGGTGGGCTACGGCCGCGCCTGACCCCAGTGGGTGCCTCACGCGGGCGGCCACCGGCACTGTCAGCTCGCTTCCCGCCGTTGCCGGGCCGCGAGCTTGGCTTCGCAGTGATCGAGCCACCGGAGGTCGGCCTCGCAGTGGAAGATGGCCGCATCGATGAGCATCTGCTCCACCTCCGCGTCCGGGCCCGCACCGGGCTGAGCGGCCTGCGCGGACCGCCGCTTCGCGAGAGTGAGCTCGCGCATGTGCTCGGAGTACGTGTGTCGGTAGTCGGCTATGAGCTCACGCAGGCGCTGAGGCGGCTGATCGGCCATCACCGCCAAACGCACGAAGAGCTCGTCGCGTAACGGCCGCACGCGCACGTTGCGCCGCTCCAGCCAACGCGCCAGCGCCTGCCGGCCCTTCTCGGTGGTCTCGTAGACCTTGCGCTCGGGGGCGTTCTCGGCGCTCTCCACGGTGAAGCTGACCAGACCGTCGGCGGCGAGACGCTCGAGCGACTGGTAGATCTGGCCGTGGTTCAGCTCCCAGAAGCCGCCCGTGAACTGCTCGAAGCTGCGCTTGAGCTCGTACCCGTGCTGCGCCTGACGCGCTAGCAGGCCCAGGAGGCCGTACTTGACCGACATCGTGCGGCGAGTCTAGCACGGTAGGAACGGGCCCCGCGGCAAGGGTAGAATCGGCCACCAGGAGGCGGTATGAGCCACGACACCTCACCGAAGAGCACGCGCCTTAGCGCGGCGGTAACCCAAGGCAACCAGCGCGCGCCTAACCGCGCCATGCTGCGCGCCGTCGGCTTCGACGACGCCGACTTCGAGAAGCCCATCATCGGTATCGCCAACGGCCACAGCACCATCACGCCCTGCAACCTGGGCCTAGGCGAGCTCTCTGAAGCCGCCGACGCAGCCGCCCGCGCGGCGGGCATGATGCCGCTCATGTTCGGCACCATCACCATCTCCGACGGCATCTCTATGGGCACCGAGGGCATGAAGCTCAGCCTCGTCTCGCGCGAGGTCATCGCCGACAGCATCGAGACGGTGGGCCGTGGCCAAACGGTGGACGGCATGCTGGCGGTTGGCGGGTGCGACAAGAACATGCCGGGCGCCATGATCGCGCTGGCGCGCCTCGACATCCCGAGCATCTTCGTGTACGGCGGCACCATCAAACCTGGCCGTCTCGACGGCGAGGACCTCACCATCGTCAGCGTGTTCGAAGCCGTGGGCGCACACGCGGCGGGCCGCATCTCGCTCGAGCGCTTCCGCGACGTGGAGACGCACGCCTGCCCCGGCGCGGGCTCCTGCGGCGGCATGTA
>CAZFFG010000072.1:0-9602 GCA_964518275.1 uncultured bacterium | reverse complement strand
TCTCCTCGAACAGGTTGAAGCCCTCGAAGGCGTACTCCTGCAGCGGGTTGCGCTGACCGTAACCGCGCAGGCCGATGCCCTGACGGAGCACGTCCATGTTGTGGAGGTTCTCCTTCCAGTGCTGGTCCACCACCTGCAGGACGATGAAGCGCTCGAGCTCGCGCAGTAGCGGAGCGCCGAGCTCCTCCTCGCGCTGCTGGTAGGCGGCTTCCATGGCGGCCACGAGCTCGTCAGTAACGTCGTCGGGCTGCTTGGCGCGGAACGCCTCGAAGTCGATGCTCTCGAAGGCGGGCACGGCTTCCACCAGCGCGGTCTTGAGCGGTGCGATCTCGCGCTCCTCTGGCTCGATCTCGGGGTTGAGGTAGCTCTGCACCTGCGAGTCGATGTACTGCGCGAACATCTCCTGCACCTCGTCGGAGATGTCGTTGCCGAGCAGCACCTCGCGGCGCTGCGCGTAGATGACCTCGCGCTGCTTGCTCATGACGTTGTCGTACTCGAGGAGCTGCTTGCGGATGCCGAAGTTGCGGTCCTCCACGCGCTTCTGCGCGCGCTCGATGGCGCCGGTGACCATCTTGGCCTCGATGGGTTGGCTGTCGTCCATACCCAGGCGGTCCATCATGCCCAGCACGCGCTCGTTGGCGAAGAGGCGCATGAGGTCGTCCTCGAACGAGACGTAGAAGCGGCTGGAGCCCGGGTCGCCCTGACGGCCAGCGCGCCCGCGGAGCTGGTTGTCGATGCGGCGCGACTCGTGCCGTTCGGTGCCGATGATGTGCAGGCCGCCCAACTGCTTAACGCGCTCGTGATCGGCTTCGGCCTCGTCGCGGAGCTTCTCGAGGCGCGGGATGATGTCGGCGGGTAAGCCTTCCATCTTCTGAGCCAGCGCGCGCGCCTCGTCGGGCTTGCGAAGCATGATGGCCTTGATGAACAGCTCGGTGTCGGAGTCGTAACGGTCGAAGCCCTCGCGCTCCAGCAGCTGGCGGGCGGCCCACTCGGGGTTACCACCCAGCACGATGTCGGTACCACGACCGGCCATGTTGGTGCTGATGGTCACGGCGCCGGAGCGGCCGGCCTGCGCCACGATCTCGGCTTCGCGGCCGTGGAACTTGGCGTTCAGCACCTCGTGCTGTACGCCCTGGCGCTTGAGCATGCGGGAGAGCCGCTCGGAGCTGTCGATGGTGACGGTGCCCACCAGCACGGGTTGGCCCTTGGCGTGCACCTCCACGATCTCGTCGACCACGGCCTTGTACTTGCCTTCCTCCGTGCGGAACACCACGTCCTCGCCGTCGGCGCGGATGACCGGCTTGTTGGTGGGGATGACCAGCACGTCGGTGCCGTAGATCTCTTGGAACTCCTTCTCCTCGGTCTTGGCGGTACCGGTCATGCCCGCGATCTTGTCGTAGAGCTTGAAGAAGTTCTGGTACGTGATGGTGGCGAGCGTCTGGTTCTCGCGCTCGATCTTCACGCCCTCCTTGGCCTCGATGGCCTGGTGGAGGCCCTCACCGAAGCGCCGGCCGGGCATGAGGCGGCCCGTGAACTCGTCGACGATGACGATCTGCCCGGCCTCGTCTTTCACGTACTGCTTGTCGAGGTGGTAGTGCTCCTGGGCGCGCAGCGCCTGGCGGAGCATGTGCCCCACCTCCATGTTCTCGGGGCTGAAGATGTTCTCCACCCCGATGAGCTTCTCGGCCTTGGCGATGCCCTGCTCCGTGAGGTGGATGTCCTTCGACTTGGCGTCTGCGGAGTAGTCGCCCGTGGCTGGTACGTCGCCCTCGGCCGGTTCGCCCTTCTCGAGCTGCTGGGCGATCTTGGCCATGGTGTAGTACTTGTCGGTGGCCACCTCGGCGGGGCCGGAGATGATGAGCGGCGTGCGCGCCTCGTCGATGAGGATGGAGTCGACCTCGTCGATGATGGCGTAGTGCAGCGGGGTGTCTTCTCGCAGCACCAGCTGGTCGGGTCGGAACGCCATGTTGTCGCGCAGGTAATCGAAGCCCAGCTCCGAGTTAGTGATGTAGGTGATGTCGGAACGGTAGGCGGCGCGGCGCTCGCTGGCCTCCGTGTCGTGCCGGATGACCCCTACGCTGAGGCCGAGCCCGCGGTAGACGGGCCCCATCCACTCCGCGCCGGTGGCGGCGAGGTAGTCGTTGGTGGTGACCAGATGAGTGCCCTTGCCTGTGAGGGCGTTGAGCACGAGAGCGAGGGTGGCGACGAGCGTCTTGCCTTCACCCGTCTTCATCTCGGCTATGCGGCCGTAGTGAAGCGCGGCGCCGCCCACGAGCTGCACGTCGTAATGCCTGAGGCCCAGGAAGCGTTTGGCG
The DNA here is from genome assembly GCA_964518275.1 of uncultured bacterium. GTDB lineage: Bacteria > Deinococcota > Deinococci > Deinococcales > Trueperaceae > JAAYYF01. Next base: position 7,287 of record CAZFFG010000072.1, on the reverse strand, counting down.
GACTCGCGGGTGAGCGCGAAGGCCGCCGGCATGAGCGCCTCGAGGCTCTCGCCGCCCTCCTGGTGGCGCTGGCGAAGTTCGGCGTAAGCGGCGGCCAGGTCGGGCGTGCCCTCCATCTGGCTCTCGAGGGCGTTGGTGGCCTGCACCACCTCGTTCTGCAGTTTCTTGACCTCGCGGTCGTTGTTATCGAACAGTTTCTGAACGAATCCGAGCATGTGGTAATGGACCTTTCCGCGCTGGAAGGGGCCCGCCCCCGGGGCCGGCTGCCCACTTCGGCGCGTGCCGTCGGCTGAGTGCGCGCTGCGGCGTGCCGCAGGCGGCGAACCCGCAACAGGCCGCAGCCGAGTCGCGAACCGCCGGTGCGGCGGCCGCAGAATCAACGCATGAGTTTAGCACGCTACATGAGGGCTTCTGGTCGCGCTGAACGTGAAGGCCAGCTCATAGATCGGGCGCAAGGAACGGGCGTCAGGCGCCGGCTTCCGGCACCCTCACGAAGGTCACGGAGTTGGTGCCGTAGCGCTTCACTCGCACGCTAGCGTCGGTCAGGGCGGGCGGCAGCTCGGGCACGGTCATGGCGCTCGGGTGCTGCAACACGTACAGGCCGCCGGGAGCGACCGCGCCGGAAGCCAGCAGCCGAGCGAAGATGCTCTGTAGGTCGTCGGGGTAGGGGGGAGCCGCGAACAGCACCTGGTAGTGGCCAGGGTGCGCGTCCGCGTGCGCCAACGCGTCGCCACGCACCACCGTCACGTTCAGCCCGAGCCGCTTGGCGTTGCCTTGGATGACCGCCGCCGCCTTGCCGGCGAGCTCCACGCAGGTAGCCCGCCAGCCGCGGCTGGCGGCCTCCAGTCCGATGGCGCCGGAGCCGCTGTAGAGGTCTAGGAACTCGCCGTGCGGCTCGAAGGCCAGCACGCTGAAGAGCGCCTCGCGTAGGCGCGCGGGGCTGGGGCGCGTGCCGCTGGCGGGGGTATCGAGTTCGCGGCCCTTGGCGGTGCCGCCGATGATGCGAGGTTTAGACATCGTAAAGAGCATAACCGCGGCGCTGCAGGTACAATCAGGCCTCGTGATAAGGGAACTCTCCGCCGATGAGCTCATGTGGTTCATGCGGCAGGCGCTCAGCTTCGCCGGGCACGCCGACCCGGGCGGGTTGGCGCTGAAGTTACACGGGCGCTTGAAGAACCCGGGCCACGACGGCTCCACCAGCTACGCGCTCTTCCACGAGGGCGAGGGCGTGGCCGGGCTCAACCTGCGGGTTCAGAACCGGCACGATGGGGCCGCTACCCTCACCTTCTCTACGGTCTGGCACACGCAGCGGCCCGACGCCCTCCTTAGCCTCGTTAAGGAGCTGCTGCACGCCAACCCGCACGAGGTAGCGGTGGTGCCGCTGCACCTCCTGCCCGAGGCTGCCTGCGCCGAGTTAGAGGCGCTCCTGGCGCCGTTCGGCTTCAGGCGCGAACGCCACGTGCGTCTCGAGTTCGAGCTTAGCGAGGTGCCGCCCCTCGGCGTGCCGCTCGTGCTGGAGGCCTACCGTCAGGAGGACGAGCACACCTTCCGGCAGGTCTACCAGGCCGCGGAGCAGCGTCACGCCGACGGTGCGCACTGGGCCTACCTCAAGCGCAAGGGCGGCCGCTTCACGCCCGACCACTGGTTCCTAGCGCGTGAGACCCTCGACCAGGAGCCCGTGGGTTACGCCTTCTGCAGTCGGCTCAGGCGCGGGGTCGACGCCACCTTCACGCTCGACGGCGCTGGCGTGCTGCCGCGATTCAGGGAGAACAGCGAGATGCTGAGGCGCCTGGTGCTCTCGGTGCTGCATGAGCTCTCCGGCGCTGGGCCGTTCGGCGTGGTGCAAGCGGAGCTCCCCGACAGCGACCCTAAGCTCATCGAGATCCTCGCCTCCCTCGGCTTCACCACCGTGGAGCGCGTGCCGCTCCTCATCAAGCGCCCCGAGTGAGCCCGGGGCGTTCCCGTATCATCGAGCCATGAACCTCTTCGTTCGCTGGGCCGTCATCACGCTGGCGCTTTACCTCACGGTGCGCCTAGGCGTGGGGCTGAGCATGCCGCAGGACGGACTGGGCCCGCTACTGGTGACCGCCGCCGTCATCGGGCTCGTGAACGCGCTCATCAGGCCGCTGCTCGTGCTCCTCACCCTGCCGTTCACGGTCATCACGTTCGGCCTTTTCCTGCTGGTGGTGAACGCCCTAGCGCTCTCGATCGCTGCGGCGGTGACGCCCCTGCAGGTAAGCGGCTTCGGTGGCGCCGTGCTCGGCTCAGCGGTGCTAAGCATCATCAACCTGTTGCTCACCCGTCTGTTCGGTGCCGACACCAAACGTCGGCGTTGACGGCTGAGGAGCCCGAAAGCAGCCCTGGCCGGGTCAGCGGCTCTTGCGTTCGGGGAGGTACTTCTCCCAGATGGGGTCGATGTCGGGCATCACGCCGTAAGCGCTCGAGAAGATGAAGCGCGGCGCGTACGGTTGCCGCAAGAGGTGCATGCGCGCCTCGTCCGGGGTGCGGTCGCGCTTCTTGGCGTTGCACGACTTGCAGCACGCCACCACGTTCTCCCAACTGGTGGGGCCGCCGCGGCTGCGGGGCATGACGTGATCGAGCGTTAGGTCAGAGAAGTGACGCCCGCAGTACTGACAGTGATGGTCGTCGCGCCGGAACACGTTCTTGCGGTTGAAAGCCACCCGCTGGCGGATCGGTCCCTTCACGAAGCGCTTCAGCCTGATGACGCTGGGAACGGGGAAGACCGAGCGCGGCGAGCGGAGCACGCGGTCGGTGTCCTCCACACGCTCGGCCACCTCGTGCATGAGGAGGCCAACGGCGCGCTTCACTGAGCACACGTGCAAGGGTTCGTAACTGGCGTTGAGGATAAGCACCCGGGAGCCGGTCAGGTCGTCAAGCGGCCGTGGTCGTCCGGTAGCGTGCCCGTTAGCGGTGCGCGCGGTGGACTCTGCGTTGGCGGCGGTGTGAGCGGCGGCTCTCTCCTTACGTGCGTTAGGCGCTGCCGCAGAGTATAGCAAGCGCTGAGCGTACCGGTGTCAGCGGGCCGTCAGGGGTGACTTAACGGTCTTCGAGCGCCAGCCTCACTAGCTCGGCGATGAGCTCGGGGTACGTGAGCCCGCTGGCCTGCCACAGCTTGGGGTACATGGAGTGCCTAGTGAAGCCCGGGATGGTGTTGATCTCGTTCAGTAGGAGCCGGCCTGTGGACTCCTGGTAGAAGAAGTCCACCCGCGCCATTCCAGCGGCGTCGACCGCTAAGAACGCGCGGCGCGCTAGCTCCGTGAGCTCCGTGGCCACCTTCGCCGGCACGTGGGCTGGCACTATCAGCTCGGCCTGCCCGTCGGTGTACTTGGTGTCGTAGTCGTAGAAGCCCGCCCCGTGCCGGATCTCGCCCACAACGCTCAGGCGCGGGTCGTCGTTACCGAGCACGGCGATCTCGAGCTCGCGGGCCCCCGTCAGGCCCTCCTCTACCACCACGCGGCGGTCGTGGCTCAGGGCCAACGCCATGGCGCTGTTCAGCGCAGCGACGTCGTCCACGCGGCTGATGCCGATGCTCGACCCGAGGTTGGCGGGCTTCACGAACAGCGGGTAGGCGAGCTCCTCGAGCTCACGCCTCACGCCGGATGGGTCGGTGTTCCAGCGGTGGCGCGTGACGCCCACGTAGCGCACCTGAGGCAGCCCGTGAGCGGCGAAGACGGCTTTCATGCCGAGCTTGTCCATGGCTACCGCGCTGCCGAACACACCCGCACCCACGTAGGGCAGACCCAGCATGTCGAGAAGCCCCTGCACGCGCCCGTCCTCACCATAGGGGCCGTGCAGGAGCGGGAACACCACGTCGGCTTGGCCTAGCGCCTGCGCCAGGCTGAGGGCGCCGAAGCGCGCCGCCTCCGCCGCGTCGGTGTGCGGTCCTGGAGCCGTTGCGGTTGCCTCGAGCGTGGCGGACCCCACGACCGCTTGCTTCTGGGCGGGTGGGAGCCCGAGCGCCTCTCGTGAGCGTGTGCTTGAGAGCAGGGCGCCGTCGCGTCCGATGACGAGCGGCGTGACCTCCAGCCCGCCGGCGGCCTCGATGACCGAGCGGGCCGAGGCTAGCGACACTTCGTGCTCGGCCGACATGCCGCCGCAGAGGAGAAGCACGCGGGTGCTCACCTGGCTGCCGCCGCGGCCGCACGCGCCGCCACCTTTGGGCAGGCCCGGAGGGAGGTGAGCAAGTTACACATGAAGCTCAGGTTACTCCTGTGGCGGTGCTGGTGCAAGGCGCGGCGTCGCCGCCACGCCGGTCAGTTCCGCCAAGCCGGCTCGCGCTTCTCCAGGAACGCGCGCACGCCCTCCGTGATCTCGGTGCCCGTGCGCGCCAGCGCGTTGACCTCCACCGCCCAGCGCATGCCCTCGTCGAGCGAGAGAGCGCCCACCCCAGCCAGCAGCTCCTTGGTGAGCTTGAGGGAGTTCGGGGCGTTGGCCGCCATCTTCGCTGCCAGCTCGAGGGTGCGGGGCAGGACGTCCTCCTTGGGGCGGACCTCGTTCACCAACCCGATACTGGCCGCCTCCTGCGCCGGGAGCAGGCGGGCGCTAAGCAGCAGGTCGCTGGCGTGCTTCTGACCCACCTGCCGGACGAGCAGCACCGACACCAGCGCGGCAACGAAGCCGATGCGGGCTTCGGTGTACCCCACGCGCGCGTCGTCAGCCATGACGGCCACGTCGCAGGCAGTGACCAGCCCGGCACCGCCCGCCACGGCGTGGCCGTTCACGGCGGCTAGCAGCGGCTTTGGGAACCGCACCATCTGGATGAAGAGGTCTGCCAGCGCGCGGGAATCGTTCCGGTGCCGCTCGCTGCTGAAGCTCAAACTGGCCTCCAGCTCGGCCAGGTCGAGGCCGGCGCAGAACGCGTCGCCAGCACCCGTGAGGACCACGGCCCGCACGCCGGCGTCGTCCGCGGCCGCTCGCAGCGCCTCAGCCAGCGCCTGGCGCAGGCTGGCGGTGAGGGCGTTGCGCACGTGCGGCCGCGACAGCGTGAGCACCAGTACGGCGCCTTCGCGGCGTAACTCCAACTCGGTCATGCGGCATCATACCGACCCGGCGCGACCGCCCTGAAGCGACAGGCGGCGTGGCGCGGCGTTGTATCCGGCGGCTCGCGCTGGGTGTCTCGCAGCTGGCGGCACGTGGCGAGCAGCGCGCGGCGGACAGGCATGCGAGGTTCGCTACCACCGCCAGCGGTACGGTTGCCGTAGCATCCGTAGCGAACGACCGCGGCGCGCCGCAGGGCCCCGGCACCGCATACATGTGGACCGGGCGCTCGCCGTCAGCGGTCCCTTGGAGGACGACGTGAACCTAAGAACCGTTCCCGTTGGTGCTGGCAGCGCGAGGCGGCCACGCCTCACACTCGCGATCCTCGCAGCAGCGCTCCTATCCATCCTCACGGCGTGCGTGCCCTCCGCCAACGTGATGTCGGTGCCAACCTTCAGCCTCGACGCCAGTCGGTCGGGCTTCGTGCGTATAGACCCGCCAGGCATCGGCGCCGGCACGGCGCTCTTCCGGCTCGTGCTCGACGTGAACAACCCCAACGTCATCCCCGTGAAGCTGGCGGGCCTCGACGGCGCGCTCTTCGTGAAAGGCACTCGCGCCGCCACCGCCACCTTCCGCGGTGGCCTCGACGTGCCCGCCAGCGGGTCGGCGCCCCTCATCCTCGACGTCAACGTGCCGTTGGGCGCCGCGCCCGCGCTTCTGGAAGCCATCGCCACGTACGTCGGCGGCGCCCCCACCAGCTACCGCCTCGACGCGGCCGTAACAGTGGACGTGTTCGGCGCGCCCCAGCGCTTCCCCGAGTTCACCCTCGTGACGGGCGAGCTGCCGGCGCCGAACCTCCTGCAGGCGCCCCTAGTGGAGCTGGCCGGCAGCAGCTTGCGCTTCGAGTCCTTGAACAGCGTGGCCGTGACCGTGGGCATCAAGCTCACCAACATGGGCCGCCTCGGCTTCAGGGTCGCCGCCCCCGACCTCACGTTGTCGGTAGCTGGCGCCAGCGCCGCCTCCGCCAGCCTGGCCGCGGTGGAGCTGCCGGCCGGGGGAAGCGCCGAGGTGGACCTCACCTTCCGCTTCGATCCGCTCGTGCTCGGCGCGGCCGTGGCCGCCCAGGTGCAGGCCGCCTCAGCGGGTGCGGCCGGCCTAGCGGTGGCGCTGTCGGGCGGCTGGAGCCTGGAGGCGCCCGGCGTGGCCACCCTAGCCTTGCAACCGATGGGCTTGCTCGAGGCTGTTCTGAGGTAGCTAGCGGCGCGCGAAGCCAAGCGCGGGCCCGTTAGGTGACCTCAACAGCTTGCCTCAACAGGTCGAGTACTCATGACACTGCGTACCTAGGAAGCGTCGGAGCGCGGCGCCTCTTGCGGCGCCCTCACGGGCTTGCCAGGCAGCCACCAGTTCCAGCGCCCCGCCAGCACCATCACAGATGGCACCAGCGCCAAGCGCACCAGCGTGGCGTCCAGCAGCACCGCCACGCTGAGCCCCAGACCCAGCGTGCGGATGAGCTCCACGTGGCTGAACATGAGCACCACGAAGATGGTGATCATGATGGCCGCGGCGCTGGTGATGACCCCGCCCGTGGTGGAGAGCGCCGTGGCCACGGCCTCCTTGTCGGAGAGGCCGCGCTCGTGACCCTCGTGGATGCGCGCCACCATGAACACCTCGTAATCCATGCTGAGGCCGAACACGATGGCGAAGATGAAGAGCGGCGCCGCCGTGTCGATGTAGCCGAGCACCGGCCCAAGCCCGAAGAGCTGGTTTATGACGCCGTCCTGCAGCACCAAAGTGAGCACCCCGAAAGAGGCCCCCACCGTGAGCACGTTCATGACGACGGCCTTGATGGGTATCAGCAGCGAGCGGAACGCCAGACCCAAGAGCACTGCCGTGGCTAGGGCCACCAGCGCTAGGGCGAGCGGGAAGTAGTCGTAGAGCGCCGCTGTCCACTCGGTGCCCTCCACGTAGGCACCGCCGATGTACGCGGAGAGACCCACCCGGTTCAGGCTGGCTGTTATCTGCTCGTACAACTCGGCGCCCATCGCAGGCGTGGTGGCGCCGTCAGGGTACACCCGGAAGAGCACGTAGCGGCCATCGCTGCTGACCGTTGAGCGCACCAGCGGCTCCACCTCGCTGTTCAGCGCCACCTCAGGCGACACGTAGTACTGGTAGAGGAAGAGGCGCGGGATGCTTTCCAGCGCGAAGGGCGACAGCACGTTAGACACCCCCTCGAGCACGCTGAGTTCCTGAGCTAGGAGCGAGACCTGCCGAACCCGACTGGGGTGGTAG
>CAZFFG010000071.1:0-9646 GCA_964518275.1 uncultured bacterium | reverse complement strand
ATAGTTTTCACTCTAATTTCAAACTCCTGGACAGAGTTTAGCGGACACCCTCCCCTAGTATGCTGTTTTCATACTGCAATTCTAAAGTTACCCAAATAGCCGATTTTGCAATACCCTTGCAAGTTTTTTCTTATTATCTTTGCCTTGCATGAAGTTACTGATATCCATACTGCTGGGCGGCTATTTCTTTTTGGGAAGCCTGATGCCGGGTATGGATTTTTGTGAGCTTTTAAAGATTCCGGAATTGGTTCATCATTTCCAGGAACATCAGCAGGCGGATCATGAACTTGGATTCATAGAGTTCCTTGCTTTCCACTACGGCAGCGAGAACTCCGAACCTCCCGACGAACATGAACTTCCTTTTAAAGATCATCATTGCTGCGCTGGTCACACCCATTCCGCCATTACAACCCGGGTTGTAATGGAATTAGTACCTATTTCATATCAAGAACATCCCGAAGACACCTACCGGTTTTATTTCACTTCTCCGTTTTTAGCGACTATCTGGCAGCCGCCGAAGTTCTCCTAAGTCTTTTATCTCATCATTTTCCGCAGGCAATTTGCAGCCTGCGAGACGCTTTTGTTTTGATCCTTTTAAGTTAAGCCAGCAAATGGCTAAGAAAAAGAAAAGACTGACTAAAGGCCAGAAGCTTTTAAAGCTTGTAAAGATCATTCTTATTGTGCTGATGGCTGCCCTGCTACTATTTCTGATAGCAATTCAGGTAGTACATTATATCTTTCATGTAATATAAGATCCACATGATTAATAAGATCATTTCATTTTCCATAAATAATAAACTGGTCATTGGCCTGATGACGATTACCCTCATCGTTGCAGGTCTCTGGGCCATGACAAAGGTGCCTCTGGATGCGGTGCCCGATATTACCAACAATCAGGTGCAGGTGATCACCACCGCGCCGAATCTATCCACCGAGGACATCGAGCAGTTTGTTACCTATCCGGTAGAGCTGGCGATGGCGAATCTCCCGGGGGTAACCGAGATCCGCTCCACTTCCCGTTTCGGACTGTCGGTAGTCACCATCGTTTTCGAGGATGATATGGGCACTTACCTGCCCCGACAGCTGGTCAGCGAGCAGTTGACTGAGGTAGAAGATGCCATCCCCCAAGGCTTTGGCGAACCTTTCATGGGACCTATCACGTCCGGCCTGGGGGAGATATACCAGTACACCATCGATCCTAAACCGGGTTATGATACGGTTTATTCCGATATGGAGATCCGCACCGTTCAGGACTGGATCGTAAAACGGCAAATGGCCATGGTGCCGGGCGTGGTGGAGGTAAACAGCTTCGGAGGGCACATCAAGCAATATGAGGTAGCGGTCGATCCCGAGCGTCTGAACAGCATGAATGTGACCATCCTGGATATTTTCCGGGCGCTTGAAGCTAACAATCAAAATACGGGCGGGGCTTACATTGAGCGAAACCACCAAGCCAACTTTATCCGAGGCGAAGGGCTGGCCCGCTCCATCGGTGATATTGAGAGCATTGTCGTGAAAACGGTGGAGAATGTGCCGGTACTCATCCGCGATGTAGCCGAGGTGCGCTTTGGTTCGGCCGTACGTTATGGGGCATTTACAAAGGACGGCAAGGGCGAGGCAGTGGGCGGCATTATCATGATGCTCAAAGGGGCTAACTCGAATGACGTGATCGAGCAGGTAAAGAAGCGCATGGAGCAGATTGGCGGGTCACTCCCGGAGGGATTGGAAATTAATGCTTTTTTAGACAGAAGCGACCTGATCGCACGCACCACTTTCACGATTAAGAGAAACCTCGTAGAGGGAGCTTTAATTGTAGTATTGGTGCTGGTACTATTGCTGGGCCATCTTCGGGGAGGCCTTATCACGGCCTCCATTATCCCGCTTTCCCTGCTGTTTGCCTTTATCCTGATGAAAATATTCGGGGTGTGGGCCAACTTGATGAGCCTGGGAGCGATTGATTTCGGGATTATTGTGGACGGGGCGGTGATTATTGTAGAGGGCGTGGTACACACCGTTCAACAACGAGTATATGGAAGTACGGCTCCATTGTCACAGAAACAAATGGATGAGATCGCTTATAAGTCGAGCAGCAAAATGATGAACGCCGCCTTCTTCGGGCAGCTCATTATCCTTATCGTATTCACTCCAATACTGGCCCTGGAAGGCGTAGAAGGTAAAATGTTTAAACCTATGGCCTACACCTTTGGGTTTGCCGTGTTGGGAGCAATTCTTCTTTGCCTCACCTATGTGCCGGTAATGGCTTCTCTGTTCCTAAAACCGGCGAAAAAGAAGGGCCGGTTTTCAGCCTTTACCGAACGCACCAGTGAGAAATTGATGGGTAGTATTCAGCGTGTCTATTTACCTGCGCTGAATTGGTCCTTGCGCAAAGGCAAAGCGGTTATTATCGGTTCAGTGATCCTGCTGGCCTCGGCGGTGCTGGCCTTCACCCGTATGGGCGGCGAATTTATCCCGCAGCTGGATGAAGGCGACTTGGCCTTCCACGCGATCATGAAACCGGGCACCTCTCTGAGCGAGACCATTTCTGCCAGTACCAAGGTGGAAGAGATTATCCTGGAAAATTTCCCCGAAGTGGAGCACGTACTCAGCCGCATCGGGGTAGCAGACGTGCCCACCGATCCCATGCCCATGGATATCGCCGATGTATTCGTTATCCTGAAACCGGAAAACGAATGGGTATCGGCCGCATCTAAAGAAGAACTGATTGTAAAGATCAAGGAAAAGATATCGGTCATTCCCGGGGTAAATTTTGAATTCACGCAGCCCATTGAAATGCGGTTCAACGAACTGCTCAGCGGGGTGCGGGAGGATATCGCTGTAAAATTATTCGGGGAAGACCTCGACATGCTGGCAGCCAAGGCCGCGGAAATGGGCAGCATCATTGCCACAGTTGACGGCGTGGCCGATATGCGCGTAGAAGCGACCACGGGCCAGCCTCAGATGACCGTCGTTTATGACCGGGCAAAAGTAGCCCAATACGGCCTTACTATCGAAGACCTTAACCGGATGGTTTCCTCGGCTTTTGCCGGCGGACAGGCAGGGGTGATCTTTGAAGGCGAAAGACGGTTCGATTTGGTGGTCCGGCTGGATGAGCAGCACCGGCAGGGAATTGATGATCTGAGGAGCCTTTATGTCAACCTTCCGGGCGGCAGTCAGATCCCCTTATCGGCCGTAGCCACCGTTGACTACGAGCCCGGCCCTATGCAGATATCGCGCGACAATACCAACCGGAGGACGTACGTGGGAATCAATGTGCGGGGTCGCGACGTAAAAAGCCTCGTGGAAGAGATCCGCGAAAAGCTGGACGCGCAGCTGGAACTCCCTCCCGGCTATTATATCCAGTACGGGGGCGCTTTTGAGAACCTGGAAAGGGCTACCAGCCGTCTGACCCTGGTGGTACCGATGGCGCTGGCGCTGATCTTTATTTTGCTCTATTTCGCGCTTGGTTCCCTTTCTCAGGCTGCGATGATCTATATGGCCATTCCCCTGGCGGCCATTGGCGGCGTATTTTCCCTTTGGATACGGGACATGCATTTTAGTATTTCGGCCGGAGTAGGCTTTGTGGTGCTTTTCGGCGTAGCGGTACTGAACGGGCTGGTGCTGATCAGCCGACTGAACAGCCTGAAGGAGGAAGGTGTCCCTTTAAAGGAGCGGATTCACCAGGGAACCGGGGAGCGTATCCGTCCCATTCTGTTAACAGCGCTGGCGGCCATTATGGGCTTTTTGCCAATGGCTATATCCACTTCGGCAGGAGCGGAAGTCCAGCGCCCGCTTGCCACGGTAGTCATCGGAGGGTTGATCACCTCGACCTTGCTCACCCTGCTGGTACTACCGGTGCTGTATCAATGGCTGGAACGTAGAACCGAAAAACGCTTATCCTCACATAATATGAAACCATTGATCGTCCTTTTGATAGCCGGGGGCGGCCTCCTGATGGCCATTGCCCCTGCGCGTGCGCAGGAAACGTCGGACCGGCCGCAGCTGCTGACCCTGCAGTCCGCCCTTGATTCGGCAAGGACCAATTATCCGGCCATACAGGCTGCCCAGCTGGATGTCACCCGGCAGGAAGCGCTTAAAAAAACAGCCTGGCAACTCGGCGGCACCCAGGTTTTTACCGGGAAAGAAGAAGTAGGAAACGGGCAGCCAGGTGTGCAGACCGTCGTGGGTGTTCAGCAGCAGAACATCGATCTTTTTGGCGGATTCAGCCGCGCAAAATGGCGCGAGGAGCTGATTACGCTAAGCGAGGTGAACCGCGATATTACCGAACTGCAGGTACTGGAGCGCACGGCTTCCGCCTATTACCATGCCGCTTTTGCCAAGAGCCGCCTGGAAGTTGCCCGCCGGCTTGATACAATTTACCAGGATTTTGAGGAAGCCGCCCGTTTGCGTTATGAAACAGGCGAAACTTCCCGTCTGGAGTACCTGACAGCCACGGGCAAATACCGGCAGATACAGATCATGGCCCGGCAGGCTGCCGATGATTACCATATCGCCCTCACGGCGCTAAACAGGTGGGTGACGATGCCAGATACCTTCCAGGTAGCTTCCTTGCAGGAAACGGATATAACGCTTGCTGCGATAGCCGACACGGCACAGCTGGGAAACACGCCTTTACTGGAAAGCTTCCGGCAGGAAATTCAGGTGCAGCAGGCACGCCTCCGATCAGAAAAGGCGGACCTGTTGCCTGAGATCAGCGCGCAGTACGGTTGGCAAAAGATCGGCGCGCAAAGCGGCTTTAACAGCTGGCAGGTGGGTATCAGTATCCCCTTGTGGTTCGGCCCCCAGAAAGGAGAAATACAGGCCGCCAGGATACAGGGAGCAATAGCGGAAAAGCGGTTAACGGAAGAATCCCTCCGATTGCAGTCGGAATACCGTCAATTGCTGCAGCAATTGCAGAAGACTGCCCGCACGCTGGATTATTATCAAAGCCAGGGACTGGCCCTTGCCGAAGAACAGCTCATCGCTGCCCGGCAGAGCTACCGCTACGGGGAGATCGATTATACAGACTTTATCCAACTGACCGATGATGCCCTGCGTGCCCAAACCACCTACCTGGAAACGCTGAATGACTATTACCAGACTCAAAACGATATCCGGTTTCTGTTAGGACAGTTTTAACTCAAAAAAAACGAAGATGAAAAAACAAATAATATATATTCTTTTCGCTTCAGGCATTCTGATGCTGGGAGCCTGTACCACTCCCCCCGCCCAGGAAGAAGAAGCCGGGCACCACGAAGAAGAGCAACACGAAGAAAATGCCGTATCCCTTACCGGGGATCAAATGGCGGCTATCGGCATAAAAACAGGCCCGCTCTCCCGGCGTTATCTCGGCGCCAGTATCAAGGCCAACGGGAGGCTGGAAGTCCCCCCGCAGAACGAAGCGAAAGTAAGCGCCTACCAGGGAGGGAATGTGCAAAGGATCAACGTGATAGAAGGAGACAAAGTACAAAAAGGGCAAACCCTGGCCATTCTGGAACATCCTGACCTTATCACAATCCAGCAGGATTACCAGGAAGCGTTAAACCGCCTGGCATTTCTTGAAATGGAATATGCCCGGAAGAAAAAGCTTTTCGAGGAAGAAATAGGTTCAGGCAAGGATTTTCAGCAGGTGGAATCCGAATACAAGACCATGCAATCCCGCGCGGCTGCGTTAAAGGCAAAGCTCCACATGCTGGATATTGATCCCGCGGCCGTTGCTGAAGGGAGGATCTACCCCGCGATACCGGTTAAAACGCCCATCAGCGGTTATATACGAGCAGTCGATGTGGTGACCGGCCAGTATGTCCAGCCCCAGCAGGAATTATTCGAGGTCGTGGACAACAGCCATATCCACGCCGACCTGATGGTATATGAACGGGATATCCCCCGCTTGCGTGAAGGACAGAAAGTTATTTTTACTGCAGCAGGTATGCCCGAAAGGGAACTTTCGGCCAGTATCTATTCGGTGGGAAAAGCGTTCGAGGAAGACCCGAAGGCGGTACACGTTCATGCCGAAATTGAGAATGGCAAGGGGGACCTGATCCCCGGCATGTATGTCCAGGGACGTATTATCACTGATGAAACCCAGGTATTGGCACTCCCGGAGGAAGGCGTGGTTATTGAAGGAGACCGGTCTTACCTGTTCCTGCTGACCGATGAACCTGCCCATGCGGGGGAGCATTCCGATGAAGCGCCTGCCGGGGAGCATTCCGATGAAGGACCCTCCGGAGGAGCGCACGATGACCATGCTAAAAGCCAGGCCTTCCGAATGGTAGAAGTAGGCACCGGCGTAAAGGAAGCAGGTTTTGTAGAGATCAAACCTGTCACTAAGCTGCCCGATAGCGCCAGGGTGGTCACCGAAGGGGCTTATTACCTGCTGGCTGAAATGAAAAAAGGCGAAGCGGGGCATAGTCATTGATCGTAAAGAAAAAGGCATACCCTTTGCCGGAAAAAGGTAAATAAACACTAAAAATCTAATAGCATGTTAAAGATCACAGAAGACAGCACCTTGCCGAATTTGATAAGCACCGTAGCTGTTAATAAATTGGATCAAGCTGATTACGAGCAACTCGTTCCGATTTTAAAGAACAAGCTGAACGGGAAGGGAAAGATCCGATGGTATTTCGCGATGGAGGATTTTAAAGGCTGGACACCGGGCGCTGCCTGGGAAGACTTTAAATTTGATATCCAACATGCCGGTGACTTTGAAAAAATAGCCATGGTCGGAGAAAAGGAGTGGCAGGAATGGTTGACCGCTTTAATGAAGCCCTTTACTTCTGCTGAACTGCGTTTTTTTGAAACGAAAGATGAAGAGGAGGCCCGGCGGTGGATCAGGAGTTGATCCACCGCCGATTGCTCTCCTGATACACCACTTCCAAACAGCAGCTTATGCCACACGATCACAATCACAGCCACCAGCCGGGTAATATAAAGCTGGCCTTTTTTCTGAACATGGGCTTTACGATCTTCGAGTTTATCGGAGGATTTTATGTAAATAGTGTTGCCATTGTGGCCGATGCACTGCATGATGCCGGAGACAGCCTTTCTCTGGGGCTGTCCTGGTATCTTGACAAGAAATCAAAAAAACAAGGCAATCAAAAATACACGTTTGGCTACCAGCGCTTCTCCTTATTAGGGGCGCTGATCAATAGCATCATACTTATCGCGGGTTCCTGTTTTGTCATCTACGAGGCCGTTCAGCGCCTGGCGGCTCCTGAACATTCCGATGCCAAGGGCATGCTGGCATTCGCGATCGTGGGTATTGTGGTAAACAGCATCGCTGCTTTCCGGTTAAGTAAGGGGAAGTCGCTCAATGAAAAAGTACTTCAATGGCACCTGTTGGAGGATGTATTGGGATGGGCTGCTGTACTGGTCACCAGCATTGTGCTGATATTCACCGATATACATATTCTCGATCCCCTGCTATCTTTAGCCATTACGGCCTATATTCTGTGGAACGTCATTAAAAGGCTCGTCGACACCATGAAGATCTTCCTTCAGGGTGCACCGGAGAAGATCAACATTCAGGAGCTCGAGCAGAAGCTCGGTGCTATTCCGCATGTGGCCAGTGTACATCATGCCCATGTCTGGTCGCTTGACGGCGAGCATCACGTACTCACCGCGCATATAAAATTAAAGCGGGTAAAAAGCCTTGGGGAAGTAAGCGAGCTGAAAAACAAGGTCAAAGATGCGCTGAAGGAATACGACCTGGAGCATGTCACTATCGAAACCGAACAGGACGATGAAGTCTGTGTCAACGAAATAATCAATGAAAGGAGCCCCTCATGATAAATCAACTGGAAGGCAAGCTAAAAGAAAGAAGCATCCGTCCCACGGCTATGCGGCTGCTGGTACTGGAGGTCCTGGAAAAGCAATCTTCAGCCATTAGCTTAACTGAGCTGGAGCAAACTTTTGGCCCGTCCGACCGGATCACGTTATACCGCACGCTGAAAACTTTTGAAGACAAAGGCCTGGTGCATAGCATCAATGACGGCACCGGCGCTCCGCGGTATGCTCTATGCGAGGAAGGGTGCGAGTGTGATTACCGGCGTGACATGCACGTTCATTTTTACTGCCGCGCATGCAACCAGACGGTTTGCCTTCCGCAGCTGAAAATCCCTGCGATTGCGCTGCCGGAGGACCTGCTTCCGGAAGAGGCCAGTCTGGTCATAAAAGGCTTATGCGGCAAATGCCAATAAAATGCAATTCCATTGCATACCATAGCGGGTTAATTTTGCGGTAGATCAGAAAACGATACAGTCATGGCATGGACATTTGAAGATTTCCCCCTGGAAATGAAAGATCTGACGCCGCAGGTCAGAGAAAAGGCCATTGAAATCGCCAATAAATTAATGGTTGAGAAGTGCCTTGATGAAAAAGAAGCCATCCGGGAAGCCATTGAGCAAGCGGAAGAATGGTTCCTGGATATGGAAGGATGAATATGAAAGACCAGACACTACGGGACGACGACTGCTGCGCGGTGGAACCCAAAAAGGTTGAGGGTAAGACGCCACCGGTGAAAGCCGGTGAAAGGGAACCTGCGTTCCTGGCAAAATGGGGATGGGCAATTGCCAGTTTTCTACTGCTGGTTACAGGGATATTGACAGATCATTTCTGGCAACCGGCATTCTTTAACGGCCCGATAAGAGTCGTGTGGTATGTTCTGGCCTATCTCCCGGTTGGCCTTCCGGTCATTGTTAAAGCCGTTCGGACGCTCATTAAAGGAGAGGTATTTACCGAGTTCTTTTTGATGAGTGTGGCTACCGCCGGGGCTTTTGCCATCGGAGAATATCCTGAAGGGGTGGCAGTGATGCTTTTTTATGCGGTAGGAGAACTTTTTCAGGATGCGGCAGTGGGCAGGGCGAAACGAAATATTACCGCTTTGCTCGACGTGCGCCCCGATACTGCGTCGGTTTTGCGTAACGGCTCTTATAAAACAGTTAGCCCGGAAGAAGTAGCCATCGGGGAAACGGTTCAGATAAAGGCGGGCGAGAAGGTACCGCTGGATGGGACAATGGCCTCCGGCAGCTCTTCCTTTAACACGGTTGCCCTGACCGGGGAAAGCAAACCCCGTAGCATCCGGGAAGGAGAGCAGGTATTGGCAGGCATGATCAATATCGACAAGGTAATTACCATCCGGACTACCAAGGAATTTGCCGACAGCTCCATTGCCCGTATTTTGGAGCTGGTGCAGCATGCCGCTGGCCGGAAGGCTAAGACCGAACAGTTTATCCGGCGATTTGCCAAAGTTTACACACCGGCTGTCACCTTCCTGGCCATCCTGCTGGTTTTTCTGCCTTATTTTATCGTGGAAAATTATGTATTTGAGGACTGGCTGTACCGTGGCTTGATCTTCCTGGTCATTTCCTGCCCTTGTGCGCTGGTTATTTCGATCCCGCTTGGTTATTTCGGAGGCATTGGCGCTGCTTCCCGCAACGGGATACTTTTCAAAGGTTCCAACTTCCTCGACCTTATAACGAAGGTGAACACGGTAGTGATGGATAAGACCGGAACCCTTACCGAAGGCGTATTCGATGTGCAAGAGGTCGTGGCGGCGAAAGATTTTGATGAAAGGCTGCTGCTGAAGCTTGCGGCGGCGCTGGAAAGTAAATCCACTCACCCCGTTGCCAGCGCTATTGTCCGGTATGGT
>CAZFFG010000070.1:0-9699 GCA_964518275.1 uncultured bacterium | reverse complement strand
CGCCAATGCGAAGGACGCACCCTCCGAAGAAAGTGCGTCCTGCACGTGGTAGCGATGGACGGGATCGAACCGTCGACCTCACGATTATGAGTCGTGCGCTCTCACCAGCTGAGCTACATCGCCTCGTTCGGAACCGATGCCGCTTGCGCCGCAGCGCGCTCGGTCATCAGCTCTAGCCTGAAGAGTATACCCGGTATGAGGCCGGTTGCCAGCCCCCTAGGTGGCCTCTTAGTGCTGGACTCTTAGTGGTGGCCCCCAGCAGTGGCCTCGCAGCGAAGCTCTCAGCAGCGGAGGTCTCCGCAGCGTGAACCGGCTGCTCGTCTAACTAACGGACCCCGACCCCGAGGAGCTGCGCCACCTCGCCGCGCCAGCCGCAGGCAGTGCAGGCGGCCGGGCTGGCCTCGTTCCAGTCACCATCGCCGAACTGCTCCTCTATGACCTCCAGGTCACAGGCGGTGACGGCGTAATGCACGTGGTACTTCACTTCGACCGAAGCCTCGATGCGCACCACAGGACTGCCACATGCGGGGCAGAGCGGGTTACCGGCGGAGGCGTGGTGGGGGAGAGAGTTGGCAGCGTTCACACCAGTAGCAGTTGTACAGCCGTGCGTCTTACGGGGGTCTTACGGGTCCACCAGCGGCTGGAGCTCCGAACCGTTTTAAGCCCTTCTTAAGACGCGCTCCACTACCTTGGGCTCAGGTAGCTGGGGAAGGGAAGGGCGTTCATGACGTTGAGCTGTGTGTGCGGAAGCACGCTGGTTGGCGGGGCATGCCTCCAATGCGGCCGCAACCAGGACGCAGCGCGCCGGGGCCAGGGGAACGCGGCGCTGCCTTACGCCCACGGCCTCGTCACGGGTTTCGACCTCTTCGCCCTTCCCACCCCGGCCACCAGCATGACGGGTTCGTCCTTCCACGCGCCGCACGAACCGAACCGCGAGATCGACGCAGAGTTCGACCCTTCAGACGAACGAGGCGAACCCTGACGGCAGCGCCCTGAGGCCTCAACTGTGTGTGGGTGGTGCCGGGAGCGGGACTCGAACCCGCACGCCCTCGCGGACAGCAGATTTTAAGTCTGCGGCGTCTACCATTCCGCCATCCCGGCACGCCGGAAGCTAGTGTAGCAAGCGCGCCGCCTACACGACCGGGGCCCAGGCTGCGGCACGTTCTAGCGCCTCTCGCCACCGGCCACGCGCGTTCTCACGCGCCTTCTCGTCTACTTGCGGCTCGAACCGCTTGTCCTCACGCCACATGCTGCCGATGGTGGCCGTATCGGGCCATACGCCTACCGCCAGGCCGGCCAGGTACGCAGCCCCCAGCGCGGTCGTTTCGGTGACCTTCGGCCGCACCACCGTCACCCCCAGCAGGTCTGCCTGCAGCTGCATGAGGAGGTCGTTGGCGGCGGCGCCGCCGTCGACCCGAAGCTCGGTGAGCGGCACGCCTGAATCGTGTTCCATGGCCTCCACCACGTCGGCGACTTGCAGCGCGACCCCTTCCAACGCCGCCCGCGCCAAGTGAGCAGCTGTGGTGCCGCGCGTGATGCCCAGCACGGTGCCGCGCGCGTACGGATCCCAGTGCGGTGCACCGAGGCCCGTCATGGCGGGTACGAACGTCACCCCACCGCTGTCGGGCACGGAGGCCGCTAGCCCCTCCACCTCCGCTGCCGTGCGGATGAGTCCTAGGCCGTCGCGTAGCCACTGCACCACCGCGCCGGCCATGAAGATGCTGCCCTCCAGGGCGTACTCGGGCGGTCGCCCATCCACCTGCCACAGCACGGTGCTGAGGAGGCGGGAGGGAGACTCGGGCACCTCGGTTCCGCTGTTGAGCATGAGGAAGCAGCCCGTGCCGTACGTGTTCTTCGCCTGGCCGGGCGCGAAGCACGCCTGGCCGAACGTGGCAGCCTGTTGGTCGCCTGCTAGAGCGGCCAGCGGCACGCCCGCGAGGGGGCCCGGGCCGATCTCGGTGACCACCCCTGAGGTGGGCGCAACCGCCGGGAGGACCTCGCGGGGCACGTTGAAGAGCGCCAGTAGCTCATCGTCCCAGCGCATGGCGTGCACGTTGAAGAGCAACGTGCGCGACGCGTTGCTCACGTCCGTCACGTGAACCCCGCCCGTGAGGCGGGCTGTGAGCCAGCTGTCCACCGTTCCGAACGCCAGCTCGCCCCGCTCTGCCCGCACCCGGGCGCCGGGCACGTGGTCGAGGAGCCAAGCGATCTTCGTGGCGGAGAAGTAAGGGTCGAGCAGCAGGCCCGTTCGCGCGCGTACGAGCTCCTCAGCGCCGCTGGCGCGCAGGGCCTCGATGGTCGGAGAGGTGCGGCGGTCCTGCCAGACGATGGCGTTGCCGATAGGCTCGAGCGTGCGCCGGTCCCAGATTACGGTGGTCTCCCGTTGGTTCGTCACGCCAACGGCAGCGAGCTCACTAGCGCTCACGCCTGCACGGCTCAGGGCCTCGGTGGCCACCCCCATCTGGCTCGACCAGAGGTCGAGAGGGTCGTGCTCGACCCAGCCCGGTTGCGGGTAGTGCTGCGCGAACTCCTTCTGCGCTACGGCCAGGGGTTCCCCCTCAGGTCCGAACAGGATGGCGCGGGAGCTAGTTGTGCCCTGGTCGAGCGCGAGAACGAAACGCCTGGTCATCTAAGCCCCGACCTCAGATGGTGACTGTGGGTGCCGGCGTGACGCGCAGCTTGACGTAAGAGCGCTGCCCGGCCAGGTCGCGCTTCAGGCGCTCCGGGTCGCGCGGTGGGAACTGACCGAAGGCGCGCACGGAGCTCTGGAAGCGCCCCACCTCGAAGGCGGCCAGGAACTGGCGGGTGGTGGCGCTTAGCGGCAGGTCGTGAGCTGAGAAGAGGTGCAGCGACACCGTGCGCAGCTGCGGGAAGGCGTGCAGCACGGCCACCGTCTCGCCTCGGATGAGCGCGGCGCTGAAACCGGCGGCACCAACGTCCGTGGTGACGACCTCGGCGCCCTGCACCCCCGCCGCCACGGGTTCTACCGCCGCCACGATGGCTTCGAGCACGGCGCTGACCGTGGCTGGGTCCTCGAGTTTGGCGCTGTCTGCGTACGCGCCGTCGAGCATGATCTCGGTGCCGTAGCCAAGTCCCTCGCTTCCGCTCATGGCTGCGGAGTTTACCACCCGTTGCCTGCTGCTCATCCCTTCACGCTGCCTGCCGTGTGCTGCCCGGTGAGGGAGTCTTGGAAGGAGTAGAAGATGGCGAGGATAGGGATGCTGCCCAGCACGGCCGACGCGGCCATGGCGCCCCACTGGGTGGCGAACTGGTTGGTGGTGAAGTTGCGGAGGCCCACCCCCACCGTCCAGTGCTCCTGGCCCACCAACAGCGTGTTGGCGAGGATGAACTCGCTGTAGGTGCCGATGAACTGGTTCAGGAAGATGAACAGCAGCATGGGGATGCTGATGGGCAGGATCACGCGCCAGAACGCACCGAAGCGCGTGGCGCCGTCCACCATAGCCTGCTCCTCGAGGCTTGGGCTGAGCGAATCGAGGTAGCCCTTGAAGATCCAGGTGGAGAAGGCGATAGCGCCACCCGAGTAGGCGAGGATGAGGCCCGTGAAGGTGTTCAGGAGGTCGAGGCGGCTCATCAGGTAGAAGATGGCCACCAGCGCCATGAAGGTGGGGAACATCTGCACGAACACGAACGTGAGTAGCGTGTTGTAACGCCCCTCAAAGCGCATGCGTGAGAAGGCGTAGCCCGCTGTGGTGGACAGCGCCACGGCCATGATGCCGGTGGTGCCAGAAACAAGCAACGTGTTGCGGATGTAGAGCGGCACCATGCCGCCGATGCTGGCAGGCAGCTTCCGGCCGTCGGCGGTGAGGCCGTAGAACTGGTCCGGGCCGATGGTGAACACGAGGAGAGCGGCCGCCGCGAATATGGTCCAGCCACCTATGTTCCTCACGCGGTCGATGCGGCGCGAGTAGAAGCCGAGACGCGGCGCGAGCACGGTGCCCACCACCACGATGATCGCCGCCACGAGGATGCCGGCTAACAGCCAGTGGTGCCAGAGGAGGTGCGTCTCGCGGAGTACCTTCTCGTACTGCGCGACCGAGATGTCGGCCGGGTTGGGGATCACGCCCGCCCGCACGAGGATGTTGCCTGTGCGAGGTAGGGCACCGGCCAGCGTGTCGTTGCGGTTGAACGACACCGACAGGAGGTAAACCACCGGGTAGAACACGGCGAGCACCACTAGCCATATGAAGATGTGCGTGCCAGCCGTGACCGCGTAGCGCGCGGCGCGCAGAGGCCGGGTAGCCAGGCCGTACAGGTAGGCCATACCACCGATGGCCAGGATGGTGAGAACGAAGGCGGTGAGGAAACGCCACCAAGCGCCGGGGATGACGAGCATGCGCTCGCGCATGATGGGCTCCGGTGCGGTAGCGATGAGCAGCCAGACGATGGCCACCGTGAGCACAGCCACGGCGCCCATGGACCAGAAGTGGATGCGTTTGCCCGTGTTCACACCCGCGCCTCGTCTTTCAGTGCGCCGGTGACCCTGAAGTTCATCAGGCTCACGGCTAACGTGATCACGAAGATGATGAGCGAGATGGCCGAACCGAAGCCGTAGGCGTAACCACCCTGACTTCGGAACGCCTCGTTGTAGGCCCAGCTGATGAGGATGTCGGTACCGCGTGCGGTGGCCGTGCCCCACGACACGGGCGGCCCGCCGTCGGTGAGCAGGAAGATGACGTTGAAGTTGTTGAAGTTGAAGGCGAACGAACTGAGCGCGATGGGAACCAGCGCCGTTCGCAGCAGCGGACCGGTCACGTTCCAGAAGCCCTGCCAGGGGCTAGCGCCGTCGATGCGGGCGGCTTCGTAGATGTCGTCAGGGATAGCCGACAGCGCCCCGAGCGTGGCGGTCATCATGAACGGCAGCCCGAGCCACAGGTTCACGAGGATCACGGCGCCGCGGGCTGCGTTAGCGTCGCCTAGCAGCCAGTTGATGGGCTCCGCACCGATGTCGAGCAGCGCCATCACCCGGTTGATGGCGCCGAAGTTCTGGTTGAGGAACCCCTTCCAGACCTGGATGGTGATGACGCTAGGCAGGGCCCACGGGATGATGAGCAGCGTGCGGTAGAGGTTACGGAAGCGGAGCGCCTTGTTGTTCAGCAGCACCGCGATGAGGATGCCCGCAGCCAGGTTGAGGAACACGGTGATGAGCGCGAAGCTGATGTTCCACAGGAAGACGGGGAAGAGGGCGCGCGGCGCCGACGCCATGATGGCCCGGAAGTTGCGCCAACCCACCCAACCGAAGTCGTTGTAGCGCGCTATCGACACGGGCTCGATGTCGGCGGGTAGGGGCTCGTTGAGCGTGAGCGTGGTGCCGTCCTCGCTCACGATGGTGCGTTGGATGGCGGCGCGGTCGAGCACCACCACCACCGCCTCTAGGTCCGGTGGGAAGGGCGGTTCACGCTCGAGCGTGAGCTGGCGACCGTCGTGCTCTGTCACGCGGATGGTGGCCGCGAAGCCGATGTCGGGCATGAAAAGCTCGACCTCGTTCACCACACGACCGGCGGGCGTGTCCTCAGCCAGCGTGAGAACCTGACCGTCGAGCGAGACCGCGTCGATGTTCACCCCACCGGAGGCGTACACCACGGCTCGCACGTCGTTACAGCCGTTACGCAGGTCGGCGCAAGCGAGCGTGGTGGCGTTCTCGATCTGTAGGGTGGCGCCGTCGATGGCCACGATGGCCGTCTCGCTGCTGATGTTCAGCTCGCCGTTGCGGATGCCGGCGTAGTCGGTGAACGCGAGGCCGATGGTGAGGATGACCGGGAAGAACGTGAACGTGAGCAGGAAGATGATGGCCGGCAGTAGGTAGTACCACGGCATGATCCAGGCGAAGCGCTGGGCGATCCACCGCAAGATGAGCACGAGCACGACCACGCCGATGGGAAGCCCCACGAAGGCTGGCACGTCTGGTGCGAACAGGCGGATGAGCAGGTAGCCCGCCACCCCCAGTGCCGCCGAGACGGTGAGCGCAGCGGCGAGCAACCCGAGCGACTTGAACAGGCCACCCGCCACGGTCTTGCTGCGGGGCAGGTACTGCTTGGGTGAGCGCGAGATGTCGATAGCGTGTACCCCCTGAGGGCGTAATGGAACGTCGGCTTGGTGGTCCGGTTGCTGCGCTGGTTGCCCTGGCCCGGCGCGCGCCGCTAGGCGCCATGTGAATCGGCCAGGGGACTAGCCCCTGGCCGCAAGTCTACTACCTTGGCCCTTTCTGAGGGCTTAGGCGGTTAGTCGGGTCTTACTCGCCCTTGATCTCGCGGACGGCCTGGTCGAGGATCTCACCGATGTTGGCGTTGGCGTCTTCGGTGATGACGTTGAGCGCGTTGCCAAGCGGGGACCAGACGGCGCCCATCTCGGGGATGTTGGGCATGGGCTCGGCGTGGATGAGTGCGGCGCCGAAGCCAGCGATGATGGGGTCGTCGCCCACTTCAGCGAGAGCCGAGGTGGAGGCGGGGATGCGGCCGGAGAGGCGCGCCAGGCTCACCTGGGCGTCCTTGCGGGAGAGCCACTTGGAGAAGTTGGCGGCTTCCACCTTCAGGTCGCTGAAGGAGTTCACGAGCACGCCCTGCACGCCCATGAAGCCCGAGAACGGGGTGCCGTCGGCGAGGGCCGGTACGGGGTGCACGGAGACGTCGAGGCCGACTTCCTGGTACTGGCTGATGGCCCACGGGCCGGTGTAGATCATGCCGAGCACGCCGTCGACGAAGAGGCCGTTGGCCACGTCGTAGTTGGTGCCGGAGGGGATGAGGCCGAGCGCGAAGCGCAGGTCGTGCAGCGCCTGGGCGCCGGCGACGGCACCTTCGTTGGCGAGACCGATGTCGGCGGGGTTGAGGCCGCCGGCCGCGTCGCGACCGAAGACGTAACCGCCCCAGGTGTGGAGCCAGCCGTAGCTGAAGTAGAAGTTGTTGATGTCGTACATGAAGCCGAAGGTGTCGGCCGTGGTGAGGTCGGCCGCCAGCTGCATGGTGGCTTCGTAGGTGCCGGGCAGTTCGCTGATGAGGTCGTTGTTAACGATGAGCGCGGGGCCCTCGACGTACATGGGCAGGCCGAAGAGCTTGCCGGCGTACGTGTAGCCGAGGCGAGCCTGCTCGCTGAGGTCGGACAGGTAGGCGTTGGTGGCGTAGGTAGACATGTCGAGCAGCACGCCGCCGACCGCCATCTCACCGATCTGGTCGTGGGGAACGCCGGCGAAGACGTCGCCCGCCTGGCCCTGCGGGGCTGCGAGGAGGGCTTGCTGCTTGAGCTCGTTCACGTCGAGGCGAACGATCTCGACGTCTACGCCAAAGGCGTCGGTGAACGAGGCCGACTCTTCGCGCAGCCAGTCGAGGGTCTGATCCGTCCAGGTGGTCCAGACGGTTAGGGTCTGTCCGAAGGCGACTCCGAAGGTGGCGAGGGCAAATAGCGATGCTACGAGGAACTTCCTCAAGGTTGTTCTCCTTCCGGTGGCGTCACGTGAGCATGCTCCGCGGCACACGCCTGCGGAAGATCGCCCACCCGACCTGCCCATACGATACTAAGTACCGTTCCACCATGTCCATGAGACGTTTGGCCCTACCTTCACATCGAACGTTCATCTTCTGGTCGGCCAATCTCATTGGCACGGCCGGCTGCTAGCGCGGCTCTGGTTGCTGGGGCGTTGCTGAGCGGGTCGCGCAGGCGGTACTTACCTGCGGCGGTGGCTTCCACCTGCCCTTGCAGCTCCAGCGCGGTTAGCGTGGCTACAAGAAAACCCGTGCTGTACGGCGTTGCGGCCACCAGCCGGTCGAGGCTGAACTCCGTGCCGTTGGTGGCGACCGCGCGAACAGCGGCCAGCACCTCGGCAGGGCCGGGGGAGGAGCTGGCCGCGCTCTCCCTAACCATCGCCACCGCGCCGAGTCCGAGCGTGTCCTGCGCCGCGGCGCCCGGACGCCTCACGGGCTCATCAAGCGAAGGCGCTACCGAGGGGCGCCTCAGTTCCTCGAATTTCCTTAGTACATCGACGTAACTCATAGCCACCTCGGCGCCAACATCCATTAGAGCCGCGCAACTAGCGCCGGTAGCTGACCAAGGTGCGGCCGGCACCGCCATGACCGTGCGCCCCTGATCGAGGGCGTGCTCGACTGTGCTGTTGGTGCCGGAGCGCGCCCTGGCCTCCACCACCACCACTACACGCGCGAGCCCGCTGATGACCCGGTTGCGCCTCAGGAAGCGGAAAGGCAGGGGCGGCACGTCGGGCGCCCATTCCGACACCACGGCGCCCCCTGCCGCCACGATGCGGCGCGCCAGCCCCGCGTGGGAGGCGGGGTGCAGGTGGCCGTGCCCGCCCCCCAGTACAGCCACGGTGCCGGCCGGCCTGGGGGTGGGCGCCACGCCGGCTTTCCATTCGTACTCGGGCTGCATGCCACGCCCGGCTGCGGGCGCCGCATGCACGCCGGCCTCCAGGGCGCCCTCGTGGGCAGCGCCGTCGATACCGATGGCGAGGCCGGAGACGACCAGAACCCCCTCGCGGGAGAGGGCGCGCCCTAGGTCGCGGGCGAAGCCCAGCGCGCCAGGCGTGGCCCGGCGGGTGCCGATGACGGAGCACGACCGCACGAGGTGTGACGGGTACATGAGCTGCTCGGGTAAGCGCCCCTCCACGAACAGAAGCGGCGCGCTACCTACCGGGTCGTGATGCAGCACGGCCGGGTAGCCGGGGTGCTCGCAGCTCACGACCTGCAGGCCCGCGCGCTGCGCGGCGCGAACCTGCCGCAGGGCCTCAGCCGCGCCGGTGGCCACGGCCCGTTGCAGGCTCGCAGCCTCCGCGGTGGTGAGGTCTAGCAGCGGCGCCAGTTCCCTGGGCGGCGCTGCGAGAGCAGAGGCGAGCGTGCCGTACTCAGCCACCAGCCGGAAGATGCGGGGTGGCGTGAAGCGCGGCACGTTCAGGGCCGCTTGGTAGAGCGCTGCCACCTCGGTGTTGGCGTGCGCGGCGCTGACCGTGCCGGGCGCGGGCGCTGGGTCTCTGGTCATGCCCTCCAGGCTGGCACCGTTCCTGGCGACGCGCTTCGGGTGGGGGGTGCCGAGCCTAGAGGTTCACGGCTTCAGTCCAGCTTCCAACGGCTCCCCTGCGGCGTGTCCTCTATGCTCACACCCAGCTCCGTTAGGCGCGCCCTTATCTCGTCCGCGGTGCTGAAGTCACGGCGCGCGCGGGCTCGTTGGCGCTCCTGCAGCACCATCTCAACCAGGCCCTCCACCGCGGCCATGGCGTCCACCAGGTCCTCTTCGGCGGTGGGCACACCCAGCACGCCAGCGAGGAGGTCGTCGAAGAGCCGTACGGCGCCCGCCTTGTAGCCCTCGCCGGCGCCAGCTTCGAGCTCCCGGTTCACCTCGCGCGAGGCGTCGAAGAGCACCGCGATAGCTTGGGGCGTGTTCAGGTCGTCGTTCATGGCGGTCCTGAACCGCTCCCGGAACGGTTCGAACGCGGCTCCCTCAGCCTCGCTAGCTTCGGTCAGGCCGTGCCTGGCGTTGCGATAGGTCTCGCGGAGGCGCTTCAGGCCCTGCTCGGAGGAGAGGAGGCCCTCCTCGCTGAAGTCCGACACGCTGCGGTAGTGCGAGCGCAGCAGGTGGAAGCGCACCACCAGCGGGTCGTACTCCGAGAAGAGCTGCTCGAGGGGCACGAAGTGGTTCTTCGACTTGGCCATCTTCTCGCCCGCCAGCGTGATCATGTTCCAG
>CAZFFG010000069.1:0-9868 GCA_964518275.1 uncultured bacterium | reverse complement strand
GAAGTGGTTCTTCGACTTGGCCATCTTCTCGCCCGCCAGCGTGATCATGTTCCAGTGCAGCCAGTAGCGTGCGAACGGCTTGCCAGCCGCCTCGGCCTGCGCTATCTCGGCCTCGTGGTGCGGGAACACCAGGTCGAGACCGCCGCCGTGGATGTCGAACTCATCGCCCAGGTACTTGGTGCTCATGGCGGTGCACTCGATGTGCCAGCCGGGGAAGCCCTCGCCCCACGGGCTGGGCCAACGCATGATGTGGCCGCCTTCAGCGCGCTTCCAGAGGGCGAAGTCGCGCGGGTCGTCCTTCTCGCTACGTACCTCGAAGCGCGTGCCTTCCAGCTGCTCGGTGGGGTCGCGGCCCGACAGCTTGCCGTAGGCGTCCCAGGCGGAGACGTCGAAGTAGACGCTGCCGTCCTTCTCGTACGCCACGCCGCGGTCGATGAGCGTCTGGGTCAGTTCCTGCTGCTCGATGATGTGCCCGGTGGCGCGGGGCACGATGCTCGGGCGGCGCACGTTCAGGCGCGCCATCGCATCGAAGTAGGCCCAGAAGTACTTCTCGGCCACCTCCATCGGTTCAAGCCGCTCCAGCTGCGCGCGCTTCACGAGCTTGTCCTCGCCATCGTCGGCGTCGTCCACCAGGTGGCCCACGTCCGTCACGTTGGTCACGAACCGCACGTGCAGGCCCTGCTGCTCGAGCCAGCGCCTGAGCACGTCGAACACTACCGGACCCCGGGCGTGACCCAGGTGCGGGTCGGAGTAGACGGTGGGCCCGCACATGTAGATGCCCACGTGGCCCTCAACCACCGGAACGAACGGCTCCTTGCGCCTGCTCAACGTGTTGTAGAACTCGAGTTGCATCTCATCCTCCGGAGCCGGGCTGCTACCTGGCCGCGCCGGCGTGAAGAACATGGGTCGGTTAGTTGCATGACTGTTAGCTTGAGGTTAGTGGGAAGCGCACCCCGCAAGGCGACCTTCCAGATGACGCTACGCGAGCGAGCCGTGAACCGGGATGACGTTCGTTCAACCAGAAACTGGCTTCAGGCGAGACGGCAGGCGCGTGCGAGGTCCCAGGCGCCGAGACATCGCCGACCGTGCGGTGCGGTGACATCGGAGTGGCGGCGCTGGCGCGTGGGTTCCTTGTGCGCGATCACACCACGACTGTAGCACGGGTTTCCTGCTGCGCCGCACCAGGAGGAAGACGGGCCCCTCGGCCGCGGCTTGCTAGAGTTCCTGCGTGGCTCACACCACCGTAGCTCAGTCCACGCTCCACGAGGAGGTCATCGAGGGTTCTCGTTTCCTGGCCTACGTGTGGCCGGTGGGCAGCGTCGACGAAGCCACCTCCCTCTTAGCCGAGGTGCGCTCCGACCATCCCGACGCCACCCATCACTGCTTCGCGTTCAAGCTCGGCGAGGTACAGCGCTTCTCGGACGACGGCGAACCCGGCGGCACGGCGGGTAGGCCCATGCTCGAGGTACTGCTAAAGCGCGAGCTCGACATGGTGGCCACCGTGGTGGTGCGCTACTACGGCGGTAAGAAGCTCGGCGCTGGCGGGCTGGTGCGCGCCTACTCGGGCAGCGTCAGTAAGGCCCTCGACCAGGCAGGTACGCGCCAGGTGGTCGACATGGCGCACGTGCGCGTTAGGGCCCCGTTCGCGCTCACAGACGTGGTGTTACGCACCGTGGACGAGCTGGTGGGCCTCCACCCAGATTCGCGCAAGGGCCTGCCCGAGTTCGGCGCCGACGGTCTCGACCTGGCTCTAACCGTGCCCGCGCACCAGCTCGCGGCAGCCACCGACCGCCTGACTCAGGTGAGTAGCGGGGCGGTGCAGGTGGTGCCAGCGGAACCAGGCAACACGGCAGAGTGAGCCTGTAACGGCGTTAAGGTGTCCTTCAGGATGACGTTCCTGACCTGCGGCACACGCGGTGAACGTGGCACCATGAGGGCATGGCCAGATCGCTGCTGTTATCCCTACTCCTAGGCGCTACGCTGCTCACCGCCTGCGCTCCGTCGCAGGGGCACGGGGGCGAGGCTCACGCCACCATAGCCATCGTGAACGCGCCCACGCAATCGCGGCTGGCTGGGGTCGCTGACCTCGTCCAGGACGACCTAACCAGGCGGGCCGACGCACCGTTCGACTTCGTGTCGGCGTTCACCCTGCGCTTCCTCGAGACCCACAACGACATGTTCCATAACCGCGCTGCGCCCAGCGCCGGTCGCATCGCTCGCTCCCAGGGCGCCGACCTGGCCGTGATGGTGAGCGCGGGCGTACTAGAGCGCGAGGTCACGGAGGCCCGCGATGGCCAAACCCGCCGCGTGGACGTTTCGTTGGCGCTGGAGGCGCAAGTGGTCGACCCGCGCAACGACTCTGTGGTGCAGGTGCTGCGCACTCGCACGCACCAGGGTTCACGGGTGGAGTCCGTCTCGCTGCCGCTGCCCGACACACAGTCCGACCCCACCGCGCTGGCGTTGGCCGAACGCGCCGCGCCCGAGTTAGCCGCCTCGCTGCTTGCTGAGCTGCCTTACCTCATCAGTTCGCTGCTCATTGGAAGTAGCGGCGAATGATCTCCTGGTAATCGAGCGGTAGGTCCGTCTCGGTGAGCGCCTCTTCGGCGGCGCTTCGGTAGGGCGCCATGCTGGTGCCAGCTGGTAGCTCCACGTCGTCGCTGCCTGGCAAGCGCACGCTGCCGGCCACCGATTCCGGCCCGTCTTGCAGCACGCCGGTGAGGAGCTCCTGGGCTCCACCGGCACCGCTGGGATCGAGGAGCTCCTCCTGCCCCTCGGCGCCGCCCACGCCCGCGCTTTCAGCACCCTCGCCCGCGCCGGCCGGGTCGCCGCTACCGCCCTGGCTCAACGCTGCTTCGTTGCCGCTCTCGTCGCTGCCGGCACCGGGCTCGCCCTCATCGAACTGCTCACCACCGGGTTCGGAACCGCCCTCCTCGTCGCCCACGCCGGCCGCCTGCTCGCCTTCGCCCTCGGTGTCGCCGCCTTCCTCCGCCGTTTCTTCGCCATCCGCGCTGTCCTCGCCGCTTTCGGTGGGTGGGGCGCCGGACGAGCCGTTGGCGTCGCTCTCACGGTCGGTGCGTTCGCTGGAGCTGGGGTCCCGCGTGTCGCCAGGCTCACGGGGTTGGTCGTCGCGAGCCTGCTCGGCGCCTTCCTGCTCTGTCGGGGTGTCGGCGCCGTCCGTGGGTGCGCCCGCGGCGGCTGGCCGCTCACGGAGCGACTCCAGGTAGCGGGCCAGCGGCGCCTGGCCCTCCACGTCACCTTCAGGCAGTTCGGTCACCGGCGCACTTTCGTCGTCTTCGTCGTCCCTGTTCGGCGTGGCGCCGGGAGGCTCAGCTCGACCCGGAGCTGGGGGCTCGGGCGCCGCGGGGTCGGGGGTAGGCTCCGCCGCGGGCGGAGGTTCGCTCCCTGCGCCGGGCGCGACCGCACCGGGCGGCGTGGCGCCGGGCAAGACGGTGGGTAGTAGCTCGGGGATAGCCACCAGCGAGGCCGCTAGCACGAGTGCCGGCAGCCACCAGGCGGGCCGTTGCTCCGGCTCGTAGCTCTTCACGGCTTCCTGCGCGCGGGCGATCACGGCCTCCTCGAGGCCGTACGGGTCGTGGTTCTCAGCACCGCTGCGCGCTGTGCCTTCTGTGGCCGAAGCGCCACGCCTCGCGCCAAGGAGCGCGAGCGCCGTTTCGTAACTAAGCCCCGTCTGCCGCCGGATGGCACCGAGCGCGGCGTTCACACCGCGCCTTAGCGGCCAGGCCGCACCACCCACGCCGGCCGCCAGCGCCACGAGCGCTCTCACCGGTAACTGCAGCGGCACGAACAGCAGCACTACCGCCGCCACCAACGCGGCGATGGAGGCGTGCAGCAGGCGCCTATGCAGCGTGGCGGAGCGCGCCTCGCGTAGGTGCAGTGAGAAGTTGGCGCCCGGGTCCGGGTGCGGGTGCGACGAGCGCCGGCTAGAACCGATCATGGCGCTCCCGCCCTGCTGACGCCCGCTGCGCCGACGCTCACGCGCGCCCCTCCGCGCCCGCCGACGGGTCCATAGCGCGTGCGGCGCGACCACCTAACGCTAGGAAGACGGCGGTGAGGAGCCCGACGACGCCCATGACGAGGGGGAAGGGGGAGAGCGCCAGCGCCGCCGTCCAGGGGTTGAACAGCGAGACGTCGAAACGAAGGTCGACCCACGCGAGCGCCAGCACGACCGCCGGCACGGCAACAGGGAGGGCCCAAGCCGCCCGCGCCACGAGGCAGAGCTTGCGAACGAGCATGCCCAACCCGAAGTAGGCGGGCACGGTGATGACCGTGACGAGCAGGCTGTACCAGGGGCTCACGGCTGGGAAGCTGGCGGCGTGACTGATGAACTCGAACGGAAGGGTGAGGAGCACCCACACGAGCAGCGCCAGCAACGTGGCGCGGGCCTCGGTTAGCCACTGTGAAGCGGTGCGGGGCGGCCCCAAGTGTGCCACCACCCCCACTAGCCCCTGCGAGGCGCCGAAGCCAGCGGCGGCCACCGCCAGGAAGGCGTTGCGAGCGGGCGCGAGGGAGAACCAGCTCTCGTTCGCGAAGCTACCGCCGGCGGGCCACCCGAAGCCCAGCACCATGACAAGGATGGCCATGAACAAGAGGAGGATCTGCGCCATGTCGGAACGTGCCAGACGGTCGGCGACGGTGGCCAGGGCGCTCACATGCCCTCCGAGCCGGCCGGCGTGGCGCGGCGGAACGGGTCGGTAGCCGGGTCGCTCCCGGCTGAAGCTGGGTCGGCAGTAGCTAGCACCGCCACCGGTGGGTAGAGCACCCAGGTGGTGCAAGCGGTGGCGCAACCGCTGCGCGCCAACACGCTGCCGTGCGGCACCTGCGCCGCCAGCGAGAGCGCCCAGTCGCCCACCCCCACCTCGCTCACCACGGGCGTGCTCGAACCGGGCGGCAGGTCGCCGAGGTGGCCCTCACCCACCACGAACAGCTCCTGCAGCGTTGCAGGGCCACGGTTGTATGGTTGGCCGTCACGCCACACGAGCTGCGCTTCGCCCACTTCAGGGGCCAGCTCTAGCAGCACGGAGCGCCACCTGTCGAGGGCTAGGTGAGTGCCGGCCGCGTCCACCCAGTAGGCGTGGGGCTGCATGGGACGCGCCCGCGCGCTGAGCGTGATGCTGCTGCGCGGCATGGTGAGGAGCTCGGTGACCGGTATGAGGGTGGCCAGTTCACCGCCCGCCACGGCCAACACCGCGTTACCTTCCAGCTGCGGCTGGGCGGGGCGGAGCAGCTGCCACGCCACCAGCGACGCCATACCAGCCAGCGCCAGCGCGGCGCTGAGCCCAGGCACGCCCCCGAGGCGCATGAGCAGCAGCACAGCAACTGCGAAGCCGGCCACCACGAGAACCAAGGTGGTCTCCTTCAGCGGCGTGGGAGCCTCGACGAGGGGTTGACGCACGAGCTCCGCCTGCAGCGCCGCCCGGTTGGGCAGTTCGAGTGCCGCCAGCGTCTCAACGGCAGCCTCGGGCTGCCCCTCCACGGCGACGACCGCACCGGCGCCTAAGCGCGCGGCCGTACCCCCCTCCAGTAAGAACGCGATCTCGTCGTGGCTGCTGGGCAGGGGCCCGAGCAGTACCACTGCCACGCCGCCCGCCAGCGCCGCAGCCACCGCCTCCAGGCGCGGCGCAGCGGCTGTGCCGTCGATGAGCAGGCCCCGCACACCGTCGTACGCGGCCGGTTGGGTTGGCAGCGCGGCAGGGTTGAGGTCGACGAGGCGCGAGCCCGAGCCGAAAGCGGCCAAGAACGGCAGCCGGTAGACGCCTGGGCTGCTGGTGAGCACCAGGTCGAGCCGGCGGTCGTCGGCCTCGCGGCCCGCGATGGAGCCGCTGGCGAGTACCCGCTCCGCGGTGGCGAGCCGCCAGCTCAGCGTGGCGAAGCGGGGCAGGTAGACGATCTCTTCGAAGATGGAGAGGCCCGCGCCGCCCCGCACGTCGAACGTTACGACGAGCGGTACCTCGCCCGACCTGAGCGTGCCCTGATCCACCTGGATGGTGAGGGTGGCTGGCGCCATGTCGCGCAGCTCGAGGCGGATAGGGTTCCACGCCTCCGCCACGGGGTTACCGGCCACGCCTATCTCGAACCTCGCGTCAGTGCTCATTACCGGCGCCAGCGCCTGGCCGCTGGCAGCGTGCCACAGCCCGAGGAGCTGCAGCGATAGTGCAACAGCCACAGCCCAGCGTGCGGTCCAACGAGGTCGACGACCAGCGATGAGGATCATCTTCGCCTGGGAGTATACGGGCCGCGCGGTTGCGAGCCGGTCAGCGGGGCGTCCCGCAGGTTGGGTCCCGCGCTAGTTACCGGCGCGCTGCGGCACCAGTACGATGGCGCTCACCACCCGGCGCTCGCTGCTGCGGTTGACGGGCTTGCCGTCGATGACGAGCGTGGCGCTGCCACCGCTATCGAGGCGCATGGCGCGGTCGGCGCCGAGCGACATGAAGAGGGGCACCAGCTCGGAGGCGCGCATGGTCTCGGCCACCACCAGTAGCGTGGTGCCGGTGGCGGTGACGCCGATGGCCGACTGCTGGGTGAGACCGTCGAGGATGCGCTGGCCCAAGGCGAAGCGCTCCAGCTCCGGTTCGTACGCAGGCTGGCCGTCCTTCACGAGGAGCGGCCCAGCCTCCACCGCGTAACGCGCGAAGCCGAACACGTCGGGCTCGATGGAGGTCTCCACCCTCACCCGGTCGCCGGTGTCGAGCAGAGCGATGGCGCGGTTGGTGGGCGGGTACACGAGCGCGTAGCCGCCCTCGGGCACGCGTCGGGGACCTACCTTGTTTGCCACCACCACGCCGTCCTTCACCAGCAGCACCCCGCGGCTAGTGCCGCCCGCGAAGGCGCCGGGAACGTGAACCACGTCAACGTCGTCGAGCTGGGCGTTGCCGACCTCGACCACCCCGCTGCTGGTGTGCAGCCGGATGGTGACGTTGAGGCGATCGATGAACGGCGGCTGCCCCGCACGGAAGCCGATGCTGGCCCGGTTGCGGCTCGGCAACGACTGGAGGCCGCCGTCGACGAGTAGGAAGCCGATGGCGTCGAAGGTGGTGGTGTCGAAGTAGCCGGCGTTCAGGGCCACCAGGCCGCCCGACGCGAGCTGGCTCGTGGTGCGCGGCACCTGGCTCTCGCCCACCACGCGGAGCTCGCCGGCGGACGGCTCGATGGCCACCACGTGCACAACGCTGCCTCCGCTGGTGGTGTGCACCGTGAAGCGCCGGTAGTTCACGCCGTCCGCGAGCTCGCGTTCGAGTTGCACCACTGGGGTGAGGTCGCGCTCGGGCAAGATGTCGAGGACCAGCCGCGTGGGGTGCCCGAGCGGGAACACGTCGTAATCGAGCGCCGCGCCCGACACGGTGAGGTGCGTGGCGCCCGCCTCCTGCGAGAAGGTGAGGGCCACGCCCCCCACCTCGATGGGTTCTAGGTCGGGGAGCAGCACGGGCGGCAGACGCAGCTCGAGGTCCTGACCCGCGCGCAGCTTACCGCTGCCCCGCAACCCTTCCAGCTGGGTGGGGGAGAGCTCAGGCAGGTCGAGCACCACGCGAACCTCCGCGCCCCCACTCGTGCGGACGCTCTCCAGCCGCGGCATGACGATGCCGAGCGCGTCGAGCACGGTGGAGTTCACCAGCACCTCGCCCGCACGCACCACGGGGGCGTCGGCCTTGATGCCCGACAACCAACCAAGCCCCGTTACGTACGTCTCGTGGTACGCGCCGTAGCGGATGGTGATGGCGTCGTCGGTGGTGGAGGTGGTGGCGCCCGGCAGCGCGAAGTAGTGGTTGCTGGTGGTGGCGTCCTGCGCGGCGGCGCCATGCAGCATTGCCAACAGAGCGAGGAAGCAGATCAGCACCGGCGCGGAGCGTGCGGAACGCGGGGCGGTGGCGTTCCGGGCGCCGGGGCGGGATGAGCGGTACATAAGGGAGAGTGTGTCAATTCACGGGCTGAACATCATGAGACCGCGATACATGCCCTGTTACGCGGTTGGCCCCTGGTGACTCAGCCGGCCTGGAACAGCAGCCTGAACGGCTCCACTCCCACAGCCCCGCCCAGCACCTGGCTCAGCGAGTGCTCGAAGCGGTAGGCCTCCAGCTCTTCACGGGCGAAGGTGAGGGCGCCGAGCTCGATGGCGCGGCGGCGTAGGTCCTGCTTGGCGCCCCTCGCTAGGTCGATGACGGTGAGGTGGGGGCCCAGCAGGGCGTCGTTCACGGTGGCGGTCTTGCTCACGCGCACGAGAAGGTCGGCTCGTTCGAGGAACGTAACGGCCAGCGGATCGGAGAGCGAGCGCGCCGCCCCGATCGTGCCCGCCGCCACGGGCAACGCCCGCTCGGCGGTCACGCGGTCGTCGTCGAGCAGGGTGAGAGAGCCCACCCCGAGGCGTACCAGCTCCCGCGCCACCGCCTTAGCTTCCGGCGAGACCCCGAGGATGATGGCGTTAGCGCCGGCGGCGTCCCAGCGGCGGCTCAGCAGCATGGCGCCCACGGCCCGACCGAAGGTGTGATCGGCCACGATGCCTGCGGGCGTCACGGTGAGGGTATCGGCGGCAGAAAGCTCCTGAGCGTCGAGCGAGCTGCGTTCCGCCAGCCTCTGAACTTCGCCCTGAGCAGCGTGACCCAGCACCAGGGCGCCAGCGAAGTCGAGCCTTACGAGCGCACGCAAGAGGTCGGCCATGTTGCCGGTGGGTACGGGATGAAGGTGGAAGCGGTCGGCGCTGTCTCGGAACGAACGAAGCGCGTGGTTCAGGTCGGCGTCGTCGGAAACCAGTGCCACCAGGTGCATGGCCACGAGTGTAGCAGGTGCGCTCAGAAGGCGATGGCTAGCGCCGCCGTGATAGCATCGCTCTTATGTTCGCGCCGTACCAGACCCGCTCCGGCCTCGCGCTCCTCGCACCGTTGAGGGCCGGCTGGCGAACGCGTCGCTGACGCGTTCAGTAGCAAACCGGCGTGGCCCAGACCCCGCGAACCGGCGTACCCTATTCCCTAGAACCTGAACCCGCGCGGCCCTGCGCCGGCGCTGACCAACGAGGTGTACTAAATGCATGTTCTGTTGCCTGACGGCAAACAGCTGAACGTTCCCGAGGCTGCCACCGGCAAGGACGTGGCCGAGGCCATCGGTCCCGGCCTCGCACGCGCCGCCCTCGGCGTGCGCGTTAACGGCAAGCTCTCCGACCTACAGAGCCAGGTGCCCGCTGGCGCCAAGGTAGAGGTGGTGACCAAGCGCGACGACGACGCCATGCTGCTCGCTCGCCACACCTTGGCGCACGTGATGGCGCAGGCCGTGCAGGAACTGTTCGTGGCCGAGGGGGCAGACCGGCACCGCGTCCACATGGGCATAGGCCCCGTCATCGAGAACGGCTTCTACTACGACTTCGACCTGCCGCGCAGCCTCAACCCAGACGACCTGGTGAAGATCGAGGCGCGCATGCGCGAGCTAGTGAAGGCGAACATGCCGCTGGTGAAGTACTCGCTGCCTCGTGAGGAGGCCCTGCAGCGCTACCGCGAGCTGGGCGACCCGTACAAGGTGGAGCTCATCGAGGACCTACCCGCAGGCGAGACCATCACCTTCTACGAGCAGGGTGGGGTTGAGGGCTTCACCGACCTGTGCCGCGGCCCGCACCTACCTGGCACGGGCGCCATCCCGCCCCACTTCAAGCTCATGAGCGTGGCGGGCGCCTACTGGCGCGGCGACGAGACCCGCCCCATGCTGCAGCGCATCTACGGCGTGGCGTTCGCCACCAAGGAGGAGCTGGAGCACCACCTGTGGCAGCTCGAGGAGGCCAAGAAACGCGATCACCGCAAGCTCGGGCGCGAGCTGAAGCTCTTCACCTTCGCCGACGACATCGGTCCGGGCCTGCCGCTCTTCCTGCCGC
>CAZFFG010000068.1:7463-9947 GCA_964518275.1 uncultured bacterium | reverse complement strand
TCGGGCTCCGGTTCCGGCTGTGGTTGGGGCTCGGGTTGGGGTTCCGGTGCGGGTTGGGGCGTGGGCTGTGGCTCGGGTTGAGGTTGCGGTTCCGGTTCTGGCTGCGGCTGCGGCTGCGGCTCAGGCGTTGCGGGCGGAACGGGCACAGGTTCGGGTTCAGGCGTTGGGGCTGCGGCCAGATCCGGTTCGATGAACGGCGGAACCGGCTCGGGCTCAGCTAGGGCGGCAGCTGCGTCTTCCGCCTCGTAGCGCGCCATCATCTCGGCGGCTTCCCCGTCGCTGGGCAACAGCCGTGCGAGCCGGGTCCAGAGCTCGCGGGAGCGCTCCTGCTCGTCTAAGATCTCTGCTGAGCGGGCCGCGCCACGCAGGGCGTCGGTGAAGTTGGGCGAGGACGCCACGGCCGCCTCGAACAGCTGCAGCGCCTCGCCGTAGTTGCCTTGGCCGTACTCGCGCGTGGCTGCGATGTAAGCGTCGGCCGCCTGCACGCCGTAGTTGGCGGCGAGCTGAGCGCGCTCCAGCAGGGGCTCTACGCTCGGCACCTCGTCGAGCGCCATCGCTAAGTTCAGGGCCGCTCCGGCGTAGTCGCCTTTCTCCAGTTGCGCCTGTCCTAACAGCGCTACCGTGGCCATGTTGTCTGGGTCGAACTGTAATGCGGCGCGGAGCAGCTCAACCGCCCTGGTGTTGTCGCCCCTGGTGAACGCCTCGTATCCGAGGGTGCGGGCTGCTCCGGCGGCTTCTCGTCTCACGTTGGCGTCGACGTTGCCGCCAAGGGCGATGTAATCCTCCCACGCCTGCCAGGCTGGGCCCGTCCAACCCGTGATGCTGTACGCCTGCGCTAGGAACCTGAGCGGTTCGGGTCGGTTGGGTGCCAGCTCTCTCGCGCGATCGGCTGCCTGGAAAGCGGTGCGCCACAGCGGCAGGTCCGGCCGATGCGACTCGTACGTGGCCATAGCCTCAGACGCCGCTGCCTGCGCCTCGCGTAGTGCAGCGGCCGCCTCCTCGGGCAGGCTCGCCTGCGCTCCAGCCACGCCGAGGGTGGCGAGTAGCCAGATGAGGAGCACCGAAGCGAACTGCCGCACCGTTAACACAGTCAGATTATCCGCTTATCGGCGCCAGTACGTGAAGGCCGGAGCGACCATCAGCTTCCTGCGGGTGATGTAATGGAGACGATTCGGTTCTGAAACTGCCACCATAAGGGATGAACTTGCAGCTGATGCACGGTGGGCGGTGCCCAGGTTGGGAGACCATGGCGAGGGCGCCCCGTTCGGAGGAAGGTGGGAAGTGAATGCGTAAGTACTTGCTTGCGTTGGCCGGCGCGTTAGTGCTGGCGGTCGGCCTCACGCAGGTCGTGGGCTCCGACTGGGGGCGTTCGGCGGTCTCGCGGCTCGGTGAGGTCGGGGTCGACACCGGCTTCCCCGACGGGTCGTTCCTGGGCGAGAACTCCGTTACCGGTTACCAGGCTGCGGTGCTGATCGATCGGCTCCTCACACGCATCGACCTAGCCACCGGCTGCACCGACGCCGCTGCTGGTGCGAGCGACCCTGGTTTCAGCTTCAGCGACGTGCCCGCCGACCACTGGGCTACCGGCGCAGTGGCGCGCGTGGCGCAACTAGGCGTGAGCGACGCGTTCCCCACTGGCACTTTCGACGGCGACGAGTACCTGACCGGTTACCAGACGGCACTGCTCCTCAGCCGCGCCGTTGAGGTCGTGGACGCCAAGATCTCGTGCGGAGAGCAGGCGGTGGGGGAGCGGCTCGGCGCGATGAGCGCTGAGATAGCGCAAGTGCGGGCCGACATCGCGGCGGGAACCCTGGTCGGCCCGGCAGGGCCCCAGGGTCCACAGGGCGAACCCGGACTGCAGGGTCCACAGGGCGAGCCGGGTCCAGCCGGACCCGCGGGGCCCGCCGGACCTGCGGGTGCCGAGGGCCCGATCGGACCCGCCGGGCCGCAGGGTGAGCCCGGTCCGATGGGCCCGATCGGTCCGGCCGGCGCCGACGGGCTAGCTGGCCCGCCGGGACCAGCGGGCGCTGACGGCGCCCCGGGCCCGGCAGGTGCGCCTGGTCTGGCGTGCTGGGACCTGAACGGCAACGGCATCGGCGACCTAGAGGAAGACGTGAACCTAGACGGCGTGACGGACGCTCGTGACTGCATCGGAGCAGCTGGCCCTGAGGGGCCACAGGGCCCACCGGGCGAGCAGGGCGAGCAGGGCCCTATGGGTCCGGAGGGCGTACCGGGCCCGGCGGGACTGCGCGGTGAGCCGGGACCGCGGGGCCTAGCCGGCCAGGCTGGGCCGATCGGGCCGCAAGGCATCCGCGGTGACGTGGGGCCTGAGGGGCCGGCGGGACCGCCTGGGCCTGTTGGGCCAGTGGGGCCGGCTGGGCCTATCGGGCCGGCTGGACCGGCGGGTCCACAGGGTGAACCGGGCCCGCAAGGTCTGCAGGGGCCGGCTGGACCGCAGGGGCCGGCTGGGCCGCAGGGTGAGCA
>CAZFFG010000068.1:0-7363 GCA_964518275.1 uncultured bacterium | reverse complement strand
CCCTAACCCAACCGCTCCTCAAGCAGCCGCCGAGCCAAGTCTGGCTTGGCGGCTCCTTTCGTGGCCTGCATGACCTTGCCCAGTAGCGCGTTGATGGCGTTAGGGTTCGCGCGTACGCGCTCCACTAAGTCGGGGTTGGCTGCCAGCACCTCGTCTACGAGTTGGCCCAGCTCGCCTGCGTCGCTCACTTGCGCTAGGCCGCGGCTGGCCACGAGCTCGTTCGGGTCTTCGCCGGCCACCACGTCGGCGAGTAGCTCCTTGCCTGCCGTGGCTGAGATGGTGCCGTCCTTCACGAGGTTCATGAGGCGTACCAGGTTCTCTGGGGTCAGGGCGCTGCCCTCGAGCGTGAGGTCTAGGCCGTGCAACCTGCCCGTTACCTCCGCCAGCCAGTTGGCTACCGTCTGCGCGTCGCCGTCGTAACTGGCCAGCGTGGCGTCGAAGAACGCCGCCGTTGCCACGTCGTACGCGATCTGTTGCGCGTCGGCGGCGCGCACACCCGCTTGCTCGAAGCGCGCTTGCTTGGCGGCGGGCTTCTCGGGTAGAGACAGCCTGATGGCCTCCACCTTCTCAGCTGGGATGGCTACGGCGGGGATGTCGGGGTCGCGCATGTAGCGGTAGTCGGCGGCGGTCTCCTTGGTGCGCATGAGGTACGTCTTCTGACCGCCCTCGTTCCAGCCGCGGGTCTCCTGCTGCACCGCCTTGCCCGCCTCGAGGAGCTGAGCCTGGCGTTTGGTCTCGAACTCGATGGCGGCCGCCACGCTCCTGAACGAGTTGAGGTTCTTCACCTCCACCTTGGTGCCGAACGGCTCGCCGGGCCGGTGCAGGGAGATGTTCACGTCGGCTCGCATCTTGCCCTCCTCGGGCGCCGCGTCCGAGACGCCGAGCGCCTGAGCGATGCCGCGCACCTCCATGAGGAAGTCGCGGGCCTCGTCCGCCGAGCGGATGTGCGGCTCCGTGACCATCTCGATGAGCGGCGAGCCGGCGCGGTTGAGGTCCACCAGCGAGTGATCCGCGTAGGCGGGGTGCACGAGGCGGCCGGCGTCCTCCTCCAGGTGGCAGCGCGTGATGCCGATGCGGCGCCCGCCCGGGATATCGATGTAGCCGTTCGCGCCCACGGGTACGTCGTCTTGGCTGAGCTGGTAGTTCTTCGGCGCGTCCGGGTAGAAGTAGTGTTTGCGGTGCCAGAAGGTCACCGCCGGCACCTCGCAATCGAGGGCCACGGAGAAAGCCAGCGCCAGCTCGAGCGCCCGCTCGTTCAACAGCGGCAGGGTGCCGGGCAGGCCCA
Source organism: uncultured bacterium (assembly GCA_964518275.1). Taxonomy (GTDB): domain Bacteria; phylum Deinococcota; class Deinococci; order Deinococcales; family Trueperaceae; genus JAAYYF01. The sequence continues at coordinate 6,078 of CAZFFG010000068.1, read as the reverse complement.
GGCAGATGGGGCAGGTGTTCACGTTAGGCTCGCTGCCGAAGCTCGTGGCGCAACCGCAGAAGAGCTTCGTCTGGGTGCGCAGAGCGAGGTGTACCTCTAGGCCGATGACCGGCTCGAACATGCGGAGAAGCTTACCGTAGCCCGCGCTATGATGGCGGGCATGGTCAAGGTAGAGCTCGAGGATATTGCCGTCTCCGGCGACGAGAACCAGTTCCTTGCCTTGCTCAGGGCTCCCAACGGGGAGCTGTTACCCATCCACATCGACGCCATGCAGGCCATCAGCATCGCCGCGGGGCGCTCGCGCGAGCAGATGGAGCGGCCGCTCACGCACGACCTGTTCGTGTCGCTACTGGAGATGCTTGGGGCGCCCCTCCAACGGGTCGAGATCACCGACCTGGTCGACGGCACCTTCTACGCCAACCTCGTGCTCGACAGGTCCGGCGTTTCGGTGGAGGTAGACGCCCGCCCGTCGGACGCCATGGCCATAGCCGTACGCACGGGCGCGCCCATCTACGTGGCCGCCGACGTGCTGCAATCCAGTGCGCTGCGCGACTTCGAAGGCACCGGCGGCGCCGAGGCTTGAACAACCCAGTGGCGCCGCCAGTCCAGTAACCAACAGAGGGGCCGCCGACGGTCGGCCCGGGCCCGGCATTGAACGTGCCGGCCGTAAACGCCCCAGCCTTCAGTGCAGGTGAGACTCCAGGAAGTAGAGCTGAAGGTCGGCGACGCCCGAGAGCTGAGTGAGCAGGTCGGCGGTGGTGGGGTCGCCTAGCTCCTCTGACTTGCCGATGTCGGCTCGCACCTGCTTGGCGTACGCAGCTAGGCGGTCACGCAGTTCGGTGGTGAACTTCTTGCTATCGCCGAAACCGTTGGGGAACTCCTTCAGCGCGCTGTTGGCGCCGGCCATGCGCACCGTGCCCATGGCAACGCCACCCAAGGTGTTCACGCGTTCGGCCACGGAGTCCACGAACGGCTCAAGCGCCTCATGGATGGCGTCGTACAGCGTGTGGAACTGCCAGAAGTCCATGCCGCGCACGTTCCAGTGCGCCTGCTTGAACTGGCTCACCAGGTCGGACGTGTCGGCAAGCGTCTGGTTGAGGAGCTCCACCAGCGACTCGCGGGCGCTGGCTTTGATGTCGATCTTGACGTCCTGTAGACGATCCTTGATAGCAGCCATGCTTCCTCCTCGGTGAGACCGGCCCTGGCAGCTACTGCGGTTAGGCGGTAGAGGTGCTCGCCACACGTGGTAGCCGCTCACGCGGCCGGTGGTTCGAATGTAGCGCCGTTACCCTTTCGGTTCTGTATCCGGTGTCTCTCAGGGGAGCCGCGTCTTGGCGTGGCGGTTGGCTGGCCGTGCGGCGGGGGCCAATCGCGTTAGCGCTTGAGTTCAGCCAGCGCCGTGGCGAGGGCCTCGCGCGCCTGGTTCTCGTCGGCGCTGGCGGCGCCCTGCGCCCGGTCGGGCCGCCCGCCGCCGCGGCCACCCAGGGGGCTCAGCGCTGCAGTCAGCGCCGGGCGCACGTCCGCGTTCGATCCCGGGCCCGCCAGGAAGGCGAACCGCACCCGCCCCGTGGCGTTCTCCTGCGCCGCGAGCAGGCTCACGGTGTTAGGGGTGTTCTGGAGGCTCTCCACGAGCGCGTCGAGCAGCGCCGACTCGCTGGCAGGCAGGTAGGCCACGACGTGACCAGAGTCGGCCTCGGCCGTGAGGCGTTGGGCTAGGGCCTCCGCCTGCTGGCGGCGTAGCGCGGTCAACTGCTCCGCCTGGTCGGCGAGCTGCGCCTGCAGCTGCGCCACGCGCCCCACCAGGTCGCCCGGCGGCGCGCTCAGCATGGTGACTAGCTCGCTACTGATGGCGTGCCGCACGGCGAGCTCCTCGTGCGCCTCTTCACCAGATCGGAACGTGAGGCGGTTGAGGCCGCCTTTCACTCGTTCCAACCCGAGCACCTTCACGGGTAGGACCTCGGCGCTGTTCTTCACGTGAGTGCCGCCGCAGGCCACCAGGTCGTAATCGCCGATGGCCACCAGCCGCACCTGACCGCTCACCTTCGCGGGTCGTCTGAGCCGGAACTCCCCGAGGCGCGAGTCGGGCACCTCGAACGTCATCACCGCTAACGCGCGCCTGGCCGCCCGGTTGGCTTCGGTCTCCACCGCCAGCAGCGCCGCTAGGTCGGCTGTGCCGGCGAAGTCGATGGTGCAGTCTGGCCCTCGCATGCTCACGGAGCGCGTCTCGTAGCTAGGGTCCACCTTCAGAAGGGCGGCCGACAGCACGTGCTGAGCGGTGTGGCGCTGCATGTGCCGGTAGCGGCGCTGCCAGTCCACCGTGCCGCGCACGGCCGTTCCCACCGCGGGCGGGCTGGCGGTTCCAAGAAGGTGCCACACCTGGTCGTGGACGGCCTCCACGTCAACAACGGTCATCACCGCCCCGTCTGCGTGGAGCTGACCCGTGTCGTGCGGTTGGCCGCCGGCGGTGGGGTAGAACGCGCTGCGGTCGAGGCTAAGCCACGCGCCGCGGTCGTCGAGTCGCGACCCAGTGACCGTGGCGTGGAAGCTGGTCAGGTAACTGTCGTTGCGGTCGAGTCGCACGCCCCAGAGTCTAGCTCCGTTCGGTCGAGGACCGCGCGCCGGGGAAGCGACTGCTACTATCTGGAACACCATGGAGAAGCCTAGAACCGCGTTCCCTATCGCCCCAACGGAGTTCGACGAAGGGGGCGACGCCTCACTAGCCCCCCTGGTGGCGGAGCTGATCACCGGACTGGGGGAGGACGTGAACCGCGAGGGGCTGCTCAAGACCCCGGAGCGCGTGTCGCGCGCCCTGCATTACGTCACCGCTGGTTACAAAGCGGACTTGCACGAGGTCATCAACGACGCCCTCTTCGACGCTGAGGGCTCCGAGATGGTGGTGGTGAAGGGAATCGAGTTCTACTCCATGTGCGAGCACCACATGCTGCCCTTCTTCGGTAAGGCCGCCATCGGTTACATCCCGCACAAGAAGGTGCTGGGTCTCTCCAAGTTCGCGCGCGTGGTAGATGTCTTCGCGCGGCGGCTGCAGCTGCAGGAGCGCATGACCTCCCAGATCGCCGACGCGCTGGTGCAGGTGCTCCAGCCACGCGGCCTCGCGGTGGTAACGGAGGCCAGCCACATGTGCATGATGATGCGCGGTGTAGAGAAGCAGGGCTCCACCACCCGCACTAGCGCCATGCGGGGCGTGTTCCACGACGACGCCCGCACGCGCCAGGAGTTCCTCGACGCGCTCGATTGATGGGGCTTAGAGGGCCCTGCGCTAGTCGGTCAGAGCAGGTTCTTCTTTATCCAGTCGGCCACGCCGCCCTCTTCAGGCGAATCGATGTGCTGGTCGGCCACTTCCAGCACCTCGTGGTGCGCGTGCGGTCCTACCGCCACGCCGGTGCCGGCCCAGTCGATCATGGTGATGTCGTTAGCGCCGTCGCCGAACGCCACCACCTCCGAGCGGGGCACACCCAGCATGTCGGCGATGTACGCCAGGGCGCTACCCTTGTCGGCGCCGGGGGGCACCACCTCTAGGTAGCCGTCGCCCCACAGGTAACGCTGCAGGTCGGGATGGTTATGGCCGATGAGTTCGTACACCTCGCGGCTGCGCTCAAGGCGTGCGGCCTGGAAGACGACCTTGTCGTACTCAGCAACGGTGCCGGCCCGGTAGGAGTTCACGGCGCGGCTGGAGGCGTGCACCCAGTTCCAGCGCTCGTGCTCGGGATCCTTGACGTAGAGGGTGTCGTCGAACACGGCGGAGAACTCGAGGTGCGCGTCGTGCACGAAATCGGCTAGCAGTCGGTCGGCGTAAGCGCCCTCCATGAGCACGCGGCGGAGCTCGTTGCCGTCGGCGCCGCGCACGCGCGCGCCGTGGTTGGTGCTGCTCGGTAGGTCCACCTCAAGCTGCTCGATGTAAGGCCGGGCCGAGCCGTACTGGCGCCCGGTGAGCACCGTTACGAGGTGCCCCTTGGCGCGGGCCTGGTGGATGGCGTCGAGGATGGGAAGCGGTAGTTCGTACTCCTCCGTGAGGAGCGTGCGGTCTAGGTCAAAGGCTAACAACACAGTGTTCTAGACATTACCAGGGGCCGGCGCTTTCCACCGTTCCTTGGCGGTGCGTTGGCCCTCGGCCCGCCGGTCGCCGGATGAGCAACATGAGGGCGGTGATAGAATCGCCGCCAGACAAGGTCGGCGCCGCGGGGACCGGCCGTGGGAGGTTTTCCGAATGTACCGAGGTCGCGAGGGTCAGTGGGCCTTCTTCCTACACCGCATCTCAGGTGTAGCGTTGGCCCTCTATCTGCTGCTGCATGTCTTCGACATCAGCCTGGTCATGTTCGGCCCCGACGGGCCGTTCAACGCGTTCCTGTTCTTCTACCACCAGTGGCCGTTCCGCGTGGGGCTCGTGCTGATCATCGCGGCGGTCACCTACCACGCGCTCAACGGGCTGCGCATCATCCTCATGGACTTCACCGGCTGGGGCGTGCGCTACCAGCGCGCCTTGTGGTACACGGTCCTCGGTCTGGTCACGGTCATCGGCATCCCCGTGCTCTTCAAGATCGTTCCCGAGATCCTCGGGGGAGGTGCATGATGGCCAGCAAAGCGACCCGTCCCCGCACCTACTCGCAGGCTAAGCAGACCTTCTCCACCAGCGCCGAGCTGGGCTGGTGGGTGTTCATGCGCGTCAGCGGCCTCTTCCTCGTGTTCCTGGTGGGCGCGCACGTGTTCATCAACAACATCCTGGTCGACGCCGGCACCATCGATTACCAGTACGCCGCGCAGCGCCTGGCGCGGCCGGGCGTGAAGATCTTCGACTCGTTCCTCTTAGGCTTCGCCCTGCTGCACGGGGTCAACGGCCTCCGGTACAGCATCGAGGACTACTTCAAGCGACCCGGTACCCGCTTCTGGCTCAAGACCATCCTCTTCGTGGTGGCGGCCGGTATCTTCGTGGTGGGCGTCATGACGCTCTGGGCGTTCAGCTTCGAGGAGATGGGCGACGCCATCCGCAACCTCACTCCGCCGCAGTAAGGAAGGGCGTAGATAACAGCATGATCAGGGCTCACAGATTCGATGTCATCGTGGTCGGCGCCGGCGGCGCAGGTCTGATGGCCGCCCGTTACGCGGCGCACAACCCCAACGTATCGGTGGCGGTAATTACCAAGCTGTACCCCACGCGCTCACACACGGGCGCGGCGCAGGGTGGTGTTGGTGCCGCGCTAGGGAACGTCAGCGAGGACCACCCCGAGTGGCACGCCTTCGACACCGTTAAGGGCGGTGACTACCTCACCGACCAAGACGTGGCCGAGGTGTTCGCGCACGAGGTCATCGACGCCGTGTACGAGCTGGAGCACATGGGGCTCCCGTTCAGCCGCACGCCCGACGGCCGCATCGCGCAGCGCAAGTTCGGCGGTCACACCCGCGATCACGGCAAGGCGCCCGTGGAGCGCGCTTGTTACTCCGCCGACCGCACCGGCCACATGATCCTGCAGACCCTCTACCAACAGTCGGTCAAGGACCAGGTCACGTTCTTCAACGAGTTCCACGTGCTGGACATGATCATCGTGGACGGCGAGAGCCGCGGCGTGGTGGCGTACGAGCTGGCCACCGGCGAGCTGCACGTGTTCCAAGCTAAGTCCACCATCATCGCGGCGGGCGGCACGGGCCGCATGTTCCAGGTCACCTCCAACGCGCACGCGCTCACGGGCGACCTCATGAGCATCGCCTGGCGCCGCGGCATCCCCATGGAGGACCCGGAGTTCTTCCAGTTCCACCCCACCGGCCTCTACAAGATCGGCGTGCTCCTCACCGAGGGCGCCCGCGGGGAGGGCGGCATCCTGCGTAACGCCGAAGGTGAGCGGTTCATGGAGCGCTACGCGCCAACCATCAAGGACCTGGCGCCGCGCGACATGGTGAGCCGCGCTATGTACCTCGAGATCCGCGAGGGGCGCGGTGCCGGCCCCGACAAGGACTACATCCACCTAGACCTCACGCATATCGACGCGCACATCATCGAGGAGCGCCTGCCCGACATCACCGAGTTCGCGCGCATCTACCTCGGCGTCGACCCGGTGAAGGAGCTGG
>CAZFFG010000067.1:0-10056 GCA_964518275.1 uncultured bacterium | reverse complement strand
TCCAACGCCCGCGTGGACGAGCTCCTCGACTTCGCCCGCACCAACACCAACCCCGCTGAGCGCCTGGTCGCTTACGAAGAGGCCATGACCCTCATCTGGGAAGACGCCGCTTGGCTCTTCCTTCACAGCGAGACCCAGCTCGTCGCCGTGCGCGACAACGTGAACGGCCTGGTCATCCACCCGACCGAGCGCGTGCTGGCTCACACCGCTAGCCTCGACTAAGTAAGCCGTGGTGGGAGGCCTCCGATCGGGGGTCTCCCACCCGCCTACCGCTGGGCCCTCGTGTGCGCCGAGTCCTTGCGCGACCGGTAAGCCAACCCACAGGCTGGCGGGATAACTTACAATCCACCTATCTTTCTGAAAGCCAATAGAACGAAGGACTTCTTTTGATCCAGTACACTCTCCGGCGCCTGCTGGTGGCGTTGCCCTCGCTCCTTGGTGTGCTCATCATCGTGTTCCTGATGGTGCGCCTCGCACCGGGCGACCCAGCTCAGCTGTTGGCGGGTGAGTTCGCTGACGCCGCCACGGTGGAGCGCATCCGCGAACGGTTCGGCCTCAACGACTCTATGGCGGTGCAGTTCCAGCGCTTCATAACGGGCGTGGTGCAGGGCGACCTGGGGCGCTCCACGCGCACCAGCCGCCCGGTCACCGTAGAGCTTCGCGAGTTCTTCCCCAACACGGTCGAGTTGGCCGTCGCTTCCATCATCTTCGCGCTCATCGTGGGCATCTCACTAGGCATCATCTCGGCGCTCAGGGCCAACACGTGGGTCGACGCGTTCGCCATGATCCTCGCCCTGATCGGCGTAAGCATGCCAACCTTCTGGTTCGGGCTCCTGGCCATCCGCTTCTTCGCGGTAGAAACGCCCATCTTCCCGGTGACGGGGCGCGGCACGTTCGCGCACCTGGTTCTGCCGGCCATCACGCTCGGCCTCTCCAGCACCGGCATCATCGCGCGCATGACCCGCTCGGCGCTCCTCGAGGTGCTCGGGCAGGACTACGTGCGCACGGCGCGCGCTAAGGGCGGCACGCCGCGCATGATCGTCCTGAAGCACGCCCTGCGTAACGCGCTGGTGCCCGTGCTCACCGTGGGCGGCCTCGAGTTCGGTTCGCTGTTGGCGGGCGCCGTCATCACCGAGACGGTCTTCACCTGGCCCGGGGTGGGGCGCATGCTCGTCACCTCCGTGCTCTCGCGCGACTACCCGGTCGTGCAGGGCTCAGTGCTTCTCATCGCCGTGTCGTTCATCGTGGTGAACCTACTGGTGGACCTCATCTACGGCCTCATCGACCCGAGGATTCGCTATGACTGACCAGACGGACCGTCAGGCCCCTGCCAAGCGGCAGCGCCGGAAGGCGCCCCGTTGGCGTCGCCGGCTGGCCCGCAACCCGCTCGCCATCATCGGCATCAGCATCATCGCGCTCTTCCTGATGGTGGTGTTGTTCGCGCCGTTCATAGCGCCTTACTCGCCGCAGACGCAGGACCTGCGCACCACCTACCTGCCGCCCGGCACGGGCGTGAGCCTGCGTGGACCCGAAGGTCAGGCCGGCATCTGGGTAAGCCCGGCACAGCGCTCGCCCACGCGCGGCGTGGAAGTGAACGACAGCGTGGCCTACCCCGTGAAGCTCTTCCAGCGCGGCTCTTCGTACTCGTGGCTCTTCGGTCTCATCAAGTCCGACCTGCACCTGTTCGGTGTGGACGGCCCCGTGAAGTTCTACCTGCTGGGCACCGACGAGCAGGGGCGCGACATCTTCTCGCGCCTCGTGCACGGCGCGTGGATCTCGCTCTTCATCGGGCTCATATCGGTGGGCATAGGCCTCGGCATCGGTGCGCCGGTGGGCGCCATCTCGGCGTTCATGGGCGGCTGGGTCGACATGACGGTGCAAAGGCTCGTCGACACCCTGCTGGCCTTCCCGGGCATCCTCTTGGCCATCGTGCTGGTGGCCACGTTCGGTACGGGGCTCACCAACTTGATGATCGCGGTGGGCATAGCCGCCATCCCCATCTACGCGCGCATCATCCGCGGCTCAGTGCTGAGCATCAGGAACCGCGAGTTCGTGGAGGCCGCCGGCGCGCTTGGGCGCAGGCGCATGGGCACGCTCTTCAAGCACGTCATCCCTAACGCCCTGGCGCCCCTCATCGTGCAGTCGAGCCTGCAGATGGCCATAGCCATCCTCTTCGCGGCGGGCCTGGGCTTCCTGGGTTTGGGCGCCAAGCCGCCGCAACCCGAGTGGGGGCTCATGCTGGCGCGTGGCCGCGAGTACCTAGCGGTGGCGCCGCACGTGGCCACCTTCCCGGGCGTGGCCATCATCCTGGTGGTGCTCGGCTTCAACCTGCTGGGCGACGCGCTGAGGGACGCGCTGGACCCACGGAAGTAAGGATCCCGGTCACCGCGTGGCCCGTTTCGGCCGCGGTACGTCTTCACACCGTGTAACGTTGAGTGAGGAGGCGCTGCCAGCATGTTGACAGCCGAATCGCTTGAAGCCTTGGCCGACTATTTCGGCAAGCAGCCTCATGTCGATGCCGCCTTCCTGTTCGGTTCTCAGGCGCGCGGCGACGTACGCCCCGGCAGCGACGTAGACATCAGCGTTCTCATGATGCGGGCGGCACCGCGCGAGCCTCTTCGGGCTGTGCGCTTCACGAACGACCTGATGGACCTACTAGGTCGCTCAGACGTCGACGTTGCGATCCTCAACGACGCCTCCCCCTCCTGGTTCACCGAGTTGCACAAGAAGGCCGTGTTCTCTATGCCACCAGCAACACGGTCGTGGCCGAGTTCGGTCTACGAGCGCTGCAAGCCAAGCAGGCCAGCGCCATCTTCGCAACTGCGAACAAGGGGCCTGATTGAGCGGGTTGGAGCTTGATCCCGTACTGCTGCAGCGGCGCCTTCATCATCTGGCCACCGCTGTGAGCAGGCTAGAGTCCTTCAAGAGCGTGACGTTAGAGCAACTCGATGACCTCAAAGTTTTCGGACAGCACGTCGAACGCTACATGGCGCGTGAGGCTGATTAGGGCAACCCAAGCCCCTCACGCAGCTCGTGAACCTGCTGCGGCGTGAGCTGCGTACCCCGCGCTGCCTGCACGTCAGCGGCGCTGAACGGCGCTGACGCCGTTGCGGGCAGCTCACCCCACGTACTACTGACGTGGTTCAGCGCCGCCGCCAGGTCGTCGTCGCTGAGGTGCCCCCAGCCGGGCATGGCACCCGCGTAGCTCGAACCGGCCGCGCTTATCTGCCCCTGCAACCCGTACAGCACCACGCGCACCATGTACTCCTTGCCGCCATCGGCAGCCAGCAGGTTGGACACGTGCCCCGCAAGTGGCGGGAACACGCCCGCCATGCCGCCGCCGTCGGCCATGTGGCACGCCACGCAGTTCTGGTAGGCTGCCGCGCCGCTGCCGCCGCTGGCGACGGCCGGCATGGCCGCCACCTGCGCGATGAGCGGGCTGGGGCCCGGGTTGACGCCGAAACCGAACGCGGCCGCCCACGCCATGACGACCTGCATGCCGCCCACTATCCAGCCGGCGCTGCGGGCGAAGTAGTACGCGCAGAAGGTGGCCACCGCGGAGGCCACGATGTAGAAGCCGTGCTGCAGGGCGTGCAGGGTGGGGTTGGCCTCGATGACGGAGTAGGTGGAGGGCCACATGGCCACCATCACCACGAGCGACGCCAGCAGAGCCGGCGCCAGCCATACGCCGCGCCCCGGCCACGCCTTGCCGGGCTTGTTGGCGGTGAGGCCCATGGCGAGGGCCAGGCCGTAAAGGCCGCCACCCAGGATGAAGAACACGTGCTGGATGTGGTGGTTCCGCACGCTGAGGTGCGGGTCCGGCAAGCCGATGGCGAAGATGCCTACCGCCACCGCCACGGCGCCGAGTACGAGCAGCAGGTAGACGCGGGGTAAGGCGTTCACGGTCGGGCGCGGTTCTGTTGTTCCTGGCATCTTTCAGTCCCCCTGCCCTTCGCCGACGTTGGTCACGCCGGCCAGCAGCGGCGCCACTCCAGCCCTAGCCGGCGCCGTGCGTCCGCTGCGCCAGAGCCTCAGGCCCTCCACCAGGCACATGGCCAGCCCGGCGATGAGCACCAGCGCCCCAACGGAGCCCACCCCCGCCAGGCTCGCGCTGGGGTCCTGCGCTAAAGCGAAGCGCCGCGGCACGCCCGCCGCGCCCGCCACGTAGAAGGCCGCCACGAACAGTGTCGTTCCGCCGAACACTGTGATACCAACCAACCACTTACCGCTGCGGCTGGTGGTGGCGGTGGTGCGCTCCTCGAGGCTCTGGAAGACCCAGCCGAGCGCGAAGTAGAGCGACCCGCCCAGTAGGTAACTATGGAAGTGCCCGGGCACCCATAGCGTGTTGTGGAGCAGCGTGTTGAACTGCACGGTGGCGTCCAGCAACGCGCCGACGCCCCCTAGGATCCAGCCCGCTAAGCCCACGTACATGAACAGCGAGCCCAGCGTCCAGCGCATGCCCGAGCGCCAAACCAGCAGGATAGCGCCGTACACCGTAACCACCGCTACGGGGATGGCGGAGAGGTACGAGGCCACGTGACCCAGCACCTGCATGGCCACCGGCTGCGCGAAGTCTAAGTAGAGGTGGTGCGCGTACGCCGCCAGCAGGAACACCATGGTGCCCCACCAGCCGATCACGAACGGGGCGTTGGTCTTCCACTTCCGGTTCGTGAAGCGCGGCAAGCCCACGTACACGAAGGCAAGCAGCATGTAGATGATGTAGTTGGCCAGCAGGTGGCCGAAGAAGTAACCGAGGTTCTTGGCCCACAGCGGGTCGATGCCCACCGAGGCGTCGAGCCAGCGCACCAGCATAGCGGCGCCGAGCAGCATGCTGGCGGTGGCCATGATGAGCCCGTCTATGGCGATTACGGTGGCGGGCAGAATCTGCGCGGGCGGCGGCTGCCGGCCGGACGCCTTGAACGCCTTGGCGTTGAACACGAGGTCGAAGCCGAGCGCGCCGCGTAGGCCCCCGAAGGCACGCATGACCGCCTCGAGGATCTGGAACGACCACACCGAGAAGCCGGCCGTTATGAGCATGAGGCCGATGAAGAACGCGCCCGTGGACCAGAACGGCCACGTGGGGTTCACGAACGGCAGCGGGTAGAGCGTGGTCCAGGCCGCCGCGAACTTGCCCACCACGGTGGCGGCCAGTACGAGCAGCACGCCGCCTAAGAGCAGTCCGTAGGCCGCGTAACCCAGGCGCACGTCCATGCGCGCCTCGCGGCGCACGAGGTACCACACGCCGCCCATGCCGCAGAGCACCAGCGCCGCGATCATGCCCGCCCCGTGCAGGGTCATGAGCGAGTAGAACCAGGCGGGGTCGAGGGGCAGCCACTCGGCCTGCGAGAGGCGCATGAGCAGCCCAACGAGCATGAGCACGAACACCAGCGCCAGGCCGGTGGCGAGGAAGAGGTTCAGCAACCGACGCCCTGCTGCCACGCCGGCGGCGTCCTCCACCGTTAGTTTCGCGCCTGCGGCCACCGTTCCAGAAGGTTGCAGCTGCCCTGTCATCTGACCTCGAAGCCCCCTTCCATGAGATGGTGCGCCAGGCCGCAGTACTCCAAGCAGCGCACCGTGTAGCGGCCGCGCTCGGTGAAGGTTACACGCAGCTGGTTGTCGTACTCGGGCATGGCCTGCACCTGCCCCACCAACCGGTCGGCGGGGTCGTAGATGGCGAAGCCGTGAGTGACGTCGGACGAGGTGACGTTGAAGACGACGGGCGTGTTCAGCGGCACCTCCTCAGGCAGGTTGTGGAAGGAGAACTGCTGGGCGATGACCGTGAACTCCACGGCTTCGCCCTCCGCTTGTGCGTTCGAGTAGGGGTAGAACGGTAGGGAGGCGCCGAACGCCAGCGCCAGCACGGCAGCCAGCAGGAAGAACCACCAGCGCCTCACGGCGTAACCGGGGCCCTGCACCGCCTCCTGAGTAAGCGCGGGTCCTCTCGACCTCACAGCGATGAGCACGAAGATGGCCACCACAGCCGCGGAGACCACGAAGAGGGTCAGCAGGACCCGACCTTGTAGATCCATACCGTACTCCGATCCTGTTCTGTTAAAATGCTACCTTAGCATCCGAGTTTAGGTCATACAAGACCGCTCGGCCGAGGCCGGTAGGGCTGACTTCAGACCGACATTCCCCAGGTTCTGGTCGACGACTGCGACATCTTGCAAGGACGACGTGGAGGCCGCCGGGGCTCTCGGCCGGCGCCGCATGGGCACGCTCCCCAATAACGTCACCCCATTGCCTTCGGCGGGAGCACCCGGAGCGAAATCGTTCCACGACAGGCGTCTATTGATAGTACAGTCTTATTAGACTATAGTCTAAATCCACTATGGTCTCACCCCATCCTGGCGCCGCCGCACCTGAGTTCGTAAACCGGGAGCAAGAACTGCGCGAACTGCGGGCGCTAGCCGCTCGCGGGGAGCCCGCGCTTGCCCTCCTGTACGGTCGTCGCCGAGTAGGCAAGACGTACCTGCTCGACCACGCCTTCCGTGGGTCCAGATACTTCTACTTCCTGGCCGGGGAAACGACCTCAGAGCTCAACAAACGCGAGCTGCTGAGCGAGATCAAGCCCATGCTGGAGCATGCGGAGGACGCTGCACCCGAGCTGTTCCCGAGTTGGCGTCACGTCTTCAGACTATTCGCGGATCTGGCCAAGGCTGGGCCTCTAGTCGTGGTTCTGGACGAGTTCCAGAACCTCATGGGCGGAACCGACGAGGACATCCCCTCCCAACTCATGGCCGTGTGGGACCGCGAGATGCGTGACCTGCCTCTTCTACTGGTGCTATGCGGCTCTGAAGTGTCCACACTGCAGGGACTCGAGGACGGCGCCGGCCCGCTGTACGGCCGGTGGTCGTGGGCAGCGCGCTTGCGGCCGTTCGGGTACCAACATGCTGCGGAGATGGTGCCCGGGAGACCCCTTCGAGAACAAGCGTTGACCTACGGCATCCTTGGCGGGACTCCCAGATTCTTGGCTGCCGTTCGTCCAGGCGAGGACCTTGGTAAGCGAGTTGCCGAGACGGTCCTCTCGCCTCGGGGCAGCGTACACGTCCAACTCGAACGGATCGTGGAGCAGGAGAGAGGGATACGCGACCCGTCCGATTACCACGCGGTTCTTGCGGCAGTAGCTGCTGGTCATACCGAATTGGCCAAGATCGCGCAGGTTACGGGCTTCGCCGACCGGATTCACGTAGTGCGGCGCGCCCTAGAGGTGCTTGAGGGCCTCGAGCTGATAGGCCGCGAGCGCAACTTCGGCGCTTCACCCAAGGCTCCGTGGCGCTATTTCATCGCCGACAACGCTCTACGCTTCTGGCACAGGTTCGTGCAGCCCAACCGAAGCCAACTCGAGACCGGCGACGCCTACGCTATTTGGACTGATCGAGTGGCTCCACAGCTAGATCAGTACATGGGCAAAGTGTTCGAGCGCATGTGCTTTGAGGCCTACGTGCAGCTAAGCAACCGCGGACGGCTGCAGGTCGCGGTCGATTGGTCGCGCTGGGAGGGCCAGGACCGGGACAGAAGAAGCATCGACATCGACGTGGTAGCGGAGCTAGCTGATGGCAGGATCCTCACTGGCGAGGTCAAGTGGTCCTCGTCGCCAGTCAGGCCACATGTTCACACTCAGCTGCTGCGCAACCTGGATTACCTGGCCTCGTCTGGCCAGGGTTGGGCCAAGGACGCGCTGAACCCCCAGACGTCGGCGGGGCACCTATACCTAAGCGCCGCCGGGTTCTCGCCAGAGTTCAAGGCGCTCGCCAGGGCTGACGAGCGCGTCGTTTTGCTCGACTTGGAGGACCTGTACTCGCTGTAGGCCGCTGTGTCCGGTTGAGGAGTTGCTGCCCGGCGCGCTCCTAGTCATCCTGCTGGCCATCGTTCTGGTGGCCCCGTTCAGGACAGGGCTGAACACGCGGTACCCGCCCTCGACGACGCATGACATATGCTGGCCAGTGAAGTGAGCCTGGTTAAGTCCAAGCAGCGCGTTGCCGATCACGGCGGCGTTTTCACACCAGCGTGGCTGGTGGCGGCCGGTGATCCGGGGTGAGCCCCGAGCCCGTCAGCCTGACCGCGCAGCCGGAAGGCTACGCCGAGTGGTTGGCCGAGTTGAAGGGGCGTATCCATACTGCCCAGCAGTGGGCAGCCGTTGCCGTGAATCAGGAACTGGTGATGCTGTACTGGCAGATCGGCCGCGATGTGTTGGTCCGACAGGCTGAGCAAGGCTGGGGAGCCAAGGTCATCGAACGGCTTTCGCACGACCTGAGGGCTGCCTTCCCAGACATGAAGGGGTTCTCCCGCGCCAACTTGCTTTACATGCGTGCCTTCGCCGCAGCGTGGCCAGACCAGGCAATCGTCCAACAGGTTGTTGGACGATTGCCATGGGGGCACAACCTAGTTCTGCTTTCCAAGCTAAAAGATCCTGAGCAGAGGATAAATTACGCTCGGGCATCTATAGCCAACGGCTGATCAAGGAACGTACTGAGCCTACAGATAACCGGCCGACAACTGGAACGCGCCGGCAAGGCGGTCACCAATTTCGACGTGCGGTTGCCTGCACCCGACAGTGACCTCGCGCGGTGATCGCTCGCGAGCACGCGGGGTAACGCCTCTCGGAGGACCTGTTACACCAAGGAGCACACCGAGAACATAGAGTAGGTCTGCATGCCTGACCGAACCTCTGAATCCACTTCTGCGCGGCCCGTTGCCACTCCGGCGAAGCTGGGCTTCCGTATGCCGCCCGAATGGGCGCCTCACGCCGCCACCCACATGGGCTGGCCCTTCGACGACGAGCTGTGGGTGGGCTACTTGGAGGGCGTGCGCGAGGAGTTCGCTGCCCTGGTGGCCACAATCGCCGCGTTCGAACCCGTGGTCTTGAACGTGAGGGACCCCGAAACGGAAGCCGACGCGAGGGCACGTATCAGCGCCGCCGCCGGGCGCCTCTACCCAGCCCGCGCTGCGGAGGTGGTCGGCAACGTCGAGTACTTCCGCGTGCCCCTCAACGACGTCTGGTTCCGCGACAACGGGCCCCTATTCGTGGTCGGCACGCCTGGCAGCCAGCAAGAAGGACACGTGGCCGCCACCGACTGGCTCTTCAACGCCTGGGGCCGTAAGTACGCCCCGTGGGACGACGACGACCGCGCTGCGGCGGCGTTGACCCACCACCTGGGCATGAAGCGCTTCGCCGTTCCGATAGTCATGGAGGGCGGCGCGCTCGAGATAAACGGCCGGGGCGTGTGCCTCACCACGCGCTCCTGCCTGCTGGAACCGAACCGTAACCCCGAGCTGACCCCCGCTGAGCTAGAAGCGTTCCTGCGCGACAACCTGGGCGTCACGCAAGTGGTGTGGCTGCCAGAGGGTTTAGAGGGCGACCACACCGACGGGCACATAGACACCATCGTGCGCTTCACGGACGACGACACCATCGTGTGCGCCGTGGAGGAGGACGAGGCCGACCCGAACCACGCCACCATGGCTCACAACCTCCAGCTCCTCAAGGCGCTCCGCAAGCCGGACGGCTCGCCCTACCGCGTGATCGAGCTGCCGCTCCCCGCCAAACGCATCGAACTCGAGGGCGAACGAGTGCCGCCCACCTATGCCAACTTCTACGTAGGTAACGGCTTCGTGGTGGTGCCCACCTATAACGACGTGAACGACGAGCGGGCGCTGAACATCCTGCGGCCCCTCTTCCCCGGCCGCGAGGTCATAGGCCTGCCCGCCGAGAACCTCATCACGGGCGGGGGCGCCTTCCACTGCGTCACGCAGCAGCGCCCCGCCGGCCCGCACGTGCCTGCCGACTGGCAGCCGCACCCTACGACACAAGCGACGGAGGACCGCGAGTGAACCTGAACCACACCCCCCCGCTGCCGCAACGCCCCGAGCGCAAGGCGCGCCTGGCCGTAACGCAGATGAGCTGTTCGCACGTCCTCGAGGAGAACCTGGACAAGGCCGAACGCCTGGTGCGCGAGGCGGCCGCAGGCGGCGCCAACATCGTGCTCCTGCAGGAACTCTTCGAGAACCTCTACTTCCCGCAGCTCGAGCGCGAGGAGCTGTTCGCCCTGGCGC
>CAZFFG010000066.1:0-10258 GCA_964518275.1 uncultured bacterium | reverse complement strand
GTCGCGCAACGTACTGGCCGCGGCCGCGCTGGTGCTCATGGCCGTCATGAAGGAGCTGCCCATGACTTACCTGCTGGCGCCCACCGGGTACCGCACGCTCTCCATGCGCGTGTTCGGGCTCACCAACGAGGGCATGCTCGCCACGGCGGCGCCGTACGCGCTCGGCATCGTGCTCTTCTCGTCGCTGTTCGTGGGTCTGCTGCTCGCTTACGAGGGTCGCGGGGCCGAGTAGCGCCATCTTTCAGCCGCCGGTGCCGCCCGCCCGGAGCGGCACGCCGGCGCCCGTGACGGTGAGCGCAGCCGAGTCGCCGACCGCCAGGTCGACGGTGGGCGGACCGTACACCACCAGCCGTTCATCGGCATCACCGATTGTGACCTCGTAGGCCACCACGTGCCCCTTGAACTCGCGCTTCATGACGCGCGCGGGTACGCCGCCATGTGCGGTCACGGGTTCGCTCGCAGCATGCGGCGTGAGCCGCAAGTGATCGGGCCTCAGCGAAACCAGCGCCTGCCCTTTAGCCGGCGCGGTAACCGGCACGGGGCCGATGCTCGTGGTGGCCACCCCGTCGGCCACCACCCCGCGCAGGAGGTTGGTGCGGCCCAGGAAGAGCGCCACGAACGCCGTGTTCGGGTTGAAGTAGACCTCTTCCGGCGGACCGATCTGCTCGATCTTGCCGTAGCGCATGACGGCCAGGCGGTCGCCGAACGAGAGCGCCTCCTCTTGGTCGTGCGTGACCATGATGGTGGTAGTGCCGGTGCGTTCCAGGATGGTGCGCACCTCCTCGCGGGTGGAGCCGCGCAGCGAGGCGTCTAGGTTGCTGAACGGCTCGTCGAGCAGGAGTATGTGCGGCTCGGGCGCCAGCGCGCGCGCCAAAGCCACCCGCTGCTGCTGCCCGCCCGAGAGCTGGTGCGGGAAGCGCGTGCGGAAGACCGACATGCCCACCAGGTCGAGCATCTCCTCGGCGCGCGCAGCCCGGCTGGCAGCGGGGCCTTTCAGGCCGAAGGTCACGTTATCGATAACGTTCAGGTGCGGGAAGAGGGCGAAATCCTGGAACACGAAGCCTATGCGGCGCTTCTCGGGGCGCACCTGACGCGTGGCGGACGCGACCTCGCGGCCGGCCACCTCCACCGTGCCGCCGTCCGGACTCTCGAAGCCGGCGATGAGTCTGAGCAGCGTGGTCTTGCCGCAGCCGGACGGTCCCAACAGGCAGAGGATCTCGCCCGGTTGCACATCGAGGTCGAGCGCGTCGACCGCCGCGGGCCCCACCTCGGTGAAGCGCTTGGTCAGACCGCGCGTGCGTACGATGGGCGCCGCGTGCGCCGCTCCGGGCGCGGGTTCGGGGGTGGCGTCATGAACGAGCATCTCGACTCCCATGGTAGCCGGCCGGCCAGCGGCTAGCGCGAAAGCGGCTTGGCGGGCAGCCGCAGCTCGGCCACCAGCATGGCCACCAGCATGAGGCCGGCGCCGGCGAGACCCCAGGCGCCCAGTTGCTCGCCCAGCACAAGGTAGGCGAAGAAGCCGGCGAAGGCGGGTTCGAGCACGAAGATGAGCGCCGCCACGTGGGCGGGCACCACCCGCTGCGCGTAGGTCTGCAGCAGGCCCACCAGGGCAGTAGCCACCACCGCGAGGTAGACGACGGCCAGGTAGGTGCCGATGGGCACGCTCGGCAGCAGCTTCACCTGCGGCAACGCCCACAGCCACGCGAGGAGCG
This sequence comes from uncultured bacterium, assembly GCA_964518275.1. Taxonomy (GTDB): domain Bacteria; phylum Deinococcota; class Deinococci; order Deinococcales; family Trueperaceae; genus JAAYYF01. Next base: position 8,546 of record CAZFFG010000066.1, on the reverse strand, counting down.
CCATGGGGATGTGCTGCATCATGACCAGCGAGGTGGCGCGCACCTTGCCGGCGACCTCACCCAGGTAAACGATGTACAGCGCGTAGGTGAGCGCCGTGAGGAGCACCCACACGTCGCCGGCGTTCACCGCCGCCACGCCGTCCCGAAGGGTCATGAGCGCCAGCCCCGCCAGCGCGATGCCGGCGGCCAGGAAGACCCGCGGCGCTAGTCGCTTACCCCAGAACATGGCGCCCAGCAGGGGCGTGAGGATGACGGAAAGGCCGGTGATGAAGGCAGCGTTGGAGGCGCTGGTGATGGAGAGCCCGATGGTCTGTGAGGCGAAGCCCGCGAAGGAGAGCACGCCCAGGATGAGAGCGGGCACGATGGCCTTGCGTTCGAACTTGGCCCACGCCAACATGACGCCCGCCAGCGTGAAGCGCAGCGCCAGGAGCAGCGCCACCGGGATCGTGTCGAGCGCCTCTTTTACCACCACGAAGGTGGTGCCCCAGATGATGGTTATCAGAACGAGCGAGAGGACCCCAACGACCGGCGACACGCGCTCAATCATGGCATGGCGCCGGCGAAAGGCAAGCAGTCCGGGTGCCCGTAGGTGCGCTCTGGCAGGGCAGCGAGCCTTGACGGGCGGCGCTGTGATCGGCACGGCCGCTGGCCGGGTTAGCATCCAGCCATGCCCGCTTCGATACCCGCGAACCATAGGGTCGGTCACGGCCAGGACGCGCACCGGCTGGTTGCTGGCCGCCGGCTGGTTATCGGTGGTCTGGAGGTACCTTCAGAGCGCGGCGCCGAGGCGCACTCCGACGGCGACGTGCTGCTGCACGCGCTGGCCGACGCGCTGCTGTCGGCGTTCGCGCTCGGCGACATAGGTAAGCTCTTCCCGCCTAGCGACCCAGCCTTCGAGGGCCTCGATAGTCGCCGCATAGTAGCCGCGGTGCTTGAGAAGGCGCGGCAGACCGCCGACTTCGAGATAGTGAACGTGGCGGCGGTGGTCACGCTGGACGCTCCGAAGCTGGGCGCTCGGCGCGAGGCAATAGCCGCTGCGGTGGCAGACCTGCTGGCGCTGCCACCGCAGCGGGTGGGCGTGACTTTCAAGACGAGCGAGGGGTTGGCGCCGGACCACGTGCAGGCCAGCGTCGTCGTGCTACTAAGGGAGCGCTAGGCTTCCTGCAGCGTGACCACCACGCGTCCGTCCTGCTCAGCGGCTTGGAAGAGCTGGATCTTCTTGATGGCCGGCAGGGTGGCGCGGCCGCTGCGCAGGTCGAAGGTGGCGCCGTGGTGCACGCAGCGGATCTTGCCCTCCAGCAGCTCGCCGTCGTTCAGCGGGTAGCGCTGGTGCGTGCAGCGGTCGGGCATGGCGAAGAACTCGCCACCCTGGCACACCACGATGATGTCGGTATCCGCCACGGTGCGAGCGGTGATGCTGCCTTCTGGGAAGTCGGCTACTGAGCCGACGTCGAACGTCGACTCAGTAGCGCTGGGCTGCCCTTCGGCCCCCGCGGAACTCACAGCTTCTCTTTCACGCCCGGCACGCCGAGCTTGGCCTGCACTACGCGCTCCACGTACTCGGCCACCTTGGGCAGAGTGACGCGGCTCATGACCTCGTAGAGGAAGCCCGTGACGAGCAGGTGCTCCGCCACTTCGGGCGTGAGGCCGCGACTCATGAGGTAGAAGCGCTGGTCCTCGGGCACGGGGCCGGTGGTGCTGCCGTGCGAGCACTTCACGTCGTTAGCGGCGATCTCGAGCTGCGGGATGGAAACCACTTCGGACTCCTCGTCCAGCAGCAGGTTGCGGTTGGTCTGGTAGGCGTCCGTCTTCTGGGCACCCGGGTCGACCACGATCATGCCGGAGTAGGTGGAGCTGCTGGCGTCGCGCACGGCGCCCTTGAAGAGCACGTCCGAGAAGCCCCGCTCGGTGGAGTGGTGCTGCAGGGTGAACTGGTTGAAGTGCTGCCCCTCGTCGGCGAAGTAGAGGCCGAGCATCTCGCTCTCGGAGCCGGGGCCCTCGAGCTGGCTCTCTACCTCCACGCGGGCGGCGTCGCCGCCCAAGCTCACCGTTACGGACTCCAGGCGCGAATCGCGGCCTAAGTGGGCGCGCAGCTTGTTGATGTGCGCCACGTTGCGGCTCCAGTTCTGGAGGCTGACGTAGCGCAGCTTGGCGCCGTCCTTGAGGACGATCTCGGTGGCGGCGTCGAAGAACAGGTGCCCCTCGAACGGGTCGGAGGTGAACTCGTCGAGGAAGGTGAGGCGCGCGTTCACGTCGACCACGATGAGGGTGCGGCCCAGGCCCACCCCGCCGGCGTCGGCGGTGGTGAAGGCGCCGAGCGGCAGCTCTACTTCCACGTTGGCGGGCACGTACACGAAGGTGCCGTTCTCCCACAGCGCGGAGTTGAGGGCCGTGTACTTGGTCTGGGTGGCGTTCACGACGGAGTAGAGGTGCTGCTTCACGAGCTCCTCGTGCTCCTTGATGGCCGTGCGTAGGTCGGTGAACACGACGCCGGCTTCCTTGATGTTGGCCTGACGGTGCACTACCTTGTTGCCCTTATGCACCATCACACCTTCGGCGTCGGAGTCGTCGATGCGCATGCGGATGCGCTCCGAGATGCTCTCGTCCTTAGGCTCCTTGGCGAGCTCCAGGCCGGAGAAGTCGAAGCGTTTCAGCTGCGTGTAGCGCCACTCCTCGGTGCGTTCCGTGGGGAACGGCGTGCTCTCGTACGAGCGGAAGGCCGCCTCGCGCTCCGTGCGCAACCAGTCGGGCTCGGCGTAGCGCTCGCTGATGGCGGCCACGGCCGCGGCGGTGACGTTGGGGTTGTCGGTTAGGGTGGCGCTCATCCGACGCTGCCCTCCATCTCGAGCTCGATGAGGCGGTTCAGTTCCACCGCGTACTCGAGCGGCAGCTCCTTGGCCACAGGGTCGAGGAAGCCGCGCACGATGAGCGCCATGGCTTCTTCTTCGCCCAGACCGCGGGTCATGAGGTAGAAGATCTGCTCGTCGTCGAGCTTGCTGACGGTGGCCTCGTGGCCCACGTGAGCAGTCTTCTCGTTGATCTCGATGTAGGGGAAGGTGTCGGTGCGGGCGGTCTCGTCGAGCAGCAGCGCGTCGCAGTCGACGTTGGAGCGCGCGCCGGTGGCGCCCTCGTGGATCTGCACGAGGCCGCGGTAGCTGGAGCGCCCGCCCGTCTTGGAGATGGACTTGGACACCACGCTGGAGGTGGTGTGCGGGGCTGCGTGGATGACCTTGGCGCCGGCGTCCTGGTGCTGACCGTCGGTGGCGAAGGCGATGGAGAGGATCTCGCCGTGCGCGCGCTCGCCCACCAGGTAGGTGCTCGGGTACTTCATGGTGACCTTGGAGCCCAGGTTGCCGTCGAGCCAGCCCATGCTGGCGTCCTTCTCCACGATGGCGCGCTGCGTGACGAGGTTGTACACGTTGTGCGACCAGTTCTGGATGGTGGAGTAGCGAACGTCGGAGCCTTCCTGGCACACGATCTCGATGACGCCCGAGTGGAAGGAGTTGCTGGTGTAGGCGGGAGCCGTGCAGCCCTCGATGTAGTGGAACTTGGAGCCGGGCGCGCCGATGATGAGCGTACGCTCGAACTGCCCGATGTTCTGAGCGTTCAGCAGGAAGTACGCCTGCAGCGGCACGTCCACGTGCACGCCTTCGGGCACGTACACGAACGACCCGCCCGACCACACTGCGCTGTTCACGGCCGCGAAGTAGTTGTCCTCCGGCGGCACCACGGTGGCGAAGTGCTCGCGGAAGATCTCGGGGTGCTCCTTCAGACCCGTATCGGTGTCGAGGAAGATGACGCCGAGCTTCTCCCACTCCTCCTTGAGGTTGTGGTACACCATCTCGGACTCGTACTGGGCACCCACGCCGGCCAGAGCGCGCTGCTCGGCCTGCGGCACGCCGAGGCGTTCGTAGGTGCGGCGCACCTCTTCAGGGATGTCGTCCCAGGAGCCGGCCGTCTGCTGCTGCTCGGTGGGGCGCACGTAGAAGAAGATCTCGTCGAAGTTGAGGTCGTCGAGGTTGGGTCCCCACTTGGGACGCCCCTTCTTCTCGGCGATCTCGAAGGCGCGCAGGCGGAAGTCGAGCATCCACTGCGGTTCGCCCTTGTAGTAGCTGATCTGTTCGATGACGCGCTTGGTGAGGCCACGCTCAGACTTGAAGAAGTAATCTTCCGCCAGCTTGAAGTTGTACTGATCCGTGTGGCGCATGCCCTCCAGCTTGGCTGCGTCTGGATGGATATCGTTAACGTCGGACATGTGTCCCTCCGTCCGGAGACCGGCCCGAGGGCCGGGAGGTGTTGCTCGAAGGCGAGTTACTCAAGTGGGTCAAGCCCCGACCGCTTCGCGGATCCACTCGTAACCCTTCTGGTCGAGCTCCATGGCGAGCTCCTTGGGGCCGGTGCGCACCACGCGGCCATCGACCATCACGTGCACCTTGTCGGGCACGATGTAGTTGAGCAGGCGCTGGTAGTGGGTGATGACGAGCGCGCCGAAGTCGGGGCCGCGGGCGGCGTTCACGCCCTGTGAAACGACCTTGAGGGCGTCGACGTCGAGGCCGGAGTCGGTCTCGTCGAGGATGGCGTAACGCGGCTCCAGAACGAGCAGCTGCAGGATCTCGGAGCGCTTCTTCTCGCCGCCCGAGAAGCCCTCGTGCAGGTTGCGTTCGATGATGCTGTCGTCCCAGTTGAGGTTCTTAACTGCCGCCTGCAGCTTCTGGTAGAACTCCATGACGCCGATCTCGTCGCCTTCCTCGCGGCGCGCGTTGAGCGCTAGGCGCAGGAAGTTGGCGATGCTCACGCCGGGCACCTCGACGGGGTACTGGAAGGCCAGGTAGAGACCCTCGCGGGCGCGCTCGTCGGGCTCCATCTCGAGGATGGATTGGCCTTCGAGCACGATGTCGCCGTCGGTGACTTCGTACTGGGGGTCGCCGGCGATGATCTTGGCCAGCGTGGACTTGCCGGAGCCGTTGGGGCCCATGAGCGCGTGCACCTCACCGCGCGGCACCACCAGGTCGACCCCCTTGAGGATGGTCTCGCCGTCTACGATGCGAGCGTGAAGGTTCCGGATCTCGAGCGTCTTGTCACTCATCTATGCACCTCTCGTGGGCCTCGTTCTGCCCCTGAAAACCGCGTTGCCTAGCCGCCCTAGCGGCGCCTGGACGAACCCAGGCCCTTTCTAGGACTCATTCCGACTTTGAGTATACCCGAGTCACGGCCCGCAACTACCCGACCCGCGAACTCAGGAATAAGGGTACCAGTGGCCTCGCCCCGAGGGTGAAGCCCATGAACCCATGCGCGGCTAGCGGCGCTTCCTGAACCAGCCGAACGGGCCGCGCCGCCTGCTCCCACCGGCAGCCCCGTCTTGCTCCTGCTTCTGGCTGGTGCGGCTGGAGCGACCGGTGAGCGGCGGCGCCTCCACCTGCTGCTGGACTGGTTGGGTCATGCCGGCGGCCTCGCGCACGGCCTGCGCGAACTCACCTGCCGACGCGAAGCGCTTCTGCGGGTCGCGGGCCATGGCCTTCGAGACCACTCGCACCATCTGCGTGGAGATGTCGGGCCTGAGGCGCCGGATGTCGCGCGGCACCTCCGTGTGGTGCGCCACCATCAGGGCGTCGTAAGACGTGCCCACGAACGGCCGCTCACCAGCGATGGCCTCGTACGCCAGGATGCCGAGGGAGTAGATGTCGGACAACGCACCGGCCGAGCGCCCCTCGAACACCTCGGGCGCCATGTAGAACGCCGTGCCCACGCGCGCCTCGCTGTCCTCACCCATGAAGACGCCCGTGCCGAAGTCGCCGAGCTTAGCCTCGCCCTGATCGGTGAGGAACACGTTGGCGGGCTTCACGTCGCGGTGCAACACCTGCCGGGAATGGGCGTGCGTGAGGCCGTCGGCCACCTGCACGATGAGCTCGTAGCAGCGCGGTAGCGGCAAGCGGCCGCGCTCCAGCAGGTGCTGGTCGAGCGTGCCGCCGCCGCAGTACTCGAGGGCAAGGAAGGCGCCCGTACCGGTGGGGAAACCGTCGAAAGCTGCCACCACGTTGCGGTGCGAGAGCTTGACGGTGATGGCCACCTCGCTCTCGAACATGCGCTTGAGCACGGGCCTCACGGCCAGCTCCGGCCGCGGCAGCTTCAGCGCCACCTGACCGAAAACGCCGTGCTCCGCGAGGAACACGTGCGAGGTCTGCCCCGAGCCGAGCTTGGACACGATCTTGTATCCAGTTGGCACGAACTGCTGATCGTCCCCGGCCTTAGGCATCCCGCTCCTCTGTCCCCCTTCGTGTGAAACGCGTAGTTATCGTGCCCGCGCGAACTGCTCGTTGAGCTGGGCGGTTGCGCCGGGCTTCAGCACCAGAACGCGCGCCGAGGTGCTCTCCTCCACCAGCCGCTTGAAGGCGCCCGCGTCCTGCGCCAGTAGCGGGAAGGTGTCGAAGTGGATAGGCATGACGTACTTGGGCCGGAGAAGCTTGATGGCCTCCACGGCGTCGGCCGGTCCCATGGTGTAGTTGTCGCCGATGGGTAAGAGCGCTAAGTCTAGACCGAGGTCGCCGATGAGGCGCATGTCGGAGAAGAGCGCGGTGTCGCCCGCATGGTAGATGCGGTAGCCGCCCACGTCGAGCACGATGCCCGTGGGCATGCCGCCGTAAGTGCCGTCTGGGAAGGAGCTCGAGTGCCACGCGGGCGTGAGACGCACCTTGCCGAACGGGAAGACGTGCGTGCCGCCCACGTTCATGCCGTGAGCCTTCAGCCCGAGCCCCTCGGCGTAGCCGGCGATCTCGGCCGTGCCGATGACCGTGGCGCCCGTGCGCTCGGCCAGCGCCGGCACGTCGCCCCAGTGGTCGCCATGAGCGTGCGTGACCAGCACGTGATCCGGCGAGAGGCTGCCGAGCTCTACCGGCGTGTTCGGGTTACCGGTAACGAAGGGGTCGATGACCAGGTTATGGTCGCGCCCGCCGCTCTGGAACTCCAGGTTCACGCCGGCGTGCCCCAAGTAAGTGAGTCTCATGGTTCCTCCGCTCTGCGAGAAAGGGCTCAGGCGTGCGTCAGCGGAGCTGGATGAGCGCCAGGTAGTAGAGGAGCACGCCGATGGCGGGCAGAGCCGCCACGCCGGCAGCCTCCTTGTAACGCTTCACAGCGAACGCACCGAGCGCCAGCACGACGGAGCCACCGGCCACGAAGGGGAACGCCCAGAAGAGCGTGCGCCACAGGCCCTGCAGGTCGAGTTGTTGGATGGTGCCGCCCTCGCCCGTGAGCAGGATGACAGCGCCCATGGACCAGAAGATGCCGACCATGAAGGTAGCTAGGAAACCGAAGATGATCCCGAAAACGCCGAGGAGCCTATCTACATCGACCCTTAGGTTGGTCGGAGCCCCCAGTCCGTTAGTGGCAGCGGTAGTCACTCGTAACGCCTCCTTGTGTTGAACCAGTTTACCGCAGGAAGCGCAGTGTCGGCTCCGCAGTCAGGGAACGCACGCCGCTCTGGTATACTGCCGCGCTACCGCGCCGGAGACGGCGCCCGTTCTGATTCGTCCACATGCCTACGTAAGCGTGTAGGGGAGGAACCTTGCAGGACCTCATCATTCGCGGGGCACGCGCACACAACCTCAAGAACGTCGACCTTGAGCTCCCCCGCAACAAGTTCATCGTTTTTACCGGAGTATCCGGTTCCGGAAAGTCCACGCTCGCCTTCGACACCGTGTACGCGGAGGGGCAGCGCCGTTACGTCGAGAGCCTCTCGGCCTACGCGCGCCAGTTCCTCGGCATCATGGACAAGCCCGACGTTGACTCCATCGAGGGCCTGAGCCCGGCCATCAGCATCGACCAGAAGACCACCAGCCATAACCCCCGCTCCACGGTGGGCACCGTCACCGAGATCCACGATTACCTGCGCCTGCTCTTCGCGCGCGTGGGCACGCCGCACTGCCCCGTCTGCGGACGGGTCATCGAGCGCCAGTCCAGCTCCGAGATCGTGGACCAGCTGCTCAACCGCTTCGCGGAGAAGCGTGCGCTGCTGCTGGCGCCCGTGGTGCGCGGCCGCAAGGGCGAGTACCGCAAGCTCTTCACCGAGATCAAGAAGGAAGGCTTCACCCGCGTGCGGGTGGACGGGCTGGTGCAGACCGTGGACCAAGCGCTGGAGGCGGACCTCGAGCGCTTCGAGAAGCACGACATCGACATCGTGATAGACCGCGTGGTCCTCAGCGAGGACGACCGCTCGCGCATAGCCGAGTCGGTGGAGCTGGCGCTGGCCAAGGGCGAGGGCCTCATGCGCGCCTTCCTGCCCGACGACGAGCTGGACGAGCTCTTCTCCGAGAACTTCGCCTGCCCGGAGCACGGCACGTTCCTCGAGGAGATGGAGCCGCGCACCTTCTCGTTCAACGCCCCCTACGGCGCGTGCGGCAACTGCGCGGGCCTCGGTTACCTGCAGCAGTTCGACCCCGACCTCATCGTTCCCGACCCGGACCTCTCCATCGCGCAGGGCGCCATCGTCCCCTGGACGGGCGGCCGCGGCGACGCCGGCAAGGTCTTCTACTGGGACCGCCTGAAGGCGCTGG